>DASWEO010000251.1:0-17272 GCA_036394715.1 Steroidobacteraceae bacterium
GTCATCTTCGTGATCGGTGCGAATCCCACCGACGGCCATCCGGTGTTCGCATCGCAGATGAAGCGGCGCCTGCGCCAGGGGGCGAAGCTGATCGTCGCCGACCCGCGGCGCATCGATCTCGTGCGCACGCCGCACATCGAGGCCGAGCAGCACTTGAAGCTCCGGCCCGGCACCAATGTGGCGCTCATCAACTCCCTGGCCCACGTCATCGTCGCCGAAGGCTTGGTCAAAGAGGACTTCGTGCGCGCGCGCTGCGAAATGCCTTCCTTCGAGAAGTGGCGCAACTTCGTTGCCCAGGAGAGAAACTCTCCGGAAGCGATGGAAGCGGTGACGGGGGTGCCGGCCGCCGATGTGCGCGCCGCCGCCCGCCTGTACGCCACCGGCGGCAACGGCGCCATCTATTACGGCCTCGGCGTCACCGAGCACAGCCAGGGTTCCACCATGGTGATGGGCATTGCGAATCTCGCCATGGCCACCGGCAATGTCGGCAGAGAAGGCGTGGGTGTGAACCCCCTGCGCGGCCAGAACAATGTGCAGGGCTCCTGCGACATGGGCTCCTTCCCGCACGAATTCCCTGGTTATCGGCATGTCTCGGATGACTCGGTGCGCGCCCTGTTCGAGGATGCCTGGGGCATGAAGCTGCTCGGCGAACCTGGCCTGCGCATTCCTAACATGTTCGAGGCCGCGCTCGACGGCGAGTTCAAGGGCCTGTACATCGAGGGCGAGGACATCGCACAGTCCGACCCCAACACTCAGCACGTCACCGCGGCCCTGACCTCGATGGAGTGCATCATCGTGCAGGACTTGTTCTTGAACGAGTCCGCGAAGTTCGCTCATGTGTTCCTGCCCGGCTCGTCCTTCTTGGAGAAGGACGGCACCTTCACCAACGCCGAGCGGCGCATTTCACGGGTTCGCAAAGTGATGAAGCCGAAGTCCGGCTACGCGGATTGGGAGATCACTCAGTTGCTCTCGAACGCCGTCGGCTACCCGATGAATTACACGCATCCCTCCGAGATCATGGATGAGATCGCACGCCTGACCCCGACCTTCACGGGCGTGAGCTTCGACCGCATCGATGAGCTCGGCAGCATCCAGTGGCCGTGCAATGCCGAGCACCCCGAGGGCACGCCGACCATGCACATCGGCGAGTTCGTGCGGGGCAAGGGCAAATTCTTGGTGACCGAGTACGTGCCCACCTCGGAGAAAGTCAACGCTCGCTACCCCCTGATCCTGACGACCGGACGCATCTTGAGCCAGTACAACGTGGGTGCGCAGACCCGGCGCACGGAGAACAATGCGTGGCATGACGAAGATCGTCTGGAGATCCATCCGCAGGATGCGGAGGACCGCGGCATTGCCGAAGGGGACTGGGTGGGCATCGAGAGCCGCGCCGGCGACACGGTGCTGCGCGCCCGGGTGACCGAGCGGGTTCAGCCCGGCGTGGTCTATACGACTTTTCATTTTCCCGAATCCGGAGCCAATGTGATCACCACGGATAATTCCGACTGGGCCACGAATTGCCCCGAGTACAAGGTGACCGCCGTGCAGGCCGTCCGGGTGAGCCAGCCCTCCGAGTGGCAGAAGCGCTTCCGCGAGTTCAGCGAGACCCAGGAAACCCTGCTGAAGAGCGCCGATGTCATGTTCGTCGACAAATAGGATGAATGGACCCATGAGCAATGATGCGGTCGCCGGCAAAGATTCAGCCGGCGCCGGACACGGCAGCGAAGGACACGGCACGTCGGAGCATCTCGTCAAGATGGCGAACGACATCGGCCACTTCTTCGGCGCAGAGCCTGAGCGCGAGGACGCCATCGCCGGCATCGCCAATCACATCGCGAAATTCTGGACCAAGCGCATGCGCGACAAGCTCACCGCCCAAATCAAACGCGACGGCGACGCCGGCCTCGACGAGTTGCCGCGTGAGGCGCTGCGGCGCTTGGCTGCGCAACCAGCCGCGCAGGCCAGCACCGTTCAACCCGCCGCCGCCAAACAAGCGGCGCATTAGCCCCCCTTAAAGTTAGGACCTCAACTAAGGCTCCCAGCGCGGGGTCAGAGGGGAGAGGTCGCGTCAAGGCAACGAAGAAGCAGTTGCCTTGACGCTACCTCTCCCCTCTGGCCCTGCGCTCTGGGCCAGTGAGCATTCCTCGGCCGGCGGATGGGTGTCGAAGGGGCCAAACAAGGCGGCCGCTCAACCGCTGCGCAAGTCGTCGGTGTTATCCTACAAGGACGGCGGAGGGCCACTGATGAAGGGGGGCTGGACGCTCTGTATAGTGGCTTTCACCTAAAGAACTTTCCCGATCACGGCGGTCTCCCACGCTCGAATCCGGAGCAGAAAAATGCTACTCAAAGCCTTGAGCCGGTTCATATTTCCGACGCTGCTTTTGCTGGCACTGCCCGCTCTGTCCATGGCGCAAGTGTCGGTGGGTATTTCAGTCGGCGTTCCACCGCCCGAACTGCCGGTCTACGATCAACCGCCGATTCCCGGCGAAGGATACATTTGGACCCCGGGTTATTGGGCGTGGAGCGACGATGACCAAGACTATTACTGGGTGCCGGGCACGTGGGTGCTTGCCCCACAGCCGGAGTACCTGTGGACCCCAGGTTATTGGGGTGCGGAAGGCGGCTTATTTATCTGGCATCTCGGCTACTGGGGCCCGCACGTTGGGTTCTACGGTGGGGTTAATTACGGCTACGGCTACGGTGGTAGGGGTTACGAAGGCGGCTACTGGGAAGGCGGCCGTATGTACTACAACCGCTCAGTGAACAACATATCCAACACGAACATCACCAATGTCTACAACAAGACCGTGATCAATAACGTCACCGTGAACCGGGTCAGCTACAACGGCGGCAATGGCGGCGTTCCAGCCCGGCCAACCTCGGTGGAAGAAGCGGCGACCCGTGAGCGACACATCCCCGTCACACCGGTGCAACGCCAGCACGACCAGACGGCGCGCACCAACCCGGCGCTGCACGCCAGCCAGAATCAGGGCCGCCCGCCGATTGCGGCGACGCCACGGCCCGGAGCATTCTCTGGCGCCGGGGTGGTGCCGGCAAGGGGAGGCAGCACGAGCGTGGTTCACTCCCAACCTCAACCTCAGTCGCGAACCGAGACCCAGCCCCGAGGCGCGCAGTCAGAGACGCGCGTGCCTCAGCAGCGCCCGCCTGTGCAGCAAGAGCAGCAGCGGCGCCCACCGGTCGAGCAGCAGCGTCCCCCGGCCCAGCCGCAGTATCGGCCCCCGGTCGAACAACAGCGCTCGCCCGCCCAACCGCAATATCGGCCCCCGGTCGAACAACAGCGCTCGCCCGCCCAACCGCAGTATCGGCCCCCGGTCGAGCAACAGCGCGCGCCCGCCCAACCGCAGTATCGACCCCCGGTCGAGCAGCAGCGTCCCCAGGTTGAACAGCGGCGTCCGCCGGAGCAAGCTCAACCGCCGCGGCAGAGCACGCCTCCGCGCCCTGAGCCGCCACGGCCTGAACCCAGGCAGGCACCGAGACCCGGAGAGCATCCTCCCGAGCACTGAGAGAAATGAGCACCATTCACCACGACACCGGCGCACACCGGTTCACCACGGAAGTGGACGGGAGCCACGCCGAACTCGACTACACGCTGGCCGACGGGGTCATGACCATTACCCATACGCAGGTTCCGCCGGCAATCGGCGGCCGCGGCATCGCCGCGCTGTTGATGGAAGCGGCCTTGAGCGCCGCGAGCGCGGCGGGTTGGTCGGTAAATCCGGCGTGCTCGTACGCAAAAGCGTATTTGGAAAAGCACCCGCAGGGGTCGACGCATGCGCAAGGGACCGACAAGCAGCATATCGACGAACTATTGGACGAAGCGCTGGACGAATCCTTTCCCGCCAGCGACTCGCCGGCGGTGGGCGGAGCGAACTAGCCGGGGAGCATGGCTGCGCGCGCCGTCAGCCGACCGCGCAAATCGCCGTCAGCGGGTCACCGACAAAGCTCCATCGAGAGCCGCGACCAGCGGTCCCAGCTTGGGCGGGTCCGCTTCGAACGACGGCGTCACTCCATGTTCCCGCAGCGCACGCGAGCACACCGGTCCGATGGACGCGACGACCAAGCGATTCAGTTGGTTCGCGAGATCCGAAGCCCGGCCGGCCTTTTCCGCGACCGCGTAGAGATTGTGAATCTGCACCGCGCTGGTGAACACCACGGCGTCGACGCCCGAGCCCGCCAGTGCTTCCAGAAGCCGGTTGAGCGGCTGTATGTCCGCCGGCAATGCCCACCGATAGGTCGCGATCTCGTGCACGCCGGCGCCGCGCTTTTCCAGCGCCTCGCGCAGCAGTTGGTTCGCCGCGCCGTAGCGCTGCACCAACACTCGCTCGGCGTGCACGGGTATCTCCGACATCGCTGCCAAGACCATTTCGGTGGTGAACGGAGTGACCGCGCGTATGTCGATGCGCACCCGGCGCGCGTTCAGTTCCCCGACAGGTTTCGGTCCGCGGACCACGACCACGGAAGAATTCAAGCGCTGCAGCAGTTCGCCCGTGAGCCCCGCCGCATCGGTGGCCTGAAACAAGGCTCGAGTACCCACCCCGGTTTGAAAAATGACGATCTTGAAGGGATCGGTTCGCCATTGCGCCAGCAGCGAGGCCACGGCTTGGGGCTCGACATCCGGCACCTCTTCGAGCGCCGGTGCCAGCATGGGTATCCAGCCTCGGCGCTCGATCATTTCCCCCAAACGCGCTCCGGTGCGCGTCTCGAGAATCGCGACGACTTTGGATTTCATACACCGCTATTCAACCACGTGGGCGCGCCGAATGCAGTGCGAATCGCACCGCTCGCGGTGAGTCCGTAAAATGCACCGATGTTGATCCACTCAAATTGGCTGCAGGCCCTGTCGCTCTCCATGCTCTGCGTGCAGTCCGCTTCAGCCGCCGGCCCCGCGGCCCCCGCCGCCGATCCGAACGGCGCCCGTCAGGAATTCGTCGCGGCCATGCAACGCATTCGCCTGAACCTGCCGGAAACGCCGGATTCCCGCGCGCTCGAGGCCTACGCAATCCACGGCTATCTCGTTGCGGCCAGATTCCGGCGCGATCTGATCAAAAAGCCCGACGAGGGTCTGGACGCGGCAGTCGATCAGTTCATGCAAACCCATGCGGGTCAACCGGTCACGCGCGCGCTAAGGCGCGATTGGTTGGCGAGCCTTGCGCAGCGCCGCCGCTGGGACTGGTTTCTGCCGCGCTCTGCCGATGTCGCCGATCCTTCGCTGGTCTGCGACCGGCTCGAAGGTCGGCTCGCCACCGGCGACACCGAAGGCCTTGGGCTGGCGGCGATCGCGCGCTGGAGCCTGCCTCAGAAGCAGCCGGCCGAATGCAACGATGTGTTTGCGTGGCTCCGGCAGCAGAATCTGGTGACGCCGGCGCTGGCGGAGAGTCGGGTGCGCGCAGCGCTTAGCGTAGACAACCCGCGCCTGGCGCGTGAATCCATGGGCGACGTGCCCATCGCGCGCGCCGCGGCACTCCTCCAATGGTCCGACCTGCTGGAGGCGCCCAAGGCGGCGCTGACCGTGCTGGCCACTCACCCCGCCCTATCCGTGGAACCCGACGCGCTTGCCGCCGGCTTCGAGAAGCTTGCTCACACCGATTCCACCGGCGCGTCGAACCTGCTGCCCGCGCTTCTCGCCCGCGATGGCTTGACGCCCGCATTGCAAGCTCGGCTCAAGCGCGCGGCCGCGCTCGGCGCAGCCTACGACCATGATCCCAGAGCTCTCGCCGCGTTCGATGGCTTGACGCCGGACGCAGTCGACAGCCAGGTTGAGGAATGGCACGCGCGCGCCGCGTTGTGGATGGGCGACTACGGCGGGGCGCTCAAACAAATCGAGCACATGCCCGCCAGTCTCTCGACGCAGCCTCGCTGGCGCTACTGGCGCGCGCGCGCAGTGGCTGCCGTCGCCGGTGCGGATGCCGCGGTGCCGCTGTTCGACGAAATCGCCGGCATGCGGGACTACTACGGCTACCTCGCGGCGGACCGCCTGCATCGACGCTACAA
Organism: Steroidobacteraceae bacterium; assembly: GCA_036394715.1. Taxonomy (GTDB): domain Bacteria; phylum Pseudomonadota; class Gammaproteobacteria; order Steroidobacterales; family Steroidobacteraceae; genus Bog-1198. The sequence continues at coordinate 6,013 of DASWEO010000251.1, forward strand.
CTTGAATGTGCGGCCGTCACGGGACGACACCAAGGCGCAGACCGCAATCGCAGCCGAAGCCGGCCTGATCCGGGCGCACGAACTATTCGCCTGCGACATGGCGGATGAAGCCGCCCTCGAGTGGACGACGGTGCTGGGCGGAGCCGAACCCGCCGTCAAGGTTCAGGCCGCGCATCTGGCCGCGCGCTGGGGTTGGTATGCCGAGTCCATCACCACCCTGGCGCAGGCCGGCGAATGGGACGATCTCCCGCTGCGTTATCCGCGGCCGTATCCGGACGAGGTCGCCGCGGCCAGCGAACTTGCGGGCGTACCCGCGGACTGGATATTGGGCGTCATGCGCCAGGAGAGCTTGTATCGCAAAGACGCGGTGTCGCGCGCGGATGCGCGCGGCCTCATGCAGATGCTGCCGGCCACCGCCGCGGCCGTCGCGCGACGGTGGCACCTGCCCTCGCCCCACAGGGACGCCTTGTTCGATCCGGCCGTGGCGGTACCGCTCGGCGCGGCCTACCTCCGCGAATTGCTCAACCGCTACGCGGGCCGCCTCGATGTGAGCCTCGCCGCCTACAATGCCGGCGCGGCGACGGTCGCCCGCTGGCTGCCTCCCAATTCGATGGATGCCGACATTTGGATCGACAATATCCCCTACGCCGAGACTCGCGGCTACGTGCAGCACATCTTCGAGCACATTGTCGCGCTCGCCTACGTAAGCGGCGCCGATCCGCCGCGTCTCGACGCGCTGATGCCGGCCGTGGAGCCTGCGGCGCCGGTCACGTGGTGACGTTACCGGGGAGCTTCAATTTCCGGAGATGAGTCCCGCCGTGACGTTGATCGCAAACCCGAGAATCGAGGCGTTGAAGAAAAATGAAACCAGCGTGTGGGCAATGACCACCTTGCGAATCGAGCGCTGGGTCGTGGACACGTCCGACGTTTGGCACGCCGCTGCAATGGTGAAGGAAAAATAGGCAAAGTCCCAGAATACGGGCATGGGCGTTTTGGGGAACGACAGCGGACGCTCATTCTCCGGAGCGCTGTAGAACATATCGGCGTAGCAGGTCGTGAACATGGTCGGAACCAACAGCCACGAGTTGATCAAGGTCAGCGCGGCAAGCGCGAAGTGCGCAGCCCGCGCACCGCCCGATACTTGCTTCACGGCGGTCAGCGGCTCGACGATCGCCACCACGCTCAACAATGCGGCAAGGGTGACGGCGGCGAGAATGAATGGGGCGGTCTCGTCTTCCTCTATGTACCGCTGGCAAATCTGCACGGCGTTCAAGCTCTTCATCCACCAGTAGATCAAGATCAGATACAGATCGACGCCGCAATTCCAGGCGACGAGCACCCGGCTCAAGGTCGACGCCTGAATCGGAAGCAAGAAAAAAGCCGCGGTCCCGGCCGCCGCGGCGATCCAGATTCTGGGGTGGTAGAGGAACAGCTTGTTCATGGGGTACGGCACGCGCGCGACGCGGCGCCGCCGGCGGGCTCCAACCCTACTTGGTCTCCTTCGCGACCAACCATTTCACGAGCTCGACCAGCTGGTCGTTGCCGCCGGCCGATTCAGTCTGCAGTCGATACTTGCCGTTCACGACAATGGTCGGCGTGCGATCGACGCGATACCTCTGGATCAAATCCTCGGCGGCGCGCACCTTGTTGTCCACCGCGAAACTCTTCGAGGTCTCGAGGAATTTGTCGATGGGCACGCCGGCATTGGCCTTGTAGAACTTTGCGGCATCTTCGATGGTCGGCAGCCGGCTCTTGATGCCCCGGGTCGCAGGATCGATCACGGCGAGCTCGCCGCTTTGCCAGACCGCGTTGAACATCGCATCGTGGGTCTGGTCCGCGACACCGAGTGTCTGGGCGGTCAGGTACGCGAGCTGAAACATGGGCCAGTCCTCGCTGGGATTGAAGGACGCAGGCAGGAAATCGAACACCGCATTCGGCGGCAGACTCGCCTTCAACTTGTGCATGGTGGGCACGAATAAATTGCACGCCGGACAGGCGTACGAGAACACCTCGGTGACCTCGACCTTACCGGCCGGCATCGACGTCGCCCGCGCCGGCTGGATCAAGAAATAGTTGACGCCTTCGACCCACGCGGGCGCACTTCGCGCAGGCGCGCCAATACTCAACGCAAGCACCGCCGCCAAAGCGGCGCAATTCAATGGTTTCATCAAAGCTCCTTTACCCGTATCCCATCTGCGCTCCGAGCCTCATTTTGCACGGGTACGGGCCGCTACGCGACCCCACCCTCGGGCGGGGACGACTTTGCGTGTCAATGTCTTTACATTTCGTAACAATCGTGATGAGAAACCGACACTCGCGCATGCGAAACTGCCGAGGGTGGCCGCCCTCCGTGTAATCTAGTCATAGTCTCAGGAATCGCCCGTACGTCCTCGGTTGGCCCGGGCGTGGGTGCATGCGGTGAATTAGTGATCCAAGACCAAGACGATGTAACGACTCCGGCACCCGAGCGCGGACCCCTGGCGTTCATCCGTCGCCACTGGGTGGCCTTGCTGGTCGTGGTCGTCGCCTTGCTGCTGTTGGTTGCGCTGGTCCGATATATCCAGCACAAGCAACCGGTGCCGGCGGCGGGAGGTCCCGGGCGGGGCGGGCCGAGCGGGCCGGTAGCCGTGTCGGTGGCGACCGTCACATCCGGCGATATCCAACTGCGCATTCCCGCGTTGGGCACGGTCACGCCGCTCGCCACCGTGACCGTCAGGACGCAAATCAGCGGAATCATGCAAAAGATCTTGTTCACGGAGGGGCAGCTCGTGCACCAGGGCGACTCTGTGGCACAGATCGATCCCCGCCCTTACGAAGCGGCCCTGCAGCAAATGGAGGGAAATTTACGCCGCGACCAGGCGCTGCTGGCGGATGCGAAGCTGGATCTGAGACGCTATGAAGGCTTGGTCAAGGAGGACTCGATCGCCCAACAGCAGCTCGACACCCAGCGGGCATTGGTGGACCAAGACACCGGCACGGTTCAATCGGACGAGGGGCAGGTGAAAACCGCGCGGGTCAATCTCTTGTACACGCACATCGTCTCGCCGGTCACCGGCCGCGTCGGATTGCGCCAAGTCGATCAGGGCAACTACGTCACACCGGGCGATACGAACGGCATCGTCGTGATCAACCAGGTGCAGCCCATCACCGTCATCTTTTCCATCCCCGAGGACTATGTATCGGCGCTGATGCGGCGCTTGCACGGCGCCCCGATGACCGTGGAGGCCTACGATCGCACCAACAGCGCCAAGCTCGCGGTCGGGAAGCTGCTCACCGTGGACAATGAAATTGACATCACGACCGGGACGGTCAAGCTGCGCGCGCAATTCGAGAATGCCGACGGCCTGCTGTTTCCGAACCAGTTCGTCAACATTCAGCTGCTCCAAGAGCTGCTGCAGAATCAAGTCATCATGCCCAACTCGGCGGTGCGCCGCGGTGCGCCCAACGGGGTGGTGAGCACTTTTGTCTACGTCGTGAATTCCGACCGGACGGTCAAAGTGCGTCCGGTGACCCTCGGTGTGGTCGACGGCGAGCGCGTCGCCGTCGCCCAAGGCCTCCGCGCAGGCGAAGTCGTGGTGACGGAGGGCGGCGACCGCCTGCGCGATGGCGCGGAGGTGCAGCTGCCGGGCACGGCGGCGCCCGCGGCCACCGCGCAGCCGCCCGGCAATGCACAGCCCGGCGCTCCGGGTTCGCCCGGCCCTCACCGCCCGCGAAACCGCCCCAAACCATCGCCATGATGTCGATCGCGGACACGCTAACCGCCCACGCCGCACTTGCAGCCGCTTCCGCGGCCGCGCCCGTATGAATCCGTCGCGCATATTCATCCTGCGTCCGGTCGCAACCACCCTGCTGATGGTTGCAATATTGATCGTCGGCGCGATCGCCTACCTGCAGCTGCCCTTGTCGGCGCTTCCCGAAGTGGCCTACCCCACGATCCAGGTGCAGACGTTCTACCCCGGCGCCAGCCCCGAGGTCATCACATCGGCCATCACCGCGCCGCTGGAGAAGCAATTCGGCCAGATGCCGGGCCTCAGTCAAATGTCCTCGACGAGTTCGGCCGGCGCGTCGGTGATCACCCTGCAGTTCAATCTGACCCTCGCCATCGACGTGGCTGAACAGCAGGTGCAAGCGGCCATCAGCGCCGCGCAAAACCTGCTGCCGCAGGATCTGCCCGCGCCGCCGATCTATGCCAAGGTCAATCCCGCCGACGCGCCGGTGCTGATCCTGGGGCTCACCTCGAAAGTGATGCCGCTCACCGAAGTGGAGGACATGGCTGATACGCGCATTGCGCAAAAGATCTCGCAGATCAAGGGGGTCGGTGTCGTCAGCATCAGCGGCGGCCAGCGGCCGGCGGTCCGCGTGGTGGCGAACCCGCGCGCCTTGGCGGCCTACGGATTGAATCTCGACGATCTGCGCACCACCATCAACAACGCCAACCAGAACGGTCCGAAGGGCACGCTGGACGGCCCCAGCGTCGCCTACACGGTCAATACCAACGATCAGATCCGCAACGCGGAGGACTACGGCAGCGTCGTGGTGGCCTACAAGAACGGCGCCCCGGTCAGGCTCAAGGATGTGGCCGAATTGGTCTCGGGCGCGGAGAACGCCAAGCTCGGCGGCTGGATGAACAGGGTCCCGGCCTTGATCCTCAACGTGCAGCGCCAGCCGGGCGCCAACGTCGTCGACGTCGTCAACCGAATCCACGATCTCTTGCCTTCGCTGCAGGCCGCGCTGCCCGCGGGAGTCGATCTGGCCATCCTCACCGATCGAACGACGACCATCAGAGCCTCGGTCGCCGACGTCGAATTCGAACTCGTGCTCGCCGTCGTGCTGGTCGTGCTGGTGATCTACGTGTTCCTGCGCAATGTTCCGGCCACCATCATCCCCAGCCTTTCGGTGCCGCTGTCGCTCATCGGCACCTTTGCGGTGATGTATCTGGCGAATTTCAGCCTCAATAATCTATCGTTGATGGCGTTGACCATCGCGACGGGTTTCGTCGTCGACGACGCCATCGTGATGATCGAAAACATCTCGCGCTACATCGAGCTCGGGGAGACGCCGCTCGAAGCGGCGCTGAAGGGTGCCGGACAGATCGGCTTCACCATCATATCGCTGACGGTGTCGCTGATCGCGGTGCTCATTCCGCTGCTCTTCATGCAGGATGTGGTCGGGCGTTTGTTCCGCGAATTCGCGGTTACGCTGGCCGTCACGATTCTCATTTCGGCCGTGGTGTCCCTGACCCTCGTGCCGATGATGTGCGCCAAGCTCCTGAAACAACGGCCGCCGGGCGAACACGCGCAGCTCGAGTCGGGACGGTGGTTCAGCGCCGTGGTCGAGTGGTACGGCCGGAGGCTCACCTGGGTGCTCGATCATCAGCGGTTGACCCTGTATGTCGCGATGGCCACCCTGGCGCTGACTGCGATTCTCTATATTCTGATTCCGAAGGGCTTCTTTCCCGCACAGGACACCGGATTGATTCAGGGCGTCTCCGAGGCGACCGAGTCGATTTCCTACGCCGCCATGGCCGATCGGCAACAAGCGCTCGCGGCCGCGATACTCGAGGATCCGGATGTGCTCAGCCTGTCCTCCTTCATCGGTGTCGACGGCAACAATGTCACCCTGAACAGCGGCCGCTTCCTGATCAATTTGAAGCCGCGGGGCGAACGCAGCACGAACGTCGCCGATGCCATCCGCCGGCTGCGGGCCGAAACGGCCGACATCGCGGGCATCACGCTGTACATGCAACCGGTGCAGGATCTTACCCTCGACAACACGGTGAGCCGCACCCAATACCAATTCACGCTGGAAAGCGCGGACGCCGCGGTGTTGTCCACGTGGACTCCCCAGCTGCTGGCGGCGCTTCGTCAGCAGCCCGAGCTCGCGGACGTCGTCAGCAACCAGGAAGACAACGGCCTTGCGGCCTACGTCACCATCGACCGCGACAGCGCGGCGCGTCTCGGCATCAGCGTGGGCACCGTCGACAACGCCTTGTACGACGCATTCGGCCAGCGCATCGTGTCCACGATCTTCACTCAGTCGAATCAGTATCGCGTCATCATGGAGGCGGATCCGGCCTACTACCGGTCCGTGGACTCGCTCGCGTCCATCTACGTACCGTCGGCGGGCGGCGGTCAGGTACCGCTGTCCGCGATCGCCAAAGTGGATGTGGAAACTCGGCCGCTTCTCATCAATCACCTGGCGCAATTTCCGGCGACCACCGTATCCTTCAACTTGAGCGAGAACGCTTCGCTCGGCGCCGCCGTTTCGGCCATCGAGCATGCCGAACGCGCCGCCGGGTTGCCGAACAGCATTCGAACGACCTTCCAGGGAGCGGCGCTCGCCTTCCGCAGCAACTTGACCAACGAGCTTCTGTTGCTGGTGGCCGCCGTGCTCGTCATGTACATCGTTCTCGGCGTTCTATACGAGAGCTTCATCCATCCCATCACGATTCTATCGACGCTGCCGTCGGCCGGCATCGGCGCGCTGCTCGCCCTGATGCTGGCCGGGGACGATCTGACCATCATTGCGCTGATCGGCATCATCCTGCTCATCGGCATCGTGAAGAAGAACGCGATTCTGATGATCGACTTTGCGGTCGTGGCGCAGCGCGATGAGGGCCTTGCGCCGCGTGAGGCTATTTACAAAGCCTGCCTGCTGCGCTTTCGACCCATACTCATGACGACGGTTGCCGCGATATTCGGCGCCTTGCCGCTCATGTTCGGTACGGGCACGGGCTCCGAACTGCGCCACCCGCTCGGCGTCAGCATCGTGGGCGGCCTCTTGGTGAGCCAGGTGCTGACCTTGTTCACGACCCCGGTGATCTATCTGGCGTTCGACCGCCTGGCGTCCCGCCTGCGCCGGCCCGCGCGCGCCGCCGCGGGCGGCGCATTGGCGGCGGACGGTTCCGCGTGAACATTTCCGCTCCTTTCATTCATAGACCGGTGGCGACCATACTGCTGACGGCCGGCGTCGCGCTGTGCGGCGCCGCAGCCTTCATGCTGCTGCCCGTGGCGCCGCTGCCGCGGATCGATGTGCCGGCGATCTTCGTTTCGGCGCAGCTGCCCGGAGCCAGCCCCGAGGTCATGGCGAGCACGGTGGCCACTCCGCTGGAGCGGCATCTCGGCGCGATCGCCGACGTCGACGACATGACCTCCACGAGCGGCGTGGGCACCTCGAACGTTCAACTGACTTTCGGGGTCGACCGCGACATCGACGGCGCGGCGCGCGACGTGCAGGCGGCCATCGTCGCCGCGCATGCCGACCTGCCCAGCTCGCTGACGCGCAACCCCACCTACCGCAAGCTCAACAGCTCCTTGTTTCCGGTCATGGCCATCGCCATGACTTCGGACGTGCTCACGCAGGGCCAGATCTACGATGCAGCGGACGCCGTGATCTTGCAGCGCCTGTCCCAGCTTCCGGGCGTCGGCGGGGTGAACGTCAACGGCAGCGCGCTGCCCGCCGTGCGGGTCGAGATCAACCCGCTGTCGCTGTCCAAGTACGGCATCGGTCTGCAGGATGTCCGCGCCGCCATCTCCAATGCCAACGCCAATGCGCCCAAGGGCGCGATCGAGTCCGACCGGCTGCATTATCAGATCTACACCAATGACAATGCCCGCGAGGCGGGACCCTACCGCAATCTGATCATCGCGAACCGCAACGGCGCAACGGTACGGCTCGGCGATGTGGCCAGAGTCCTGGACATGCAGGATGGCGCGACCGAGAACATCCGCACCTATGGCCTCTACAACGGCAAACCCGCCGTGTTCGTCACGGTTTTTCAGCAGCCCGGCGCCAACGTCATTGAAATGATCGATGCCGTCAAGGCTGAACTTCCCCTCCTCAAGAGTTCGATCGACTCGAAGATCGATCTGGTGGTCACCTTCGACCGCTCCATCACGATTCGCGCCTCGCTGCGCCAGGTCGAGCAGACTCTGATATTGGCCGTGGCGTTCGTCATCCTGGTGGTGTACATCTTTCTGAACAGCTATCGCGCGGCGCTGATTCCCGCCCTGGTCGTGCCGGTGTCGTTGATCGGAACTTTCGGCGCGATGTATCTGCTCGGCTATACCCTCGACAATTTTTCCCTGATGGCGCTCACCGTGGCCACCGGCTTCGTGGTGGATGACGCCATCGTCGTCATGGAAAATACCACGCGCCATATCGAAGCGGGCATGTCGCGCATGAGCGCCGCCCTGCTGGGCGCCCGCGAAGTGGGCTTCACCGTCGTGTCCATGAGTCTGTCGTTGGTCGCGGTGTTCATCCCCTTCATGTTTGCGGGAGGCATCGTCGGGCGGATATTCCGCGAGTTCACCGTCACCTTGTCGGTATCCATCCTCATCTCTCTGGTGATTTCCCTGACGACGACGCCCATGATGTGTTCGCTGCTGCTCGAGCGCGAAAACATGCGCAAACCCTCCCGCTTCGGGCAGGCATTCGAGCGCAGTTTCGGGCGCCTGCGCCGCGGCTACGAAAGATCCCTCGACTGGGCCTTGCATCATCCGCGCGCCATGCTGCTGCTGCTGTGCGCGACCATTGGACTCAATGTTTATCTGTACATCGCGATACCCAAGGGATTTTTCCCGCAACAGGATACCGGCCAGCTGCAGGGAGGCATTCGCGGCGATGCGCAGAGCTCGTTTCAAATGATGAAGCGCAAGCTGCAGGAGGTCGCGGCCATCATCAAGGCCGATCCCGCGGTCAATACGGTGACAGGCTCGGTGGGAGGCGGCGGCTTCGGGCCCTTCGGCGGCGGCGGCGCGAACGCCAACGTCACCATCGCGCTCAAGCCGCTTGCGGTGCGCCGGATCGCCGCGGATCAGGTGATCGCCCGATTGCGGCCGAAGTTGAACAAAGTCACGGGGGTTGCGACCTTTCTGCAGGCCGTACAGGACATCGGCGGCGGCGGCGGACGATCGGCCAACTCGCAGTACCAATGGACGCTGCTCGGCGACGACTTGACGGAGTTGCGTAGCTGGTCGCAGAAGCTTCGGACGGCATTGCAGGATATGCCGGAAATCACCGATGTGGACACGGACATGCAGCCGGGCGGCCTCGAGGCCGACCTGATCGTGGACCGCGACAGCGCCTCGAAGCTCGGGCTCACGGAAGTTCAGATCGACAATGCGCTGGGTGACGCGTTCGCTCAGGCGCAGGTGTCGAATATCTACAACCCGTTCAGCCCGCAGCAGTACCACGTGGTCATGGAAGTGGCGCCCGAGTTCTGGCAGAACCCGGAAGTGCTCAAGGAATTGTACGTAAGCACCTCCGGCGCCGCCGTCACGGGGACACAGGCCACGCAGGCGGTCGCCGGCACCGTCTCGCTCAAATCGGCATCGCCCACGGCGTCAAAGGCGTCGTCGACGAGTTCATCCAGCGCCGCGGTCGCCCAGGATGCGGCACGCAATCTGGCCGCGAATTCTCTGGCGAACGCCGGCCGCGGCAATACATCCACCGGCACCGCCGTCAGCGTCGCCCAGGAAACCGTCGTGCCGTTTGCGGCGTTCAGCCACTTCACCACCGGCACGACGCCGGTGAGCGTGAATCACACCGGCACCTCAGTGTCGACGGCCATCGCATTCAATTTACCGGTGGGAGAATCGCTGGATGTCGCGCTCGCCGCGATCAACCGCAAGATGAACGACATCCACGTGCCCATCAGCATTCGCGGCGGAACCTATGGAACAGCCCGCCTGTTTCAACAGAGCAACAGCAATACGCCGCTGATGCTGGTGGCCGCGCTGATCGCGATCTACGTGGTGCTGGGCGTGCTGTATGAAAGCTACAGCCAACCGCTGACCATTCTCTCCACGCTGCCGTCCGCCGGGGTGGGCGCGCTGCTGGCGCTGATGGCCACCGGCACTGAATTCAGTCTCATCGCCTTCTTGGGTATCCTGCTGCTGATCGGCATCGTCAAGAAGAACGCCATCATGATGGTGGATTTTGCGCTCGAGGCCGAGCGCACTCTGGGGATGGACCCGCGGGCCGCCATCGCGCACGCCTGCAGCCTGCGCTTTCGGCCCATCATGATGACCACCTGTGCCGCCATTGCGGGCGCACTGCCCCTGGCCATCGCGTACGGCGACGGCACCGAGATGCGGCGGCCCTTAGGGATCGCGATAGTCGGCGGCCTGGTGGTCAGCCAGCTCCTCACGCTCTATACGACGCCGGTGGTCTACCTGTACATCCATCGCTACTGGAAGCATTTGAGACAAGGCAAGTACAACCCGCCGCCGGCGTCCGCCCACCCGGATCGGGGCGGTCAGGGATTCGACCCCGTGGGAGCCGGCATCTGATGCGGCTCCGCCACTGCAGCTGGGGTCTGCGGTTCACCCGATGGTTGAGCGTGGCCGCAGGGCTCAGCCTCGCCGCCGCGTGCGCGGTCGGTCCCGATTACCATCGCCCGAAGCTCGACGTCGCCCCCGATTACAAGGAAGCCGGAGATTGGAAACCCAGCGAGCCCAACGACGCGCTCAGCAGAGGGCCCTGGTGGGAAATATTCAAAGATGATGCATTGAACCAGCTGGAAGTTCGCATCGACATTTCGAACGAGAACGTCAAGGCCGCCGCGGCTGCCTACGATCAGGCGCGGGCGCTGGTGGCGCAGGCGCGCGCGGGCTTTTGGCCCACCGTCGGCGTCAGCGCCGGGCAGCAGCGTGGGGCGGTCGGCACCGCACCCGCGCATACCACCACCAGCGCGGGAATTTCCGGAAATTGGGCCTTGGATATCTGGGGTCAGATCCGCCGCACGGTCGAGGGTGACCGGGCGTCGGCGCAAGCCAGCGCGGCGGCGCTGGCCGCGGCGCGTCTGTCGGCCCAGGCGATACTTGCGACCGATTATTTCGAGTTGCGCGCGCAGGATCAATTGCAGAAGCTGCTGGACGACACCGTGGTGGCCGAGCAGCTCTCCCTGAAGATCGCGGAGAGCCGCTACCGCTTCGGAGTGGCGGCCAGGGCCGATGTCGTGAGCGCCGAGGCGCAACTGCTGTCGAGCCAGGCACAGCAGGTGAATGCCAAGATCCAACGTGCCGTGCTCGAACATGCCATCGCCGTACTCACGGGCCAGCAGCCGGCATCGTTCTCCGTGAGCCCCTCCCCCATGCGAGCCGATGTGCCCACCGTGCCCGCGGGCATTCCCTCCACGCTGCTCGAACGCCGGCCCGACGTGGCGGAAGCGGAACGCAGAGTCGCGGCGGCCAATGCGCAGATCGGCGTGGCGAAATCGGCGTTCTTTCCGAGTCTCACCTTGTCCGGGTCGGACGAT
>DASWEO010000252.1:0-10691 GCA_036394715.1 Steroidobacteraceae bacterium
AGCGAATGGTGTTCTTAGCGGTCAGCCGCAGGGTAGAGCGTTGCGGTGCGATGCACCACCGTGAGATCGCCGCCCTGCGAGCTGGTCGCGTTCGGCGGCCGCGCGCGCTGCAAAATGCGTCCCTCCTCGGGAAAGTCATAGCTCTGGTCGAGCACTTGGACCACCAGCGGTGACCGCCCCGCGGCATCGACGCTGAATTCCACGCCGTCCGCCGGCAGCGAGACGATGTCCAGAAGGGTTGCCCCGTTCCTCAGCCTGTTCACTGTGGCCCGAACCGGCCCTGCCGCCGTTACCAGCGCAATATCCGCCACTTGCGCGCTCGCCGGAAAAACCACGAGCGCCTCGGGCGCGCCGCGCAGAGAGCGCAGCCGAAGATCGAAGTGAGCGGCAGAGTCGGCGGCTTTTGATTCCACCGCGAGTTGCGCTGCCGGAGTGGGCTGCAATGCCGGCGCGGCGAGTGCAAGCTTCGGTGCGGCGGCGTAGAACGCCGTCGATTCGTCTCCCGCGAAACTCGGGCGCGGCACCGGGTCAAAGTGCGCCGCGGCGGCGAGAGCCGGCGGGAGCCGCAGAGAGTCGCACCGCACCAGATAGTGCGATTGGCCCGTGTCGGCATCCAACCAATACTCGAGATTGATCCGCTCCGGCCATTCGGCTGAATAGGTGGGCAGGCTCAGCGTGAGCACGGCACCGCTCATCACGAACAGAGCCGCCGCCGCCATGACCCACCGCTGCACACGGCGGCTCGCGGAGGCCAGCAGCGGTAGCAGCGCGGCCGCACCCAAACCCAGCACCAGTGTCGAGACCGGCCATGCCAAGCTGCCGAGCGCCATGTACAGAAATCGCACCAGAGGGAGTACGGAGGCAAAAATCACGAGAGCGGGAAACAGGGCGGCGAAGTCGGCCGCCCATCGCGGCGCCGTCCGGTGTCTCATCAAGCTCACCGTGGATGGTAGGGCTCCGAGACCCGCGGCAAGGGTCCAGAGCAGCGGCACAAAACTCGCACCCGGAACGGCGACAGCGCTCGCGACAGACAGCACCGCGCCGAGCAGACTCGCGGCCATCCAATATCCCCAAAAGCCTGCGCGCTGCGACAGCCACGCACCGGCGCCGCCCGCGGCGAGCAGGGCAATCGCCGCAGCCGCAATCTGCATCGGCGCAGGTTGCGAAATCCAAGATGCGCCGCTGAAAGGCGGCACCTTGCCGGCGGCTACGGCCAAGGCGAGCAGCCCGGCGCACAGCGATGTAGCCAAGACGAGCATGCAGGTCATGCCCACGCCTCCCCACATGATTTCGCGGGCGGCGACGGCTCCCTTGTGCAGTAAAAAGTCGGCTTCGGCCAGCAGCAGGGCGAGCGCGAGAAGCGCCGCCGGCAGAGCGAATTCCGTGGGCCACGCGATGAGCGTGCGCGCAAAACCGTCGAAGAAGACCGACTCCCCGACGGGTGGGTGCAGCGTCGGGGAATTCGCGAGCGCCGATAGAGCGGAGAGCGCATTGTCCCCCTGATGTTGAATGCTGCTGGCGCTGGCGTTCGCCACGCTGTCGAGCGGCGTGTGATAGCGGCCCACGTCGCCGATGAACGCAAAATTGAAACCCTGGTATGCCGCCTTGAATACGCTGAAATCGGTATCGTTCGGGAGCCGCTTGTACACGAGGTAGTAGAGAGAGTTGGTGAACGGCCGCGCGACCGCCGACCCGTACAATCGCATGAGCCAGGTATTTGCCGTGCCCGTTTCGAACATGAGGCTCGGACCCGAGGTGCCGCGCGCCTCGAGATTGACCGCGGCCTTCACTTGCTTGGCCAGGGGGTGCTGCTGTACGAACAACAGCGCGCCGAGCAATCCTGCTTCTTCGCCGTCCGTGAACAGCAGAACGATGGGGTGCGGCGGTGGCGGCCGCGCGGCCAGAATGCGCGCGATCTCGAGCAGCGTCGCGACGCCGGCGCCATCATCCGACGCTCCGGGACCCGCCGGCACGGAGTCGTAATGCGCCGCCAGCATGACTGTGTCCTTGTCCCCGGCACTGCCGCGCAGCGTGGCAATGATATTGACGGGGCTGCCGCACACGCCCTCACGGCACACGAAACCGGATTGCAGCTCAGGTGCGTATCCGAGCGCCGCCAATCGCTCGACGATGGCGTCGCGCAGGCGCGCGCCGGCCGGGCTTCCAATGGGATGTGGGACGCCGTTGCCGACCAGATCCCGGAGGATGGCCTCGGCTCGATAGGCGGAGAACGCGCTTGGCGGAGCGTCCGGCCCAAGCGGCGCCGGCGGGCGATAGGCATACCAGGTCGCTGCCAGCAGCAGCGCAATTCCCGCCACGGCGAACGCCAGCCCGCGATTGCCTGCGGCGGACATGGACGACTACCGGGCGGCAGAACTCGATTTTTCGGCTTCGTAGCGCTTGATGCCGTTCAGGATCTCAGCATGCGCGACGTCGACACCGGCCCACCCGATGATCTTGACCCATTTGCCCGCCTCGAGGTCCTTGTAGTGCTCGAAGAAATGTTGGATCTGCCGCAGGCGGATCTCCGGCACATCGGCAATGGATTTCCAGTGTTCGAACAACGGACAGATGTCGTCGGCGGGGACTGCCAACAGTTTGGCGTCGCCGCCGGATTCATCGTCCATGCGCAGCACCCCGACCGCACGGCACCGCACGACCACTCCCGGCAGCAGCGGAAACGGCGTGTGCACCAAGACGTCGACGGGATCGTCATCGTCGGCCACGGTTTTCGGAATGTAGCCGTAATTCGCGGGGTAGTGCATCGCAGTCATCATGAAGCGATCCACGAACAGCGCGCCGGACTGCTTGTCTACCTCATATTTGTCGGGATCAGCCGCGCTCGGAATTTCAATGATCACATTGAATTCATGCGGAACAAGGCTGCCAGCGGTTACATCATTGATGCTCATCTAACGTCGGTCCTTGGGGGTTGGCGGGCGAGTCGCGCCGACGCCCATCATAACCCCAAGCGGCGCGCTCGCATCTCGAGCGGCGAGTTATTGCCCGCAGAGTGGGGCAACACCGACGCGCGCGATCCGCATCAGTCGATGGCGATCGAGCGCGGCTGATTGCCGGCCGCGAACGGTGACCCGCTGACCGGCGTCAGCGCACCCGTCGTGGAATCGACGGCGTATACGGAAATATCATTGGAATTATCGTTCGCGACATAGGCGAATTGGCCTGACGGGTCGAGCACGATGCTGGCCGGAAGGAGGCCCGCGGCTACGGGCGAACCCGACAGAGTCAGGGCCCCGCTGCCCGGTGTAATGGAGTACGCGGCCACTTGGTTCTTGGCAGTGACATTCGCGGCATAGACAAAGAGGCCCGCCGGGTCGATGGCCAGCGATTCGGGACCGCTTCCGGTGGCCAGGGGCGATCCGGATACCGCCGTCAGGCCGCCCGTCGATGCGTTGATCGAGTATTCGGAAATGGTGGCGGCCGCTGCATTGGCGACATAGGCAAAGCTTCCCGTAGGATCGATGACAATCGAGTTGGCGCCGGCACCGGCGCCGAATGGCGACCCGGAAACCAAGCTCAAGGAGCCGGTGGTGGAATCGATCACCAATGCAACGACTCTGCCGCCGGCGAAGTCGGTGACATAGAGAAAACTGCCGCTCGGATCGATCTGCAAGGAACTGGGTGTTGCGCCGATCCCGAACGGCGAATTGCTGAGTTGGGTCAGCAGGCCGGTGGAAGTATCGATGGCATAGGCCGACACACTGTTTGAGGCGAGGTTCGCCACGTACAGAAAGCGGTCCGTAGGATCCACAGCCAGGCCGTCGGGACCGCTGCCGGTAGGAGCCGATATCCCCGTGGCGGTGAGTGCGCCGGTGGTGTTGTCGATGGTGTAGACCGAGACAGTGTCCGAGCCGTTGTTCACCACATAGAGAAATAGGCCGTTCGGGTCCACGGCCAGCGACGCCGGGGTCGTGCCCGACACCGCAAACGGCGAGCCGTTGATGGCGAAGAGGTTGCCGGTGGCGGAGTCTATGGCGTACGCCGACACGTCGTTGGATAGCTGATTGGCGACGTACGCGAAGCGCCCGGTGTGCGCGCAGGAGACGACGACGTTGGTGACATTGGCTTTGTCGATGGTGCCGGAGCCGTTTTGAACGGTGCAGGTTTGCGCAGGATTAGATGGCTGAGTTTTGACCGTGACCGAATAGGTGATGGCGTTCCTGAGACGCTTCGAGAAGATGAATGAACCGTTCGAAGAGACACTCAAGTCATTGCCCGAGTTGTCCTCGAGCACCAGGCCCTGACCCCTGAGGCCGGTCACTGTGCCTCCGACACTATATTTTCCGGTGCAGCCCATGATCGCCAATCCGGCTGCGGCGACGGTCACCCATGCGAGTGCTTTCACGTAAGAGGCTCCCAAGAATTGATCCCGTTGGGGACTAAGACCGCGGCTCTTCAAATTCATTCCTCACCGCGTCGCAAAATTGCCGTCAAGCTCACTCGCCGCTTCGGGTATCGTGAACGCTGTCGGCGTATCCCGACATGCCCGGCGGAAATCGCGACATCGGTCGCTGTGAACCAAATGACGCAATTTTGTTCCAATACTGCAAAGGATTATGCCATGCGCAAACCGCGACCGACCATCAATGTCAAGAAGTGTGTAGTTTCGAGCTCGTTGCTCTTCGCGGCTTTGAGTCCGTGCATCGCAGCGGCGGCATTGGGTGAGCCGGAGACCTCGGTGCAAACCGATGCGGCGGGACTTCGCGGCTCGATCAAAGTGACACCGCATGCGAACTATCGGCTGCACGAAATCCAGTTGCCCTCCGGAACCCGGGTGCGCGAGTTCGCAGGATCCGACGGCAAGGTGTTTGCGGTCGCGTGGAACGGCCCCACCGTGCCGAATCTGCGCCAGACTCTGGGACAGTACTTCGATAACTACGTGACGGCGGCGAGAGGCCCGCACTCGGGACATCATCACGTGCAGATACGTGAGAGCAATCTCGTCGTGCAGGCGGGCGGGCATATGCGCGCCTTCTCGGGCCTCGCGTACCTGCCGCAGGCCGTGCCCGACGGTGTGAACGTAGGAGATTTGCGCTGATGTTGAGACTGACCCCCATCGGCACGCCGTCGCGCGCGTGGCGCTTCGGGCTGTGTGCGGCTCTCTGTTGGCCGGTGCTCTCCTGCGGCGGCGGCGGCAGCAGCGCATCATTCGCGTCTGGGAGCTCGACGCCGACCGGCTCCAATGTGGCCGACATCGTAGTCGACGCGGGTCCGACGAGCACCAAGCCCGACGTCAATACTCTATTCACCACGGTGACGGTGTGTGTCCCCGGCAGCACCACGAATTGCCAGACCATCGATCACATTCAAGTGGACACGGCGTCCTACGGGCTGCGCATACTGGCCCCGGTACTGACGGTGAGCTTGCCGGTGCAAACGGCGGGGAACGGCGCTTCGCTGGTCGAGTGTACTCAATTCGTGGACGGTTACAGCTGGGGTCCGGTCGCTTTGGCCGACGTGCAAATATCGGGCGAATCCGCGGCTTCCGTACCGGTGCAAGTCATCGGCGATGCTAATTTCACGACTGTTCCTGCGGACTGCTCCAGCATAGGTCCGGCGGAAGACACCGTCGCCGCGTTCGGCGCCAACGGTATCTTGGGGATCGGCGTATTTGCGCAGGATTGCGGGTCGAATTGCGTCAGCGCTGCCGTACCGGCCACTTACTATGTGTGCACCTCAACCGTCTGCCAAGCCACGACGGTGTTGCTGGCGAATCAGGTGCAGAACCCAGCCACGCTCTTCGCCAAGGACAACAACGGCGTGGTGGTCCAATTGCCCAGCGTCGCGGCGCAGGGAGCGGCGACGGTGGCGGGTTTCCTGATTTTTGGGATCGACACGCAATCGAACAATAAGTCCGGTAACCAGTCCGTCCTCACTGTCGACCCCAACAGCGGAGATTTCACGACGCTCTTCAACGGCAAAAGCTTGACCCAGAGCTTTTTGGATACCGGTTCGAACGGTCTATATTTCAATGACACCGGTCTTACGCAATGCACAGCCAGCGGTTTCGCTACGTTCTATTGCCCGGTCAACCCGCAGGGCTTGAGCGCGATGCTCCAGGGGCAAAACGGCGTGTCGGCGAGTGTAGATTTCACGGTCGGCGACGCTGAAACACTCGGGGGAAATGACCCGAGTCTGGTGGCGTTTGCCACGCTCGCAGGAACATATCCGAACACCGATACCTTCGACTGGGGCTTGCCGTTTTACTATGGGCGTACGGTCTACACGGCCTTTGAGAAAGCGGCGACCTCTGTCGGCGCAGGGCCCTACATCGCCTTCTGATCGCGCTCTACCCCCTGCGCAAGAGGCAGGATAGACTGCCTTGCAATGACTACCATGCGGACATCCACCGCAACTCTGGGGCTAACTCCCGGCGTTGCCCCCCGGGCGGCGAGCAGGGTGGCCCTGCAGCTCGACTATCTGTCCTCCGATGAGATCGCCTCCCAGTCGCCCGCCTGGTGGCAAAACGTCTTGGGGGTCGTGGGATTTGAAAAACCGCCGGCCATCGGCGGCGCGCGAGTTCCGGTTACCGCGAGCATGACTCCCTCCCTGAGCGTGAACGGCAATCTTTGCGAGGTCTGGCGGGTCGCGGGACCGGAAGTTCGACTGTCGAACGGCGCCGTCAAGCAGAGCCGCGTGCAGTACCGGTTCTGCGAGGAACTGCTGTTCGGCTCCATCACCATCGAGGAGCGCGCCATCCGGGCCCAAAGTCCGGCGGGCGGCGTTGACGGCGATTCGGAAGCGCTGATGAGGGCAACTGAACTCGCGTATCAGGAGATATTCGCGGTGCTGCAGGAAACCGAGCACCGCCACTTGATTCGGATCTGGAATTATCTGCCGGAAATCAACCGTGATGCCGGCGGCGACGAGCGCTACCGCCTGTTCAATTCGGCGCGCCAACTGGCCTTCCGCAATTCAGGCCAGGCGATCGTGGGCACCGTACCCGCGGCCTCAGCCTTGGGCTCGCCGGCAGGCAGCCCGATATCGATTTACTTCCTGGCCGCCCGGCAGCAGCCGAAAATGATCGAGAATCCGCGGCAGACCAGTGCCTATCACTACCCGCCGAAGTTTGGCCGGCACAGCCCGATCTTTTCACGAGCCTGCGTGCTGCACGAGTCCGCAGGGACCAATTTGTTCGTATCCGGGACCGCGAGCATCGTCGGGTACGAAACCATCCATCAAGGCGATGTCGGCGCACAGACTCGAGAGACCATGGCCAACATCATTGCGTTGCTGGACGAAGCGAATCGCGTGGTGGGGTCCGCACGCTATTCCCTCGACGCACTCAAGTTCAAGGTCTACGTGCGCCAGCCGTCGGATCTCCGCGCCATCGAAGAGGCGCTTTCGGGGTGGCTGCGGCCGTCGGCTCCCATCGTGTATCTGCAGGCAGACGTTTGCCGCGAGGACTTGCTGGTGGAGATCGAGGCCACCGGCGAATCCGGCAGTTAGCCCGCCGGCATTGCACAATCGGCATACGGGAACTCGCAGCTCGCGTCCGGCTCAACCGCGTGACGGCGCTGTTTTAGCAGGCATTCGGCCGCGTCCGGCATGTTAATCTTATTTGTGCATTTCTCGAATCCTTAGGGGGAGTTCATGCGAGCATGGGTGTTGAGTGCCTGTGGAACAGCGGCGTTGGCCGCCTCGTGGTGCGTGGCCGCTGCGGACACGAAGACCGCCGCGTCGCTCACCGATGCGTTGGCGGTCATTCAGGCGCATCGCTTCGTCGATCTGACGCATGCGTTTGCTCCCGGTATTCCACATTGGAAGGGCGCGCCGAACGAGCGCGTCAAAACCTTGTACACGGTCGAAAAGGACGGCTTTCGAATCAACGAGTATTGCCACATCGGCCAATGGGGCACGCACGTCGACCCGCCGGCGCATTTTCATGACGGACTGCGCACCGTCGATCAAATCGACCCGAAGGACATGTTGATGCCGCTGGTAATCATCGACGTGCATGACAAGGCGGCCAAGAATCCCGACTATGTATTGTCCGTGGACGACATTCATTCATGGGAGCTGCGCCACGGCCGGATACCGCGCGGCGCCTTCGTCGCCATGCGCACCGATTGGTCCAAGCGTTGGCCGGACGACAAAGCGCTGGCCAACAAAGACGCGGCCGGCGTGTTTCATTATCCGGGCTGGAGCATGCCGGTGCTGAAGCTGCTGTACGAGGAGCGCGGCATCACCGCCTCCGGCCACGAGACCACGGACACCGATCCGGGTGCCGCCACGACCAAAGACGATTATTCGCTGGAGTCCTACATTCTCGGAACCAATCACTACCAGATCGAGTTGCTGGCGAATCTCGACCAGGTACCCGAGGCGGGAGGATTGGTCTGGATCACGTTTCCCAAGGTCGAGAACGGCTCCGGTTTCCCGGCCCGCGTGATTGCGGTGGTGCCGTGAACGCCGCCGCCGGCGCGACTCGCGGCTCCGCCGCGCAGGCGCCGATCGAGTATGAGGATGCCTCGCCCGAGGTGCGGGCGGTGTATGACGACATCATGGCGACGCGCAAGTCGGACTGGGTCAACAATTACTGGAAAGTACTGGCGCACCATCCACCCACGTTGCGGCGGATGTGGGCGAATTCCAAGGAGGTCATGGGTCCGGGCGCCCTCGATCCGCTCACCAAGGAACTCATTTACTTGGCGGTCAGCGTGACCAACGGCTGCCGGTACTGCATTGCCTCGCACGGTGCAGCCGCCCGCAACAAAGGGTTGACGCCCGAACAGCACGCCGAGCTCGTGGCCATCATCGGGCTCGCGAACGAGACCAACGCCCAAGCAGTCGCGCTGGATCTGCAGATCGACGAGAAATTCCGCTAATCGAGGGTTTTCTAATGAATACCGCAACAGCAATGAACTCCGTCGAAGCCGCGAACGCCAAGCATTATCGGTGGGAGGAACTGCCCGCAGAGAAACTGAAAGACGGTCTTACGCGCCGCTTGATCACCAGCGATCGCATGATGATTGCCCATGTGTACTTCAAGAAGGGCATCGAGGTGCCTCGGCACTCGCATGAGAACGAGCAAATCACTTACATCCTCGAAGGCGCGCTGCAATTTCACCTTGGAGCGAATGGGGAGCGCGAGGTGATCGTCCGCGCCGGTGAAGTACTCGTAATCCCGTCGTACTTGCCGCATAGCGCGGTGGCGATCGAAGACACTCTCGACGTCGATGTGTTCAATCCGCCGCGGCAGGACTGGCTGGCGGGTACCGATGCTTACTTGCGCCGCTGACACGCCGAACTACGACGTGGCGCCGGGCGTGAGCGCGGCGCTGCGGAATTTCGAGCTCCCCGACAAGCTCGGCTTCGGCCTCGTGGCCGCACCCGTCATGTTCTCGGCCGAGTGGTTCGCCGCCGCCGGGTACCCACGGGGGGCCGGCTCCCTGCATCGTACGGTAGTGGTTGCCTGATCTTCCGAAAGGCGACTAGAATCGAGCACAGACGCGGGCGTCGTATAATGGTAATACCCAAGCTTCCCAAGCTTGAGCCGTGGGTTCGATTCCCATCGCCCGCTCCACTTTTCGTTGTCTGGCGTGTCCCTGCGTTGTCCTAGGACGCGACTTAGCTTATCGCCCAGTTCCCACAGTCTCGACGCGGCTACAACCCACCAAGGTTTTCAAAACGAGTGTGAGCAAACCCAACAAAGCGGACGACCAGCATTGTCAGGGCGATCGTCCGGGTTTGACCCACTCAGGTCTCCGACAGCCGGCATCTCTCGGTGCACCAATTCGACAATTGTCATTCTTGTGGCATTCTGATAGATTAGCTGATGGTGCACCAAATCGACAATTATCGTTTGGGTGGCACCAACTATATCCCTCACAAGGTGCACCAATATGGCATCTGCTGGCGCCACTCCCTTCTACGGGCGTGAGCACGAGCTACGGCGCCTCCAAGAGCTTGCGGGCAAGAAAACCGCCAACTTGGTCATCATCAAGGGCAGCCGCCGCATCGGCAAGAGCCGCCTGGCCACTGAGCTCGCCCGTCGATTACCGGGTTAAGGCGCTCTGAGTTTTCAAGGGCTGCCGCCCACCGCGCACTTGACCGCCGGGCAGGAACGCGAAGACTTCGCTCAGCAGATCAATCGTCAGCTCGGCATTCCGGCGCCGCGGGCCGATGACTGGAATACGCTGTTATGGAGCCTTGCCGATCGAACCAAAACCGGCCGGCATCTGGTCGTTCTGGATGAAATCAACTGGCTGGGATCGAAAGATCCTACGTTCCTCGGGAAGCTGAAGAATGCCTGGGACGCGGAATTTTCTCAAAATCCGCATTTGATCCTCATTCTTTCCGGTTCGTTGAGCGGTTGGATCGAACGCAATATCCTGCATCACACCGGCTTTCTGGGGCGGGTGTCACTGGACTTCACGCTGCCGGAGCTGCCGTTGGCGACCTGCAATTTGTTCTGGGGCAAGCACCGCGATCGCACTACCCCTCATGAAAAACTGCGCTTACTGTCCGTGACGGGCGGGGTGCCGCGTTATTTGGAGGAAATGAATCCTACGCTATCGGCGGACGTCAATATTCAGCGCATGTGTTTCACACCAGAAGGGCTGTTGTTCAAGGAATTCGACCTGATTTTCCATGACCTGTTCAGCAGACGCGACAAAGTCTATCGCGAGATCGTGGCGGCGCTGGTCAACGGCTCTTTGGACCTACAG
>DASWEO010000253.1:0-2018 GCA_036394715.1 Steroidobacteraceae bacterium
CCAGCGGAATCATCGCGCGATCGAGCGCGAGGTCGCGATCCGAGAGCCTGCGCATGTAGCGCAACAGCTCGGTCTCCGAGCGATGGGCGTGAAACACAGGATGAGTGAGGAACGCACTTCCGCGCTTCAGTTCGGCAGGCAGCGCGTCCCGCACGCCGGCTTCGATATCGGCGTAAGCGAGGTTGCCGCCAAATGCGCGCCACACCGCCTCGACGATATCAGGCGTCGTGGTCTCGTCCAGCGCGGTGCCGAGCGTGCGCTCGCCGATCCGCAGATTGATCTTTTCTGCCCGCGCGCGGGCGACGATCTCATTTTGCCTGGCGCCTGCATCCACCGTCACCGTGTCGAAGAACGCTTCCGACTGCGGCGCGAATCCAAGCTTGCGCAATCCCGCCGCCAGCACGCTGGTTCGGCGATGCACTGAACGAGCGATGTGGGTCAGTCCCTCCGGGCCGTGATAGACTGCATACATCGAGGCGATCACCGCCAGCAGCACCTGCGCGGTGCAGATGTTCGAGGTCGCCTTTTCGCGGCGGATGTGCTGCTCGCGGGTCTGCAGCGCCAGTCGGTAGGCCGGCTGGCCACGCGAATCGATCGACAGTCCGACGATGCGTCCCGGCAGCGAGCGCTTTAGCGCATCACGCACCGCCATATAGGCCGCGTGCGGCCCGCCATATCCCATCGGTACACCAAAACGCTGCGCCGATCCGATCGCGATATCGGCGCCGAGCTCGCCGGGTGAAGAAATGAGCGTCAGCGCCAGCAAATCGGCGGCGACGATCGCAAGCGCGCCTTTTCCATGCAGCGCGGCGATCGCGGGACGCAGGTCGCGCACCGCGCCGGAAGAGGCCGGATATTGCAGCAGCCCGCCGAACACCTCGGCCTTCTCGAGATCGGCAAGCGGATCGCCGACGATCAAATTCCACCCCAGCGGTTCGGCGCGGGTACGCAGCACGGCAAGCGTCTGTGGATGCAACTCGCGGTCGACGAAGAACGTTTTTGCTTTTGAATGAGCGGCGCGCTCGGCCAGCGCCATTGCTTCCGCCGCCGCGGTCGCTTCATCAAGCAGCGAGGCGTTGGCGACATCGAGACCGGTCAGATCGCAGATCATGGTCTGGAAGTTGAACAAGGCCTCCAGCCGCCCCTGGCTGATCTCGGGTTGATAAGGGGTGTAGGCGGTGTACCAGGCGGGGTTCTCAAGGATGTTGCGCTGGATCACCGCGGGCAGAATCGTCCCCGAATAGCCTTGCCCGATCAGCGAGGTGAACACCTGGTTCCGTGACGCCAGCTCGCGCATATGCGCCAGCGCTTCGGTTTCGCTCAAGGCGCGGCCGAGATCGAGCGGCGCCTTCTGCCGGATCGACGAGGGCAGGGTTTGTCCGATCAACTCGCTCAAGGTTTTGGCGCCCACGGTTTCCAGCATCGCCGATACGTCGCGGGGCGAAGGGCCGATATGGCGGCGCACGAAGGTGGTGGCGGCCTCGTCAGCGGGTTTGCGGTGCGCGGTCATCGGTTGTTCCTTTATTCGCGTCATGCCCCGCGAAAGCGGGGCATCCAGTACGCCGTGACATCAGTGATTGAACCGAGAAGCCGCGGCGTACTGGGTCGCCCGGTCAAGCTGGGCGATGACGGTCTTGGTGTGGCGGCTCTCATCGTCATCTCACGCCGTATGCTTCTGATACGCGGCCTCATCCATCAGGCCGCCGAGTTCGCTCTTGTCTGCGATCTTCAATTTGAAAAACCACGCCTTGCCAGCGGCGTCGGAGTTGACCAGCGCCGGTTCGGCTGTGATCGCGTCGTTGACTTCAACCACCTCGCCCGAAATCGGCGCGTAGACGTCGGACGCGGCCTTCACCGATTCGACCACGGCGGCGGCCTCCGCCTTCTTCAGGCTGCGGCCGACTTTCGGCAGTTCGACGAACACGACATCGCCGAGCTGCGACTGCGCATAATCGGTGATGCCGATGGTGGCGACGTCGCCCTCGATGCGGAGCCATTCGTGGTCGGATGTGAACAGC
>DASWEO010000254.1:0-3826 GCA_036394715.1 Steroidobacteraceae bacterium
TGATGGGCATCGTCGAAGAAGCAGAAGGGGTGCAGAACATACGCGACATTTTGCGTCAGGTGAGGGGCATCGGCGCCATCTGGGCAGGCCCCGGGGACATGTCGGTGTCGATGGGATTGCGGGGCCAAGCCAGCCATCCAGCCGTGCAAGAAAATCTGCTGCGCGTCCTGGCCGCCTGCAAAGAGTTCGGCGTCCCCTGTGCGACGGGAGCCACGGCTGATGACGTGGCGATGCGCCTGGAGCAAGGCTTTCGCATCATCATGACCGCTCCGGTGAGAAGCACGCCAGGGCTGGTCGAGGGGCGCCGCCTCGCCGCCCGTTAATGCCCTGTCTCTTGTGCACCGCGGGAGGGTGGCAATGACGGCGTCACTCAGAGGTCTTCCTGCCTGTAACACAGAGGCTTGTGGGCTATCGCGACTTAAGAACCATTCTGCTCTCCAGGTCAGGTTCGCACCGTGCGGCCAGCATTTGGCGCACAAGACGCGCCGGCGGGATAGCGGCTTTGGCCAGGGTTGAGGCAACGATCTACATTAGCTGCCGCCGGCGACCTTGCCCGCCTGGAGATCGAAGAGGGCCCATCGCGAAATAGGGATACATAAATACTCGTGCTGAAATGGGTGAATATCCAATAATTCATAACTTGCCTATACTCCTAAAATGAAGGCGTTCTGGAGCAGGATCGCGCGTGAGCTTTCGCCCTATGTGCCCGGCGAGCAGCCGCGCATCGCCAATCTGGTGAAGCTCAACACCAACGAAAGCCCGTTCGGCCCTTCGCCGCTCGCGCTGGAAGCGATGCGAGCCGCAGCGGTGGACACCCTGCGGCTTTATCCCGATCCTGAGGCGCAGGAGCTGCGCGAGGCGCTCGCCGTCCATCACGGGATCAAGCCCGAACAGGTCTTCGTTGGCAATGGCTCGGACGAAGTGCTCGCGCATACATTCGTCGCGCTCTTGAAACAGCCGAAGCCGCTGCTTTTTCCGGACGTCACCTACAGCTTTTATCCCGTGTGGGCGCAATTGTTCGGCCTCGCCTGCGAGACTGTGCCGTTGGACGACGAAATGCGCGTCAGGGTCGAGGATTATCGGCGCGAGGCGGGCTCGATCGTGATCGCCAATCCCAACGCGCCGACCGGCGTCGCGCTGCCGCGCGCGGAAATCGCCCGACTGCTCGAAGATCATCCCGATATCCCGGTGGTGATCGACGAGGCCTATGTCGATTTCGGTGGCGAGAGCGCGGTTCCACTCATCGCCGATCATCCGAACCTGCTGGTCGTGCAGACGATGTCGAAGTCGCGCGCTCTGGCCGGGTTGCGCGTGGGCTACGCGCTCGGCGGCGTGGGGCTGATCGAGGCGCTCCACCGCGTGAAAAACAGCTTCAATTCCTACCCGCTCGGCCGCCTCGCCCAGGCGGGCGCGACGGCTTCGGTTCACGACGACGCCTACTTCCACGAGAGCTGCGCGAGGGTCGTCGCAGGACGCGAAGCGATGACGCGGGAGCTGATCCGGCTTGGCTTTGTCGTTCTGCCTTCGAGCGCGAATTTCGTCTTCGCCAGGCATCCGGCGCGGGGCGGGCCGGAATTCGCGGCGGCGTTGCGCGAACATGCGGTGCTGGTGCGGCACTTCAACAAGCCGCGCACGGCGCCCTATCTGCGTATCACCGTCGGGACGGAGGACGACGTGCGACGGCTAATCGCGGCGGCGGTGCTTATCCTCGGGCATGAATAGCGGCTGGCGAGAGCCCCGGGGTCAGTGGGCACGGCTACGGCCTAAGCAGCCTGACGGACCAGTTCGAGGCGAAGCGGGCCGAAATCAAACTCCTTCGTGCGCGGCGGTCCCGCCTCCCGCACGCGGCTTAACGGGCCAGATGCTCCGGGTATCTGTCGCAGATTTTCACAGTGCTCGGTATTGGAGAAGTGAAGCGCTTGAGGAACGGGATGGCCGTCGCTTCGTCGCCCTTCGGCTGCGCACCAGCGGTCGCGGTAGAGAATGAAGCGGCCGGCATAGATCATGGCGGTGCCACGCTCGCGATCTCGCCCCGGTCTCGACGAGGGGAAGCAGTCCGGGCTTACCCGCATCCTAGTTTGAATTAGTGTCGACGTTGACGGTTTGACTCGTTCGACCCATGACAGGGGAACGGCTGGTTTCGGCGCTCTGCAGTCGGTGGCTGACGACGTGACGTATGGGTGAAGATGCCCCATTGCCGTCATTGCCCAACGCGAGGCCCGATGGCCATGATGCCGCTCCCTGGTGAGGCCAGGCGGGTGGTTCCCGCTAAGACAGACCCAACAGCGCCTGGGCCCCCGTCCACGATCGTTCAACGATGGCGCTGGCCGATTCGGCGGCAGCGAGAGCGGCCGATTGACCGGCCCAAGCCTGAATCCGGTCGATGTTATCCTCCTTGGTCCCAAGGCCGCGCATCCCGGCGGTCAGGCCCCGCTGGATCGGGTAAGGCGCGGGAGCTGGCGCCTCGGGGGCGGTCGCAGCCCTGGCGTAGGCGGTGGCTATACTGCGACCGGGACGGCCGCTAAAGACACGGCTGACGAGTGTATCCTCCGGTGCGGTCCTTACCAGTGCATCAGCCCAGGCCGGAGCGATTTTCGCCTCGGGAGCGCGCAAAAAACCTGTACCGATCTGTGCCGCGCTGGCACCGAGCACGAATGCAGCTGCGACGCCGCGCGCATCGGCGATACCGCCAGTCGCGACAACCGGCACATCGACCGCATTGACTATCGCCGGCAGTAGCGCGATGAGCCCGACCTGCCGCGACTCTGCCTCGACAGCGTTAAAGGCACCACGATGGCCGCCAGCCTCGGCGCCTTGCGCGACGATCACGTCCGCGCCGGCCGCCACGGCGGCACGCGCCTCGGCCACGGTTGTGGCGGTCGCCCACCATGCAATCCCGCGCGCCTTCATCTTGGCGACGAACTCCTCGGGGTAGAGGCCCATGATCGACGAGATGATGCGCGGATCGGCCTCAAGCATCGCCTCGCATTGGGCGGCGAAATCGGGCGTGGCAGCCTCACCCGCCTCCGGTGCCACCGTCGGGCCCCAATGCCCGAGAAATTCGCGCACCCGCGCTTCGTGTACCGAATCGCGCGCAGGTGGTGGGTCGGGTATCCAATTATTGAGCTGAAAACTGCCGTTGCTGCCGGCCCGCACATCGCGCGCCCAGATCTTGATCTCGTCGGGCTGCATCAGCAGCACGCCGCAAGCACCGAGCCCGCCGGCATTAGCAACCGCAATAGATAGCGATGCCGGACACGCTCCCGCCATCGGTGCCAACAGGATCGGCACGCGCAGCTCGAACCGCCGGCAAAAAGCTTGAGTTCGCTCGACAATACTGTTCACAGTGCCCAATCCCGATCCAATTGATTTCTCGCCACGCGCGCTCTCTCGACGCGACGCGAAAGCTTCAGCGTATCAGAACACACAAAAAGCGGAATCGGGAATCCCCCAAATGGATCGCGGTTTCAGGCCCTCTGCCAGAGTCAACAGACTGCGAAGCTCGCAGCGCGCGAATGGCCGCTGTCGGCTCTACCCCGCCGTTGGCTCATCAGATCTGAAGGGCCGGAATCCCACCCGGTGAAGCCATTCGCGGCCCGTCGAGACCATCGACCGCCCTCAACCCCGAGCTAACGGCTCAAACCGACCCAAGAACCCGCTCTCGCGGGATGACCCGCGTCGCGGTCGGTGCATTTTCGGCGATAGTGGTGAGTGGGTGGGCGGTAGGGCGTGACGACCGTGGCATCCGATCCCGAGCATTGAAGGTCCAACAACCTTCAGCTCGAAAGCTGGGCCGCGGTGACGGTGGGCGAGCTGGAAGCTGCAA
>DASWEO010000255.1:0-3453 GCA_036394715.1 Steroidobacteraceae bacterium
ATGGGCGACCCCGCCACCATGCTGCGCGAACGTGGGCGCGCTCAGCGCCAGTGCGGCGACGGTGCCGCAGACCATCAAAGACAGCGTACGGAGGGCCGAGGGGGTTTTCATTACGTCACCAATGGCCTGTCGGGCTTTAAGTTCAATGAACACCATTATAAGGGCTTCTATAAAGACTTCGTTTATTTGACTTCACAGTTTCCGCGCAGTTCAACGAAATCCCGGCCCCATGCCTGTACCGCCGTCACGCGGAGCTTCAAACCCGCTCGGCTCATTCGGGTACTCACTCTCGGTAAACAGCGTTCTTGGGCAAGGCACTCCGGAGGTTGGTATGCGAGTCAGTCGCGGTATCCTAAGTTTGACGGTTGCATTGGCGGTCGCCCCCGTCGGAATCGGCTTTGCTCACGGCGGCGGATCCATGGGCGGAGGGGGCGTCACCGGCTCCGCGGCCGGTTCACGGTCGAGCTCGCCCGAGAACGCGGCGAAGGCTGCTTACAACTCCGGCGTGCGCTCCATCAAGGAGGCGAAGGAGTACGAATCCGACGGCGCCAAGGCTTCCAATCCTCAGAAGAGCGCCAAAGCGCTGGACAAGGCTCATCAGTACTATTCCAAGGCACTGGAACAGTTCATCGATGCAGTCTCCCAACAGCCCAAGATGTACCAGGCATGGAATTACATCGGCTTTGCCAACCGCCATCTGGGTAACTATGACGCCGCGCTATCGGCATACGCCAAGGCGCTCGAGCTCAATCCCGCCTATCCGGAAGCTATCGAGTACCGCGGAGAAGCCTATCTCGGTCTGAATAAGATCGACGAAGCGAAGGAGGCGTACATGACCTTGTTTCGAGAGTCCCGCGGCCTCGCCGACGAACTCATGACGGCGATGCGCCGGTGGACCGACGCCCGGCGCACGGATGCTCAAGGTCTGGCTCCCGATGTCATCGAGGCATTCTCCAAATGGGTGGACGAGAGAGCCGGAATCGCCGCGCAAACCGCGTCACTCGCCCTCGGCGCGCAGGCTGCGTGGAAATAGCCGGCATCGCTGCCTAAGCTCACGGATCGCTGCTCAATATCCGCAAGCGCTTCATCATCGTAATGGCATGCGCGGCGGTGGCTGCCGCGCGTGGTGCGGATACGTTGCCGAGCCCGGCCTATGAATGGCGCTTGCCGCCCGGTTTCCCGCGTCCGGCGGTGCCGGCCGACAATCCAATGTCTTCCGCCAAAGTAGAATTGGGGCGCCGGCTATTTCACGAAACGCATCTGTCGTCGACCGGCCGGTACGCCTGCGCCAGTTGTCATCGACCCGAATTGGCCTTCACCGACGGCAGGCCACGCGCCCTGGGCGCCACCGGCGAGTCGGTGAAGCACAGCGCCATGAGTCTCGCCAACGTGGCTTACAACCCGGCCTTCACCTGGAGCGACTCGAGAGTCCATTCGCTGGAGTCGCAAATGCGGCAGCCGCTGTTCAACCGGCATCCGGTGGAGATGGGCCTCACGGGCAGCGGGCGCGCCGCCGTCGAGGCCGTGTCTGCCGACGCCGCGTACCGCAGCCGGTTCGCCGCGGCATTTCCGGACGACGCCGCACCGATTTCCATGGCCAACATCATCAAGGCGATCGCCGCTTTCGAGCGCACTCTGATCTCCGGCCGCTCGCCATTCGATCGTTATGTGTACGACGATGATCAAACGGCGCTGTCTGACTCGGAAAAGCGCGGCATGGCGCTCTTTTTCTCGCCGCGCGCGGGCTGCGCGCAATGTCATTCCGGGATCAATTTTTCCGGACCCCTGACTTACGACGGACACGAGACGCAAGGCGCCTCGTTCGCCAACACCGGCCTGTACGATGAGGACGGACGGGGAAGCTACCCGGCGAACGACCAGGGCCTGATCGAGGTCACCCATCGTGCGGCGGACATGGGAAGATTTCGCGTGCCCACATTGCGCAACGTGGCGCTGACCGCGCCGTATATGCATGACGGAAGTGTGGCGAGCCTGGAGCAGGTGATCGATCACTACGCGCGCGGCGGACACGAGAGTCCGCGCCGGGACTCGCGCATCCGGCCGCTATTTCTGTCGCAGACCGAACGCGCCGATTTGGCTGCTTTTCTGCGGAGCTTGACCGACCCCGAATTCGTCGCCGACCCGCGGTTTAGATGAAGCGACGCGGAGCTCTGTTCGCTTCGGTCGAGACCCGGCATACTGCGCTTCCGATATCAACAAAGTCATGGGGATCCCAAGCATGCGTGCACCGTGCAGCGTACTCGCGCTCATCGCCGTAACCCTACAGACCGCGCTGGCGGCCGGCCCGCAGGCTCTGCCCACGGCCAAGGCTGAAAATGTCGGCATGTCCACCGAGCGTCTCACCCGCCTCAGCGAGGGCATGAAGAGTCTCGTGGATCAGGGCCGTCTCGCCGGCGTCGTGACCATGGTCGCGCGCCGCGGCAAGGTGATCGAACTCGAGGCCATCGGCAAGCGGGACATCGCCGCCAATCTCCCCATGCAAAAGGACAGCATTTTCCGCATCTATTCCATGACCAAGCCGATTACCGGCGTCGCCATGATGATGTTGTTCGAAGAGGGGAAGTGGCAGCTCAACGATCCGGTTGCCAAATATATACCGGAGTTTGCCGACCTCAAGGTGTACGGCACCGATGCGAACGGCAACGTGGTCATGAAGGATCAGGTTCACCCCGTGACCATGCGCGAGCTGATGTCGCACACCGGAGGTTTCACCTATGGATTTATCAGCAACACGCCGGTCGATAAATTACAGCGTGAGGCCGATATCCTCAACGTCAACAACACGCTGGAGGAGATGATCAAGCGCGTCGCCAAACTGCCCTTGAATGCGCAACCCGGCAGCGAATGGCACTACAGCATTTCCGTCGACATTCAGGGCTACATCGTACAAAAGCTCTCCGGCATGCCGTTCGAGGAATTCCTGGAGAGGCGCATATTCAAGCCGCTCAGCATGGTTGATACCGGCTTCTACGTTCCGGCGGACAAGCTCAAGCGCCTGGCGGAATTCTACAGTTACGGAAAAGACGGCCGGCTGGAAGTGGTGCGGGGCGGGCTCAATCACGACTTCTCCGCCAAGCCTGCGCTCTCTTCCGGCGGCGGCGGCCTGGTATCGACCGCAGCGGATTACATGCGCTTCTGCCAGATGCTGCTGAACGGCGGCAAGCTGGATGGCGTGCGCCTTCTCTCGCCGCGCAGCGTCGAACTGATGCGCACCAACGTGCTGCCGCCGGCCATGCCGACGCTCTCACCCGGGTCGGGATTCGGATTGGACTTCGCGGTGTACAGCGACGTCGTCGCCGCGGGCGGCTACTACGGCAAGGGCACCTATTACTGGGGCGGCGCGGCCGGCACCTGGTTCTGGATCGATCCCACCGACGAGTTGATCGTCATCGGAATGATTCAGCAGGTCGCAGGTACCGGCGCGGCCGCCGT
>DASWEO010000256.1:0-16333 GCA_036394715.1 Steroidobacteraceae bacterium
CCTTATTTCGCCTCGACGATCTTCTTTAGATTGTCCAGGCCGCCCTGATAAACGCCGCCAATCGTGTCCACCGCCGTCTTGTCGTTTTCGTTGTCGGCGGGATTGTCGCCGACGTTCTTGCGTTTGAAGTGGCCGGTCCAGGTGACCGAGGACTTGTCCTTGCCGGCGGATTTGACCACGAAGGTCGACGTATAGTCGCTGACCGGCAGAACGCCTTCGATGATGGCGTACTTGAACGAGCGGCCCGCCGGATCGAAGCGGAGCAGCTTTTCCTTGATCGTCCCGCCGCCTTTCAGCGTCAGCAAGCGCACCGCTCCGACGGTGTTGTTCTTGCCTTCGACGATCTCGTCCTTGGCGACGGCAGGATGCCAGCTGTTCAAGCCGTTGAAGTCCTTCGCCGCACGCCAGACCTTCGCCGCCGAAGCGTCGATGGTGATCGTCTTGCTGGCGGTGAGCGGCGGTGCCGCGGCCCGCGTGTAGCCACATGCCAGCATGGATAGTCCAACTACGATCACAGTATTGATTTTCATCGCTTTGACTCCTTGTGAAGGAAATTGTCGGGCCGCAGCCAGTGAGCCGCCAAAGGCGGAATCAGCAGCAGGCTGACCAGTGTAGAAGACACCAAGCCGCCGAGAATGACCACCGCCATGGGGCCCTCGATCTCGTGCCCGGGTTGGTGCAGTTGCCATGCCACCGGGAGCAGGGCCAATCCGGTGAGCGATGCCGTGAGCAGCACCGGCGTCAGCCGCTCCTCGGCGCCGCGCGACGCGGTATCCAGATTCCAGGGCTGCGCCTCCACCTGCACCAGATGGTCGTAGTGAGACACCAGCAAAATGGTGTTGCGCGCGGCCATCCCGAACAGGGCGACGAAGCCGACCATCGCGCCCAGGGTGAGCGTACCGCCGGTCAAGGCGGTCGCCGCCACGCCGCCGATCAGCGTGCTCGGCAAGGAAAGAAGCACGAGAAGCACGTGCCTCGGCTGCCCGAATCCAAGCGCCAGCAACAGCACGATGAGCACGAAGGCCGCGGCCGAGTGCAGCAACAATTCATTCTTGGCGGCGGCCTGCGCTTCGGCCGCTCCGCCGTAGCGCAGAAACACACCGGGCGGCAGCTGAACTTTGGCGGCGATCGCCTGGCGCGCTCTGTCGGCAAACCCTACTTGATCGGCGCCCTTCGGCGATGCGACGACGATCTGCCGCCGCAGCCCGTCCTGATGGTCGACCAGACTGCGCGACAAGGCCATGGTGATTCTGGCAACCGAGGACAGCGGCGCCAGTGCGCCATCCCGTCCGCGCAGCAGCAGCGATCCTAACCGCAATGGATCGGCGCCCGCGTGAGCGATGCGCAACGTGACCGGTATGCTGCGATCCGCCTGATTGAGTTCGGCCGCCACACTGCCGTGATAGGCCGCATTCACCGTTTGCAGCACATCCGCCGCCTGCAACCCGTAGATGGCCAGCTGCTCCGGCAGCAATTCCACGTGCATCTCCACCTGGCGCGGCGGGACCGTCAGACGGACGTTGCCGCTATCGGGCAGGTGCTGCAGCACCTCGACGATCTGCGCGCCGACGAGATCGTCGGCATCGAGATCGGAACCGATCACGCTGATCGAAAACGGCGCGGACTCCCCGGACAGGGTTTCACCGATGCGTTCGGCCAACACCGAATAGATTTCCACGAGTTGGTTCGGAAAGTCGCCGAACACATTGCGGATGGCGGCATCGATCTCGGCCGCGCTGCGACCCTGGCGCGGATCGATCTGCACCTCGAACTCGCTCTTGTTCGGCGCGTCGGGGTCCTGCCCGTTCTCGGCGCGGCCGATCTGTTCGGCGACGCTCTTGACGCCGGGAATACTGATGAGTCCCTTGGAGATCTGTTCCCCGACGCGGGTGGTTTCAGTCAGCGAAATCCCCGGGCGCAGCGATGCGTGCGCGATCAAGTAATTTTCACGGAAATCCGGCAGCAATCGCGCGCCCAGCAAGGGCAGCAGAATCACCCCGGCGGCGCCGCTCGCGACGACGATCGCGATGAGCGCACGCGGCCGCGCATTCAGCCATGCGATCGCCCGCAGCTGCCGGCGCTTCAGGCGCTGCAGAAACGCCGCTTCGGACTTGGGAGTGTGCCGCGCCATGGCGAGCGCGCACAACGCGGGTGTCGCGCTCATGGCTACAACCAAGGACAGACCTACTGCGAGCAGGAACGAAATCGACAACGGCCGGAAAAATGCGCCCTGCAATCCGGACATCAGCACTATGGGCAGAAACGCGACCGCAACCGCCGCCGTGGCATAGAACACCGGCCGCCGCACCTCCAGCGAGGCGCCGATGAGCAAGTCGCCGATATCCACCTCGCGCGCGGCGGCGCGGCGGCGGCGGAGAATATTCTCAACGTCGATGACGGCATCATCGACGACCACGCCGAGCGCGACCACGAGACCGCCGATGGTCATGGTGTTGAGACTCAACCCCGAAGCCTCGAGAATCCACACCGTCGTCAGGAGCGCGAGCGGGATCGCGCTGAAAGACACCAATGCGCCGCGCCAGTCGCGCAAGGTGATCAACAAGAGCGCGATCACGAGTGCCGCGCCCAGACCCAGCGAATTGCGCAGTTTCTCGATCGCGCTTTCGATGAAACTGGCCGGCCGCAGCAGCGCCGGGTGGTATTGCACTCCCTGCTTGGCGAGCGCCGGCGCGAGCGCATCGAGCCTGACTTCGAGCGCCCGCGTCACGTCGAGCGTGTTGGCGCCGAATTGGGTCGAGGTTTCGATGAGTATCCCCGGCTTACCGGCGATCAAGGCATCGCCGAAGCGCGGCGCGGCGCCTTCGCGCACGCTGGCGACGTCGCCCAAACGCACCGGCAAGCCGCCGCGCGTGCCCACCACCGCCTGCGCCATCGCGTCGAGCGTGGCGCCGGGGGCCTGGGCTCGGATGACGATGCGCTGCGTGGGCGTTTCGAAATAACCGCCGCCGATCAAGGCGGTTGCGCGCCTGGCGGCGGACAGGACGTCGTCGAGGACGAGTCCGGCGGCGGCGAGCCTTGCCGGGTCGATTTCAATCTGCCGCTCGCGCACCGCGCCGCCGAAGATCTGCGCCTGCGCCACGCCGGGCACCGCGAGAATTTGCGGCTTGACGATCCATTGCACCACATCGCGCAGCTCCACCGGCGAGAGCCGATCGCTGGTGTAGCCGAAGTGCACGAGGTACTCCATCGAAGAGCTCAACGGCGATAAGAGAGGAGCCCCGACGCCCTGTGGAAGCAAGCCGGGAGACTCGGCCAGGCGCTCGGTAACGACTTGGCGCTGCCGATACGGATCGCCGCCGCGCTCGAACACGACTTGGATGGCGGAGAGGCCTTGGCTCGAGGTCGAGCGAACCGTCTTCACATTCTCCGCGCCGGCGAGCAATCCTTCCAACGGCCGCGTGACCAGCGCTTCGACCTGAGTCGCGTCGAAGCCGGGCGCCTCGGTCTGCACCAGCACATGGGGAGGGGCGAAATCCGGAAACACGTCGAACCGCGCCTCCAGCAGTGCAGCGAAACCCAGCGCGGCGATCAGGCAGGTGAGCGCGGTGACAATGCGGGGATTGCGCAGGGAGGCGCGGACGATGGCGGCGAGCATTGGGTTGCGTCCTAGGAGCCTGTCTGACTAATGATCGCCGTCACGAGGGCGACCCACATCGAGCAGATTTCTGCGATCGGTTCACGAGCATAGTGGGTACTATGTGAGTGAAACGATCGCAGAAATATGCCGATGTGGGGCGGCCGCAGTAGGCGCATCATTAGTTAGACAGGCTCCTAGTCGTCGTCATGCTGTTGGGCGCCCAGTTCCTGCAGCGACCACAAAACCCCCGCCCCGTGCACCACGATGTTGTCATCGTCATCAACGCCTTCGACCAGCCAGCCATCGCCGTAGGGAAGCAGCAGACGCACTTTCACCGGCGCATAACGCGCCTTCCCCACCTCGGTCTTTTTGGTCAATTGCTTGTAAACATAGGCCCCGCTCTCGTCGTAAAGCAGCGCATCGCGAGGCAGCAGCAATCCCTTGCGCTCAGCCGTCATCAACGCAACCGGGACACGGGCGCCCGGACCGAGTCCGCCGGGTGCGTTCGACACTTCGATCAACAAACCGACGCTCTGCAATTCGGTTGTTTCCCGCAGTACTCCAAGCACGCGCCCCGGAACTTGAATGCCATCCACATCCAGCACGGCCTTGCTTGGGCTGGCGCCGAGGGTATGCCGGCCCGGCAAGTCGGCGCGCAGCAGCAACGTGCGGCCGCTCGTCGCCGCCTCGATCACTCTCCGACGTGCGTCAGCCGGCAATGCGGCCAAGGGCCCCCAATGCAATGTGAACCGCGCCGCCGCGATTTGCGCCTGCGCCTGCGCTCTCGCCTGGTCCGCCTGCGCCGCCTCGAGCATTTTGAGGGACGCTCCGGCACCGCCCTGGTAGAGCGCGCGCAAGCGCGCGAGTTCGGCGGACGCGGAGTGTTCCGCGACCGTGGCCGTGGCGGTTTCACCCATATCGGATACCAGCGCGGTCGCATCCAGGACCAGACCAACCCCCTCGATGCGTTCCGGCGCCTTCGCGGCGAGAGGGTGCGCGACGGCAATGCCGGCCGCGCGCTGCTGCCCACTGCTCAAGGTGGGCTGCGCGGATCGCCGGCTCGAATCGGCAGCCTCATCGTCTTGATCGCCGATCGCGATCGCCGGCAAGCTCAGCAGCGCACAGCAGGCGACCGGCAGCACGCAGAGCGCGTGAGCTCTCACGGCCCGGCTCCGGCAACGAGCGACGGCATGGATTTCGCCAGGGCAAGTTCCGGGCCCGACAAGGGCGCGTGCAGCACATCCTCGAGATTGTTGCGCGCGCTCTGCAGCCGCGCGCGCATCTGCACCCACTCGAGTTCGGCCCGCATCGCGAGGATCTCTGCGACGACTTGATCCTCTGCATCCGCCGCGCCCAAGCGGAAGCTAAGATCGGCCGTTTGCTTTTGGCGCCGCACTGCTTCCAGCTGCCGCCGCGCCGCGTCGGCGCCGGCGCCGGCGATGTGCTCCGCCCGTTCCGCGGCGACGATCGCCCCATAAATGTCGGCCTGCAGCGCGAGCATTCGCTGTCCGGCCAGCTCACGGCCGGCGCGCGCCTCGGCGATCTCGCCCTTATTGCGATTCAAGGGCAGCGTGAAGCCCACGTCGAAAGGAAACTTGGCGATCCCGTGATCCCAGTAGTAGCCCGGCGACAGCACGAGTTGTGGGTACTGGCGCGCGACCGATAGCTGCAGCCTTGCTTCCGCGGACGCGTAAGCCGCCATCGCCTGCCCGAGATCGGCGCGAGACAGAAGAGCCTGCTCGCGTGTCGCGCGGCGCGTGTCCTCATCCATGGGCGGCGGCTCGCCCCAGTCCGGCCATATGAACGTCACGCCGTCCAGTGCCTGCGGCGGCATCCCTAACGCTCTGGCCGCGGCGGCTTGGGCCGCATCCACCTCTTCGCGCAATTCCGCGTTCTGCTGCTCGATCTGGATACGCGTCTGCTCACTGGTCAGAAGTTCGCTGGGCGCATCTTCGCCGGCGTGCACCCTCCGCTCCTCGAGCGCGACCAACCGGTCCTGCGCCGCCGCCAGGCGGGCGAGCAAACCCAAGGAGCGGCGCCCGCGCTCCCAATCGGACAGCGCCGCAGCCAAGGCGCTGCGCACGGCCCATGCCTGGTCCATCAGCTGCAGACGCGCATTGCCGGTGTCGAGTCTCGCGATGCCGCTCTCCAAGCGACGGCGCTCGGGCGGGCGCAGCAGCCAATTCAGGCTGACGCCGTACAGCCACGGGTGGGAATCATGCCGCGCATATTCCGATTGCAGAGTGAGATCGGGGTTGGGCGCTTCCGCCGCGGTGATCTCGTGCGACAGCGCCGCTTGCACCTCGGCCCTGGCCACCGCCAGCTGCGGGTTCTGCGTCAGCGCGACCGCCAACAGTTCCGCGCGATCCCATTCGCGCGGCGGCCACGCCGCCGCCGTTTGCGGCATCAGGCGGAGGATCTCGGCGCGCACTCGAACTTCGGTGAGGCGGCGCGCCGCAAATTCATCGGCGCTATCCTGCGGCTCGAGCGGCGCCGCGTGATATTGGACGCAGCCGGCGAACGTCCCGGCGAGGGAAATGACAGCGCACAAGCGCCACATGCTAGGGAGACCTGAGCAGGGAAATATTTCTCTTTGGGCGATAATACTCGCCCACGCGCCCATTGAATACAACGTCGACTATTGATGGAATCAGGCGGTATTGAAAATCGGCGATGCAATCACTGCGTCGCCGATTCCACCACCACCGTGACTTTCATCGCCCCTTAAGGATCAGAAGAAAATGATGCCGCCGATCGCGTAGTCCTTTTCAGTCGCCGAATTGCCGCCCCAGGCCTTGGACTTGGAATAGATGTATTCGCCGACCAGGGTCACACTCTTTGTCAGGCTGTAGTAGAACCCGAGAACGCCAGACTCGTTGCGCTTGACCAGCAGAGGGTTCGCGTTCACCTGACCTGGATTTTCATCGTCGGCGAGCTTCAGATCCGATATGCCATAGCTGAGGCCGACTTTGAGCTTGTCGAACTTGTAGGTCCCCTGCACGTAGCCGCCGTCGGACTTGCGCTTGGAGCCGGACGCGGACGTGGGCAATACGTAGAGGCCGGTGGTGCCCACGCCTTTGCCGTCGTAACCGTACAGCACTCCCTCGAAGGCGGCGTAATCGACTTTGACGCCGACGTCGAATTCCGTGCCCCGGAAGCTGGTCGATACTCCCGCGGCGTTGTCGCCTGCGATTGCGGCGGAATTGGCCGTCAATTGCTGGGTTACGACGTCGATCCAGACTTTGCCGGTCAGAGTATCGGTTTTCGGGTTTCCCCACGCGTAACTGCCGCCGGCCTGAAACTGGGGTGAGTTGTGCGTGGTGTAGCCCGGTGTATTCAGAGGCTGGAAAATGCCGGCCGATCCGCTGAATCCATTGTAGGTCGGCGTCGTATAGGTAATCTGCGGCTCCCAGTCGGTGTAAATGTAGCCGATACCGATGCGGCCGAGGCTGGTATTGCTGGGTGCGACATTGGTCGGCCCGGCAGTGCCGACTCCGAGCAGGGTCATGTCGTCGAGGATCGCGTCCTTGCCGAAGATGCCGATATCGCGTCCCAATTTCACCGTGCCCCAACTGGCGTCGCCGAAGGTGAAATAGACTTGGCGTGCGTCGATGCCGGGTGTCGCCAGGGCAGAAGGCTGACCTGCACCGTTGACGCCTGCCGCCGCCGAACTATTGATCCCGGGATAAAACCCGACGGTCACGTCGATGTCGAAATCGGATTGCCGCGTGGTGGCACTGAAGACGAGGGCAGCAGGCAGCAAGCCGTTACGCACTGCGGCGGAATGATCGCCGGTGCAAGCAAGGCCGCCGATCACCGTGTTATTAGTACCGGTGTCGCAACTCGCACCGACGTAGAACGCATTGACATTGCCGGCGAAGTCCACCTTCCAGTCGCCGGCGGCAATATCGATTCCAGCGAACGCCTTGAGGATCGGAACCATCCAAATCGCGGCGCCGGCTGCGATCGCAAGCTTGGTACGCGTATTCATGAAAACTCCCTCCGTTTCGAGTTCTTTGTCGTGACGTCGAGGCTGCGGCAAGCTGTTGCCCGCAGTCGACCGCAGCTTTTCCCGCTCGCCAAACGCCACCTGGCGCCGGGTGAAGCCTAGTGAGTGTCTGCAAGAGGCGTACCAATTGTGCAACGAAGGACGATTCCCCAAGGCCGCGTGCGATTCGGCTGTGTGTCTGTCGCCGGCGTGCGCTCCGCAGCCCCTTGCAGTTCGCGCCACGCGTATATTCCGTGGCTTCGGCGCAAATGTCGGGCGACGCTGCGCCCGCATCTCAAGCATCACTGTCACGCCCGAGGCGCAGATTTGTCGCACTCTGTGTTGGATTAGATACAGGCGTCAAAACGCGCGGCGGCCGCTCGTATGCCGCCGCGCGCGGCCCCGCTGCTACATTTTTGAAGCACAAACTGTGGCGGATCAGAAACACCAAGCGGCGCAGGCGTTTTCCCGTGTTATGTCACGCGTCGCAAGTAATTGATCGGTCGATGTTCTGCGGCCGAGCGTGGACTGGCACGCTTGCTGCTTGTAGGTAACAACCAAGAAGCGTAGGAGCTCAATTCCATGAAGACGAGAGCGGCTGTTGCCTGGGAAGCCGATAAACCGCTGAGCATCGAAGAAGTCGATCTCGCCGGACCATCCGCGGGCGAGGTCCTGGTACGCATCGTCGCCACGGGCGTGTGCCACACCGATGCGTTCACGCTGTCGGGCGCCGATCCGGAGGGACTGTTCCCGGTGATACTGGGTCATGAAGGCGGCGGCATCGTGCAGGAAATCGGCGCCGGTGTTACCAGCGTCAAAGCCGGCGATCACGTGATTCCGCTGTATACCCCCGAATGCGGAACCTGCGAGTTCTGCCTGTCCGGCAAGACGAATTTATGCCAGAGAATCCGCGTGACCCAGGGCAAGGGCCTGATGCCGGACGGCACCTCGCGCTTTTCCTTCAACGGCAAGCCCATATTGCACTACATGGGTACCAGCACATTTTCCGAATACACCGTGCTGCCGGAGATTTCGGTGGCGAAGATCAACCCCAAGGCGCCGCTCGACAAGGTGTGCCTGCTTGGCTGCGGCATCACCACCGGCATCGGAGCTGTGTTGAATACCGCGAAAGTCACACCGGGTTCGACGGTCGCGGTATTCGGCCTCGGCGGCATCGGCTTGTCGGTCGTGCAGGGAGCGGTAATGGCCAAGGCCTCACGCATCATCGCCGTCGATCTCAACCCGAGCAAATGGAGCATGGCCAAGGCGCTCGGCGCGACCGACTATGTCAACCCGAAAGACTACGACAAGGCCGTTCAGCAGGTCATCGTCGACATGACGAACGGCGGCGTCGATTACTCCTTCGAGTGCATCGGCAACGTTCATGTGATGCGCTCGGCCTTGGAGTGTTGTCACAAAGGATGGGGCGAATCGGTTATCATCGGCGTCGCGGGTGCGGGACAAGAAATATCAACCCGTCCGTTCCAATTGGTCACCGGCCGTGTTTGGCGCGGTTCGGCATTCGGGGGCGTGAAAGGCCGCTCTCAATTGCCGGGATACGT
This sequence comes from Steroidobacteraceae bacterium, assembly GCA_036394715.1. Taxonomy (GTDB): domain Bacteria; phylum Pseudomonadota; class Gammaproteobacteria; order Steroidobacterales; family Steroidobacteraceae; genus Bog-1198. The sequence continues at coordinate 9,149 of DASWEO010000256.1, forward strand.
GGATCGCTACCTCGACGGCCAGATCAAGATCGACGAGATGATCACCGAAGTGCTGCCATTGGATGAGATCAACGACGCCTTCGAGTTGATGCACGCGGGTAAGGTTATTCGTTCGGTGATCAAGTATTGATCGAGAGATGCCGTGTCAACGGCTGTATGTGAACAATAGTGGGAGGAAGAATCATGGCAGTTTCAATTCATCCGTCGGTCGATCACGGCGTCAAGCAAGGATCGAAGGATTTCGCGGGAGGAACCCTGACCTGCAAGTGCACGGACAGGCCCGTCAAGGTATCGATCGGCGCGCAGGTCGCGCACAACCACGTCTGCGGCTGCACCCAGTGCTGGAGGCCGAAAGGGGTGCTGTTCTCGATGATCGCGGTCGTGTCGAAGGACAAGGTGAAAGTCACGCAGAACGGCGACAAGCTCGGGATCGTCGATCCGTCCAAAACCATTCAGCGTCATGCGTGCAAAGTGTGCGGCGTGCACATGTACGGCCGTATCGAGAACAACAAGCACGCGTTTTACGGGCTCGATTTCGTCCACCCGGAATTGTCGACCGAATCGGGTTGGGCCGCGCCGGGATTTGCGGCCTTCGTCTCCTCGATCATCGAGGCGGGCGCGGATCCGGCGAATATGGGCGCCGTCCGCAGCCGGCTCAAGGAGCTCGGCCTGGAGCCCTACGACTGCCTGAATCCTCCGTTGATGGATGCCATGGCGACGAACTCGGCCAAACTGGCGGGTACCCTGTTCGGAGCGAAGAAGTAATAACGATGTAAAGCGCGGCGCGGCGCTGCCCGAGGCGGCGCCGCGCCGCGCCAATTTTGCGGTCATCGCTCGTAAAGGGGCTTACTGCTCGAGGACGATGTTGTGTTTGTGGATCTTGCGGTACAGCGTATTGCGGCTGATACCCAATGCCTGCGCGGTGCGGCTGATATTCCAGTGCATTCGTTCGAGTTCCCTCAATAAGGCCGCGCACTCGGCGTCGCGCAACGCAGCGGACGGAAGGTTCGCCGCCCCCGCGGACTCGACGTTCGCAGCCGCGCTCGCCGGCGCGGCGGCGCGCGCGCCGGCGTCGGTGTGAAGAATTTCCTGAGGCAGGTTCGACAGGCGGATGATCCCGTCGCGGCACAGCGCCGAGGCGGTCCGCAGCGCATTGCGCAGCTGACGGATATTGCCGGGCCAAGAATAATCCAGCAGCTTGCGGAAGGCGTCGTCGGCGATCTCGATCGATTCCTGGCCCGCGTTCTCTTCGTGCAGCAGCGTGCGGACCAGATCCGCCTTATCGCTGCGATCGCGCAGCAGCGGCAGGTGCAAGGTGATGCCGTTCAAGCGGTAGTAAAGATCCTCGCGAAATTCGCCGTCCTGAATCATCCGGTGGATGTCGCGATGCGTGGCGCTGATCACATGCAAATTGACCGGAATGGCCTGATCGCTCCCGAGCGGAACGACTTCGCGTTCTTCGATCACCCGCAGCAGGCGAGTCTGCAGCATCAAGGGCATGTCGCCTATTTCGTCGAGGAACAACGTGCCGCCGTTGGATTGGAGAATCTTTCCGGCCCGGCCTTCCTTCACCGCGCCCGTGAATGCGCCGCGCGTGTAGCCGAACAACTCGCTCTCGATCAGGCTCTCCGGGATGGCGGCGCAATTGACGGTGACGAAGGGCTTGTCGAACCACAGGCCGCCGTGATGCAAGGCCTTGGCGAACGCTTCCTTGCCGGTGCCGGTCGCGCCTTGCAGCAGGATGGGCACCTGCTTTGCGAACAGCTGCCTGCCGAAGGTCAGGTTCTTGCGCATTTGCGCGTCTTCACCGACATGGTGTTGACCGCTTCTGCGCTGCGTGCCCTCGGCGGTTTCGGCAACCGGGTTCGGCGCGGCCAACTCCAAGGTTCGAGCCGCCGGGCGCAGCGGCGCGCGCGCGATCGCGAAGAAGCGCCGCCCGTGCGCCAGATCCCGCACCGGCCAAATCGTACTCGGTTCGAATTGCGCGCGCCGTTCCAGCGTTGCGAAGTCGAACTGGAAGAACCTTTCGATCGGCTCGCCGATCAGCGCTTTGCGCGTCGAACAGCCGAGCTGCAGAAGCGCACTCTCGTTGACGGCCAGGACATTGCCGGCGCCGTCTATCGCAACCAGTGCCTCGTGCAGCAGCCCGACGAATTCGGGTCTGCTGTGAAAGCGCAGGATCCAGGACTGGCTGAATTCATTCAGGAAGTTCCAGCGAGAGATGAGGTGCGCCGACATGTTCACCAGAGCCATCGTATGGCGCTGGATCAGCCGGCTGTCGCTGGAGTTTGCGGTCGACGCATCGAGCACCGCGATGATCGAGCCGTGCGGATCGAGGATCGGAGCGCCGGAGCACGACAACGAAAGGTTGTATCCGCGGAAATGCTCTTCCCGATGTACGGTGACGGGACATCCTTCGGCGATGCAGGTTCCGATGCCGTTGGTGCCTTCGTGACGTTCGTCCCACAGCGCGCCGAGCGACAGGCCGGCCTGACGGAACTCGCGCTGCAGGGCGGGATCGGTGATGGTGGTCAGCACGACGCCTTGCGTGTCGGACAAGATGACCGCGAACCCCGACCCGGCGATCTGTTCGTACAGACTCTCCATTTCAGCGCGCGCGACCGGCAGCAGTTCTCCCATCCGCTGCTGCAATTCCTTGAGGGATTGGGAATTGAGCACGGTATTTTGCCGCGGAGCCGACGGTTCGATGCGGTATTCCCGCAGACATCGATACCACGAGCGCGTAACGTGCGGCTCGATTCCGGCGGGTTGCAGTCCGTTCTGGACAACATGAAGAATGCGCGACGCGTGACTCGTGGCGAGATTTAAATTCGTCATGACATCCCCCGTTCTACGGCGCTTCCATGCTCAAGCCACCTTCTCGCACGTTGCGGAAAGTCGGCAGTACATCACGCCCTCGCGAAGGGCCAGCCTCCCGCGCAAAGCCTGGCCCCTTTGCCCAAATCCCGCAATCTGCAGCGCAACATTTTATTGCTGGTCGGGAGGCGTTCCAAATTTATAAGCTGGATCGCCGCTGTATTTCGAGCGAACGAAGGCCAATATTTTCCAGAGATCGTCGGCGCTCTTGATGATGGCGCCGAAAGGCGGCATGGGGCCGACGACGTTTTCGCGGCCCTTGCGCATATAGCCCTGCTTTTGAAGTTCGTCGGTGCCCAAGGCGACGAGTCGAAACAGCGTGTCGTCATCACCGCCGTAGACCCAGGTGTCGTTGGTCAGCGGAGGACACATGCCGCCGCCGCCGCCGCCGCCATGGCAACCGCTGCACGAGTAGCTCAATAAAAACTGTCCCCCTTGGGCGACGACGTCGGCTTGAGTGTCCTTGTAGGGGTTCGTGAGCTTGCCTTGCGGTGTATTTTTTACAAGATCCAGCGGCGAGATCTTGGTGTAGTCCACCGCTGCTTGCGCGTCGTCTGCCCATACCCTGCCGAGGGTGCAGAGCGCCGTCACACCGGCAAATATCGCGATCATACCCACGACTAGAACTCGTCTTCTCACTACGTCTCCCCTTTCAACCTGTGTTGTTTCAGCCTGATTTGGCGGCGCTGCGCAGGGCGGCCTCTTCCAGGATCTTGATGACAGCCTCGCTGTTGTTGGCTTGGGCGATGCTGAGCGCCGTACGGCCGTCCTCGCTGCGTGCATTGACGTCGGCGCCGGATCGGAGCAGCAAACCGGCAATGGTCGAACGATTGCCGGCGGCCGCAATCATCAAGGCGGTGAGGCCTCCCGGATTGACGGCGTTCACCTTCGCGCCCCGCTCGATCAGCGTGGCCGCGAGTTCGTTCGAGCCGGAGATCGACGCCAGCATCAAGGGTGTGTATCCGCCTTTCGCAATGGGCGCGTTGACGTCGGAACCGGCATCCAGCAGCACCCGCGTTGCCTTGGCTTTGCCGTTCTGCGCGGCGATACCCAGCGGCGTCAAGCCGTCATTGTCCGTCGCATCGAGTTTTGCGTGGTGCGCAAGCAGCATGCTCACCAGCGCCGGATTATCGCCCCACGTCGCCCACATGAGGGGCGTCCAACCGCTGCGATCGGTCAGATTCGCGTCGGCTTGATGCTCGACCAGATAGGTCGCGATCCCGACGAAGCCTGAACGTACGGCGCTGATCAGGGGAGTGTAGCCGTCCCCATCCTGGACGTTGGCATGTGCTCCATGCGACAGCAGGTAGCTCACGCGATCAACGTCGTCGGCGACGATCGCGTTGTTCAGCTCATCGTCGGGATTCGCGCCCTGAGCCAGCCATTTCTTGAGATCGGCCATTCTGGCCGCATGAATTTTCGCGGTCTCGGCGGCCGTTTGCACCTTGGGTGCAGGCGCCTCGTAGGGGCCGTGTGACGGCAGATCGCCGGACACGGTGCATTCGTCGCACTTGATCAGGGGCACACCGAAGTCGACGAGAATCTGACGTATGTCGTTCCGGTGCTCAGCCACCGCGGCTTCGATGGCCGCCTTGATCTCCGGCCGCCCGCGCGGCACGGCGAGGGTCATATCGAATTCCATGGGCACTTGGTCTTCCATCAGATTGGCCGGCAGGATCGTCAGCGGCGCATGCAACACGCTCTTGTAGTATCCCGCCATCGGGCCCCACGCCGCGGCGACGTCGAGGGTGCCGTCGATCACCTGCTGAATCTGATACGAAGGCCGGTTGGCATCCTCGATGTCGGCGTTGTGACTGAGATAATGAATCACCGTGTTGTCGACGATATGGTGCTCCGACAAGGCTGTCCGCATGGCGGAAACCTGGAACACTCCGATGCGCAGCTTCTTCAAGGCCGGGTCGTCCAGGCTCTTGATGTCCAGCCCCTTGTCGCTGCGATAGGCCAGCACGAAGGTGGAGCGGTACAAGGGAGATAGGACAGTGGCTCCTTCGGTGTCGGAAGCCATGTCCAGCCACAGATCGCAATTGCCCTCGCTCAACGTGGTGCGCATGAGCCCGCGTTCGATCGAAGGCCGCCAGTAATACTGCACTCCCGTGCCCAGCGCGGCGCCGATCACTTGCGCAATCTTGTTCTCGAAGCCCTCGCCCTTCTGATTGGACAAGGGCATGTTGCCGGGATCGGCGCAGACGGTCAGGGACTTGAGCGAAGCGCCCATGGCCGCGAAGCTTGCCGCCAGGCAGCAGACGAGCAATACGCCTCGCCGCGCCCTGCGTACGGTCTTGTTGTTCATTGCCGATCTCCGCAAAAGGTATTCACAAAGCCGCCTGCGGTCTTGGAATAGACCCGCGCCTGTGACGAAGGTTTCAATTGGAGGCGCACTCGTTTGCACCCCGCGCAAATCCCAAGAAAAACCCGGTGGCTCTCGCCACCGGGTATCTTGCAAAACACTCCTGCCAAAAACACTCTACCTTACATGCCGCCCACTCTGAAGGTGTACAAAGTGCCGCCCTGCGGAATCGAGGAAAGATTGGCGGCCTTGGTCATTGCCGTCGCGCCGATGGCGCCGAACTTGTCGTTGAGATCCAGCCCCGCGGTCACCGGCAGGCCGATCCAACCACCGATGCCCGACCACACCGATACGTACTGCTTGCCCTTCACGGAGTACGTGATCGGGTTGCCGATGATGCCCGAGCCCAGCTTGCGCGACCACAGCACCTTGCCCGTCGACCTGTCAACGGCACGGAAATCGCCGCCGAGGCTGCCGTAGAACGCCAATCCGCCCGCAGTGACCAGCGCACCGCCCCAGTTCGGATACTGGTCGGGAATTTCCCACTCGGTCTTTCCGGTCACGACGTTGAACTTCTTGAACTTGCCGGTCACACCCGGCTTCTCCGGATACATGTAGACGTTGGCGAATACGTATACGGTTCCTTGCTGGGTGTGCGAGCGTTCCTGAGGTTCGTCTTCCATGCACCAGTTGTTGGTCGGCACATAGAAATTGGTCGGATCGCTCGGATCGACCGCCACCGGCTGCTGGTCCTTGCCGCCCATGGCGGAGGGACACGCCTGAGTATTGCCGCCCGCCTTGAGCGGAGAATGCTCGGGGACCTTGACCGGCCGGCCGGTCTTCATGTCGACCTTCTCCGCCCAGTTCGTGGTGACGTACTTGTTGGCACGCAGAAGAGTGCCGTCGGTGCGATCCAGTACATACGCGAAGCCATTGCGGTCGAAATGCACCACGGTCTTGCGGTCCTTGCCGTCGACATTCATGTCGACCAGCACGACTTCATTGATGCCGTCATAGTCCCACTGGTCGAACGGAGTCATCTGATAGACCCATACCGCCTCGCCGGTATCGACATTGCGGGCAAAGATACTCATCGACCATTTGTTGTCGAATTTGCCGCTATTGCAGTTCTCCTGCGTTATCGGCTCGGCGCACCGATATTGCGGCGACCAAAGGCCGGGGTTGCCGGTTCCGTAATACACCAGGTGCAGATCCGGGTCGTAGGCATACCAGCCCCACGCCGCTCCGCCGCCGCGCTTCCACTCGTCGCCCGGGAAGGTGCTGATGCCCAAATCCTTGCCGGCCTTGCCGTACTCCGGATGCTTCTTGTTGGTGTTCTTGGTCAGACACACATCGGCATCGCTGCCGGTCGAATGGCACTCCCACACCTTCTTGCCGTCGGCAAGATTGTAGGCGGTAACTCTGCCGCGAGCTGCAAACTCGTCGCCGCCGAAGCCGATGAAGACTTTGTCGTTCGCGATGATCGGCGCCGGCGTGATGGTTTCGCCCTTATCGGGGTGCGCGTGCTTGACGACCCATATTTCCTTGCCGGTGGTGGCATCGAGAGCGATCACATACCCGTCGAGGGTGCCGAACACGAGCTTTCCGTCGGCGTACGACATACCCCGGTTCACGGTATCGCAACAGGCGCGCGGCACCGCAGACTCATCGCGGCCGCTGGTCTTGGTGTAGTGCCACACTTGCTGCGGATGATCCGGATCGCTCAAGTCGAGCGCCTGAACGATGTTCGGCCAACCGCTTTCCATGAACATCATCGGCTTGCCGGCGACATTCTCGATCACCAGCGGCTGACCTTCATGACCGCGCAATGTGCCGCTCGACTGCGACCATGTCATCTGCAGTTCTTTGACGTTGCCGGTGTTGATATCTTTCAGTGAACTGTAGCGGGTCTGATTCAAATTACCCGCCGGGGCGCCCCATTGATTGGGGTCCTGGAAGCGTTGGAACTGCTCGGAATCCGAGGCGGCCATCGCGGCACC
>DASWEO010000257.1:0-14983 GCA_036394715.1 Steroidobacteraceae bacterium
GATCAGCCAGCCGCCCATCGAGATGACGCGGGCGGACATGGACAAGGTCCGCGATGATTTCGTGCGCGCGACGCGATTCGGCCTGCAGGCGGGCTTCGACATGCTCGAACTGCACATGGCACACGGCTACCTGCTGGCATCGTACCTCTCGCCGCTGACCAATCGACGCACCGACACGTATGGCGGCTGCATCGAGAATCGTTTGCGGTTTCCACTGGAGGTCCTGCGGACCGTCCGGGCGCAATGGCCCGCGGACAAACCCCTGTCGGTGCGCATTTCGGCGACCGACTGGATGGACGGCGGCCTCAGCGACGAGGATGCTCTGACGATGGTGCGTGCCTTTCGCAGCGCGGGCATCGATCTCATCGACGTCTCAACCGGCCAGACCGTACCGGATCAGAAGCCCGTGTATGGGCGAATGTGGCAAACCCCCTTCGCCGACAAGATTCGCAATGAACTCGGCGTCGCGACCATGGCGGTTGGGAACATCTACGAGCCGGATCACGTCAACTCGATCATTGCCTCTGGGCGTGCCGATTTGTGCGCGATCGCGCGCCCTCACCTGGCGAACCCGGCATGGACGCTGGAAGCCGCCGCCCGGCAAGGCTATCGGCCGCAATGGTGGCCCAAGCAATATCTGTCCGGCAAAACTCAACTCGAGAGAAACCTGCAGCGCGCCGCGCAGCCCGGAGGCCCGGTGTGAGCCCGCATGCAGGAACGGCGCAGCTCGCCGGCAGACATGCCGTCGTCACGGGCGCAAGCCGCGGAATCGGCGCCGTCATCGCCGCGGTGTTGGCCGGCGAAGGTGTGTGCGTGTCGCTTCTCGGACGAGATGCAGGCAATCTGCAGCGTGTATCCGATGATTTGGGCGGCAAGGGCCGGGCGTTTCCGATCGTGGCCGACCTTACCGATCCGCCATCGGTGCAAAGCGCTTTCGCCGCCGCGCGCGGCCACTTCGGGCCCGTGCACTTGCTGATCAACAACGCCGGACAGGCCGCGAGCGCTAAATTCACCGATACGGACGAGGCGCTGTGGAGCCGCCTGTTCGCCGTCAATCTGACCGGCACCTACCTGGCCACGCGCCAGGCGGTGCCCGACATGCTGGCGGAGGGGTTCGGTCGAATCGTCAACATCGCGAGTACCGCCGGCCTGCGCGGCGCCGCTTACATTTCGGCGTATGCGAGCTCGAAGCATGCAGTCATCGGCCTGACGCGCTCGCTCGCTCTGGAATACGCGAGCCGAAACATCACGGTGAACGCGGTTTGCCCGGGCTTTGTGGATACCGACATCGTGAAAGAGGCGATCGCCGACATCAAGAGCAAGACAGGCCGCAGCGACAGCGAGGCGCTCGCGGCGCTGGTGGCTACCAACCCGCAGCGCCGGCTCGTCGAGCCGCGAGAGGTGGCTGACACCGTGATGTGGTTGTGCAGGCCGGGGTCCGAGAGTGTCACCGGACAGAGCATCGTTTTAGCCGGCGGCGAGGTTACGTAAGAGGATCGAGGCAATGGCGAAGGACAAGAAATCACTCAAGCTGGTCGAGCCGAACGCCGACGCGGAAACGCGGATCCACGATGATCATCATCTGTCCGTGCGCCTGTGGCTGCGCATGCTCGCCTGTACGAATCGCATCGAAAATTTCGTGCGACAGAATCTGCAGGCGAAATTTGAGACGACACTGCCGCGGTTCGATCTGATGGCGCAGCTCGAGCGCGCTCCCCGGGGGCTGAAGATGAGCGAGCTGTCGCAACGCATGATGGTGACCGGCGGCAACGTCACCGGCATCACCGATGGCCTCGAGAAGGAGGGACTGGTGGTCCGTGAAGTTGACGCGACGGACAGGCGCGTGTTCCACGTCAAGCTCTCTGCCGAAGGTCAACGGCAATTCCGGCGCATGGCCGCCGAGCATGAGCAGTGGGTGATCGAGTTGTTCGAGGGCATGAGCGTGAAGCACAAGAATCAGCTGGTCGAGCTGCTGGGCGAGCTCAAGCGGCATGTCCGCACATGAGCGAGTTCGCACCTCGATCGAAGCACTTCCTTTGGCGCCAGGAAGGGCGCGTGGGCGTCATCACGCTGAATCGCCCTGAGCGGAAGAACCCGCTCACTTTCGATTCGTACGCGGAGCTGCGCGACCTGTTCCGCGATCTGGCGGGAGTCGATTCCGTACGGGCCGTCGTTCTCAGCGGCGCGGGGGGAAATTTCTGCTCCGGCGGCGACGTGCACGAGATCATCGGGCCTCTGACTCAACGGGACGCCGCGGGATTGCTCGAGTTCACCCGCATGACGGGCGATCTCGTCAAGGCGATGCGCCATTGTCCGCAGCCGATCGTGGCCGCGGTCGACGGGGTCTGCGCCGGCGCGGGCGCCATTCTCGCCATGTCGTCGGACTTCCGGCTGGGTACGCCGCGGGCGAAAACGGCGTTCTTGTTCACGCGGGTGGGACTCGCGGGTTGCGACATGGGTGCCTGCGCGATCCTGCCGCGAATCATCGGTCAGGGGCGTGCCTCCGAGCTGCTGTTTACCGGGCGTTCCATGTCCGCGGACGAGGCAGTCGCGTGGGGCTTCTTCAACCGCTTGGTCTCTCCCGAAGAGGTGTTGCAAGAATCTTTGCAGCTCGCCGAGGAAATCGCCTCCGGCCCGACGTTCGCCCATGCCATGACAAAAAAGATGCTGCACGCTGAATGGAACTGGTCCGTAGATGCGGCGATCGACGCCGAGGCCGAGGCTCAGGCGATCTGCATGCAAACGGAGGATTTCCGCCGCGCGTACCGGGCATTCGCGGCGAAGCAGAAACCGCAGTTCCAGGGAAATTGACCCACGGTGCGCGTTCGTAACTTCCTTGAATGGCCATTCTTCGAGCCCGGACATCGTGAGCTGGCGGAGCGTCTGGACGCCTGGGCCGCAACGCACGTTGCGCACCGCGCGCACGCGGAAGACAGAGCCTCAGTTGATGGAGCCTGCCGCGCGCTCGTGCGCGAGCTTGGGTTGGCCGGCTGGACGCGATACTCGGTGCCCTACGCCGCACAGCGTGCAGTCTCGGAATCGCATGCGGTCGCGCAATTCGACGTTCGTGCGCTGGCGCTGATCCGGGAGACCCTCGCGTGGTACGACGGTCTCGCGGATTTTGCCTTCGCAATGCAGGGCCTCGGCAGCGGCGCAATCTCCCTCGCGGGTTCGCCGGAACTCCAGGGGCGATATCTGCCGCGCGTCGCAGCGGGAGAAGCAATCGCCGCCTTCGCCCTTTCGGAATCCGAAGCGGGATCCGATGTCGCCGCCATTCAATGCAGCGCCCGGCTCGACGGCGACTCGTATGTGCTGGACGGCGAAAAGACCTGGATATCCAACGGCGGAATCGCCGACTTCTATTGCGTCTTCGCGCGGACGCATCCTAAGGAATTTCGACCCGATGGCTCCGTGGCCGCTCGCGGAATCAGCGCGTTCGTCGTCGATGCGGGCACTCCGGGATTCGAGATCAAAAGCCGCATCGACGTAATCGCACCGCATCCGCTGGCCACCCTCTCCTTCTCGCGCTGCCGCATTCCGGTGACGCATCGCCTGGGCGCTGAAGGGGAGGGTTTCAAACTGGCGATGCGCACTCTCGATATATTTCGCACCTCAGTCGCGGGCGCCGCCCTCGGTTTCGCGCAGCGCGCGCTCGATGAGGCGGCGAAGCATGCGCTCGGGCGACCGATGTTCGGGAAGACACTTGCGGACCTGCAGCTCACTCAAGCCGCCCTGGCCGACATGGCGACCGAAATCGATGCAGCGCGCTTGCAGACCTATCGAGCGGCGTGGTTGCGCGATCGCGGCGGCCTGGTCACGAAGGAGGTCGCGATGGCAAAGATGGCGGCTACCGAGTCGGCGCAACGCACGATCGATCATGCCGTGCAGATATTTGGCGGCCGCGGAGTCGTGCATGGAGCGATCGCCGAACGCCTTTACCGCGACATTCGCGCCCTGCGCATCTATGAGGGCGCCACCGAAGTCCAGAAGCTGATCATCGCGCGCGAGATTCTCAATGAGGCACGAAATAAATGAGTGAGATGGGTCCGCAGATTCTACAACCCGCGCAATGGTCTCGGCCCCGCGGCTACAGCAACGGCATCGTCGCCTCCGGCCGGCAGATTTTCGTCGCCGGGCAGATCGGTTGGGATGCGCAGGGCCGTTTCAACAGCGATCGTATGGCCGACCAGGTGAGGCAAGCGCTCGAGAACATTTGCACCGTGCTCGCGCAGGCACAGGCCGGCCCGGAACACATCGTACGGCTGACTTGGTATGTCACGAGCCGCGACGAATATCATACGGAGCTCGCGGATATCGGCGCGGCGTACCGCGCGGTGATGGGAAAGAATTTCCCCGTGATGAGCGTCGTACAGGTCGTTGCCCTCATGGAGCGCCAAGCGAAAGTTGAAATCGAGGCCACCGCCGTCGTACCCGGCGGGCAATAGCGGCCGATGTGGCGCCCGCCTGAACGAATTCGACATGAGGCTCGCTCAGGCCATTGGCCGAGCGCGGCCGAAGCGGCGGCCTCACGGCTGTTCTCGGAGGTACAAGTCGGAACGGTCAAGTTGGCGCAACGGACCTGGGTTCCCGCCATGGTTCCGTGGCGCGCGAGCGAAGAGGGTTTGGTCACTCCCGATGTGCTCGACTGGTACGAGTGCTTCGCTCGCGGCCGCCCCGGAGCTATCGTGGTGGAAGCGACGGGCATTCGCGATGTGCCCAGCGGACCGCTGCTGCGCATAGGGCACGATCGCTTTCTGCCCGGCTTGCGCGATCTCGCGCGCGTCGTCCGTGACGCCAGCAACGGCGAAACTCGACTGTTCATCCAGCTGATCGACTTTTTGTCGATTCGCCGGCGACCCCACCCATCGCGATTCTTCGCACAATTTCTTGCGATAACGCCGCGACACAGAGCTGCCTACGGGCGTGTTGATGCTTCCGATGCCGAAGTGCGCGGTTGGCTGTCTTCGCTACCCGCCGACCAGGCCGCATTGGTCTTGGACGCGCGCGAGCTGGAATCACTGGAGTTTGGCTCTCGAGAGCGAGTGACCGACATGCATCTGGACCATGTTCGCCATCTGCCGGCCCAATTGCCGGCCCTGTTCGCCGATGCCGCACGACGCGCTCGCGATGCAGGCTTCGACGGCGTCGAACTCCACTTCGCGCACGCCTACACAATGGCTTCATTTCTTTCTCGTTCGAACGTGCGCGACGACGGTTATGGCGGCGATATCGCCAATCGCGCGAGGCTTCCGCTCGAAGTGTTCTCACGAGTACGAGCCGAAGTCGGTCACGACTTCGTGGCAGGCTGTCGATTCCTGGCAGACGAGTGCATCTCGGGCGGCTCCGACGCGCACGATGCGGCCTTCTTCGGATGTGAGTTCGCACGCGCAGGCATGGACTACCTGTCCTTATCGCGCGGCGGGAAATTCGACGATGCCAAACAACCCAAAGTAGGCGAAGCTGCCTACCCCTACACGGGCCGCAGCGGCTACGAGTGCATGCCTTCGTACTATTCCGATGCTCGCGGTCCGTTCGGACGGAATCTCGATGCGACCGCGCAAATTCGCGCGGCTGTGCGCGAAAAAGGGTTCACCACTCCGGTGGTTGCCGCCGGAGGAATTCACAGCTTCGAGCAGGCCGAAGCTGTACTCGCGACCGGGCAGGCTGACATCGTCGGATTCGCCCGGCAGGCTCTCGCCGATCCGGACTGGTTCCGCAAAGTCGCGAGTGGTCGGGGCGCACAGGTCCGCCTCTGCCTGTATACCAATTACTGCGAGGCACTGGATCAACGCCATCGCCAGGTGACTTGCGAGCTATGGGATCGCGAGGCGCTCGATGAGCCGGGAGTCAAACGCTCCGCGGACGGCAAGCGCCGTCTCACGCCACCCGAGTGGATGCCGTAGCGGTCGCGCGCGCCGCGCGAACTCGCGAGCGCATCTCTACCGGCGTCAGCCGGGTCGCAGGACGTTCCTCGCATCCGTCGTGCTAGAGTACATATGATTTCGAATATATCATCGTCACCGAGGAAGCTGCCCTGGATGCATCCGCGATTGCCGGCCGCGAGGCCGGCCTCCACAAAGATCTGAGCCGCGCGCAGCTCGTGATGATCGGCCTGGGTGGCGCGATCGGCACCGGCCTGTTCATGGGCAGCGGCGTCGCGATCGGCTACGCCGGCCCGGCCGTGATACTGAGCTATGCCATTGCCGCCATCGCGGCGGTGGCGATGGTCTTCAGTCTCTCCGAGATGGCAGTGATGCATCCGACCGCCGGTTCGTTCGGAACCTACGCCGAAATCTACTTGAACCCGTGGGCGGGCATGGTCGCGCGCTACTCCTACTGGATGGCGCAGGTGATCGCGGTCGGCGGCGAGGCGGTAGCGGCGGGCGTGTACATGACTTTCTGGTTCCCGGGCACGCCGGTGTGGCTGTGGTCGTTGGGCTTCGCCTTTGTGCTGCTCTACTTCAACTCACGGTCCGTCAATAATTTCGGTTCGATTGAATACTGGTTCGCGCTCATCAAAGTCATCGCGATCGTCGTGTTCATCGTCCTCGGCCTTCTGACGATCTTCGGGATCTGGACGAAACCCGTGGGTCTCCACAATCTCACCGGCCTTCCCGGTGGATTCATGCCGCATGGATTCGGCGGCGTCTGGATGGCCGTGATCATTGGAATTCTTTCGTTCAACGGCATCGAAGTGATCGCCGTCACCTCCGGCGAAGCCAAGGATCCGGTGCGGGCGATCCCGGCGGCGCTGCGGACAATGGCTCTGCGGTTGTTCCTGTTCTACGTTCTGGCGCTCGCCATCGTGGTCACGTTCGTCCCTTGGACGGAGACGGGCGCTGCCGTCGTAACCCAGAGTCCGTTCGTGCGAGTCTTCGCGCATTCCGGCATCCGGAATGCCGCCGGAATCATGAATTTCGTGGTGCTGAGCGCCGCCCTGTCGAGCATGAACACCAATGTCTATCTGTGCTCGCGAATGTTGTTCTCGCTATCGAGGGGCGGGTATGCGCCGCGCTTCTTGGGTAAGCTCAGCAAGAACGGCACACCGATCACGGCCATCCTCCTCTCCGGTGCCTGCATTCTGCTGGCCGCCGGTGTCTCGAAGCTGACTCCGCTCGCGTACAACTATTTATTCGGGGTCGCGCTGTTCGACGCGATGATTGTGTGGATCATCATCCTGCTCAGCCACTTGAGTTTCCGCCGGAAGCACAAAGCGGCGGACCTGCCGGTGCGGATGCCCTGGTTTCCGGTGGTGCAGATTGCCGGGTTGACGTTACTCTGCGCGGTGCTGGTGACCATGGGCCTCGATAAGGAAACCTGGCGCATCTCGTGGATCGTCGGTGTTCCATGGCTCGCGCTCGTGTCCGTGGCGTATTTCATCTTGAAGGCACGGGGCGGACTCGCGGCCTCGGTGGCGGAGGAGACCGGCGCCGTCTAGCTCGGCGTGCGCCCCTCGAGAATCGTCGCGAGCATTGAGCTGTCGAGATTTCCACCCGAGACGACGGCACAGACCTTCGTCTCGGCGTAGCGTCCGGACAGAGCCGCTGCGACGGACACGGCGCCTGCTCCCTCGGCTACTACGCGGTTGTGCTCGACCAAGGTTTTGATCGCGGCAGCCACTTCGGTCAGCGAAACGGTGATGACGTCGTCGATCATGGTTTTCACCAGTGGCCACATCTCCGGCAATACCGAGCTAAAGCCCACGCCGCTGACGAAACCCGGCTCGTGCTGCGTCTCAGTCGGAGCGCCGGCATCGAATGCGGCCTTGACAGGATGTGCACTCGCCAGCTCGCAGGCGATGATTTTCACATCGCGCCGAATTGCGCGCACCGCGCACGCGATGCCACACGAAAGCCCGCCGCCACCGAAGGGAATCAGGATGGCCTCGATGTCGGGCGCTTGTGCCAGGATCTCGAGCCCGATCGTGGCATCACCGGCCAGGGAGGCCGGATCGCGCACGGCATCGATGTAGACGCCCTCCTGACCGTCGAGCGCGCCCGTCTGGATCGCGCGCCACCATTCGGCGATCGGACGCACGTCGATGCGTGCTCCAAGGCGCCTCAACTTCTCGAGCTTTGCTTCCGGCGCGTTCACGGGCACGACCGCGGTCGCGGCGATTCCCAGCCGGCGGGCCATCCAGGCGAGTCCAAGCGCGCTGTTGCCCGTGCTGGTGGTGTAGATTCCCGGGCTCAAGTCGGCCGGCGCTCTCGCGAGGACTGCGCTGCCGATCGGCCGGATCTTGAACGATCCGATGGGCTGCAGGTTCTCGAGTTTCAGGAAAACCTTCTTGCCGGCCGGCGAGGCGTCGCACGCGACGAGGGGCGAGACCAGACTCAAGCCTTCAAGGCGCGCTCGAGCCGCTTCGATCTGCGGCATCGCGACAGGTTTTACTTCATCGAGCATCGTGAGCAATCCTTCCCCGCCGCATCAAGGCGCACTGGGCACGAAGGCGTATAATTGCACAATCATATGATATTGCATATAATTGAACCCCTACATCGATGCGACCGGAGCAGTGAGACATGGAACCGAATTTTCAGGCTTTGCGCAAGGAATTTCCGGTCCTGGCGCGCAAGACCTACCTGAACAGCGGCTCCTATTGCGCGCTTGCGAACGACGTGAAGAGCGCATTCGAGGCCTACATGGAGGATCGCCTGCTGGTGGGCGCGAACTGGGACGTATGGATCACCAAGAATGAATCCGTGCGTGCGTTGACGGCGACGCTGTTGCACGCCGGCCCCGATGAGATCGCCGTCACCGCCTCCGTTTCCGCCGGTCTCAATGCGCTGGCGAGCGCTCTAGACTTTTCCGGCGCTCGCAACAAGGTGGTGGTCAGCGATTTCGAGTTTCCCACCAATGCGCAGATCTGGCATGCCCAGGAGCCGCGAGGCGCGAGGGTCGTACACGTGACGCGCGCGGCGGACGGCTATATCCCTTTGGAAAATTTCGCCAAGGCGATCGACGAGCAGACGCAACTCGTGGCGATCACCCATGTTTGTTTCAGGAACGGCGCCAAGCTCGACATTCCCGGCATCGTGCGCCTCGCCCACGCCAAGGGCGCAAAGGTGCTCCTCGACTGCTACCAATCGGTCGGGTCGCTCGACATCGACGTAAAATCTCTGGGTGTCGACTTTGCCGCGGGCGGGATGCTCAAGTATCTGCTGGGCACCGCCGGCATCGCCTTTCTCTATGTCCGGGACTCATTCATTCAGTCCCTCGTGCCCACGAACAGCGGTTGGTTTGCACAGGCTGAGATTGCAGCGATGGACATTACCGCCAACCGCCCCGCGCCCAATGCGCGCCGATTTGAAGCCGGCACACCGGCCGTGGTCAATGCCTACGCCGCCGAGGCGGGGCTCAAGTTCCTGTTGGCGGTGGGTACGCCGGCGATCGAAAAGCGTAACTACGCGTTGACGTGGAGCTGCATGCAGCGACTCGAAGAGATCGGCTGGCCGAGCATTACGCCCACGCAGAACGAGCGTCGCGGCGCCACCGTCGCCGTGCCGTCGCGCGACAGCGGCGGTTTGTCCAAGGAGCTCATGAAGCGGGACATCGTTACCTCGCACCGCGACGACAATGTCCGGGCGAGCTTTCATTTCTACAACGACGAGGACGACGTGGAGTCTTTCATTGCGGCAATGAAAGATCTGCGAGGATCTTTCGGCCCACGCTAAGATGCTCGGGCGGCAAGGGGCGCGTGCGTCGTCCGGGCGCGAGCGGCCAAGGAGTCAACGTGGAAATTCGGATCTTACGCGGGACTGAGGTGCGGCGTCTTCTGCCGATGACGGCGTGCATCGATCTCATGCATCGAACCATGATTGCCGTGTCGGAGCGGCGCGTGGTTCTGCCGTTGCGGTCGGTCATGGTCATGCCCGGCGAGCTCGGCATGTTGGGCAACATGCCGGGTTATATCGCCGAACCCGAATGTTTCGGGGTGAAGCTCGTGAGCCTGATCCCGCGCAACAAGCCGCCGCACTATTCATCGCATCTTGGTCTGGTGCTGCTGTTCGAAGCGGAGCACGGCCGTCCCGTGGCCCTGCTGGACGCCGCCGAAATCACCGCGATCCGCACCGCCGCTGCCAGCGGCTTGGCCACGCGGTTGTTGGCGCACCCGGAAGCGGGTGACCTCGCGCTGCTGGGCGCCGGCGAGCAAGCCCGGAGTCATCTCGAGGCCATGCTGGCGGTGCGCACGCTTCGGCGAATTCGTGTCTGGGCTCGGGACAGCGACAAGGCGGCAGCCTTCGCCAATGCCGAAGGGGCCAGACACCAGGTCACCATCGAGAGATCGGCTACCGTGCCCGAGGCCGTGGCCGGTGCCGACATCATCTGCACGGTGACCAAGGCGCGCGAACCCATTCTTCTGGGCGAGCAGTTGAGTGCGGGCGTGCATCTGAATGTGGTCGGCTCCAGCATTGCGGCCACGGCGGAGATCGATACGCCCGCCGTCGTGAAATCGCGGTTCTTTGTCGACTACCGGGAATCCACCGTCAACGAAGCCGGCGAATATTTGCGGGCGCTCAGGGCGGGCGCCATCACGCCGGAACATATTTTGGGAGAGATCGGGGAGGTAGCGAACGGGACCAAGATCGGCCGGCGCTCATCATCCGACGTAACACTATACAAGTCCCTCGGCATCGCGCCCCAAGACCTCGCCTCGGCGCACTATGTGCTCGAGAAGGCGCGCGCGGCCGGCCTGGGACAGATCATCGACTTTTGACGGCCTCCGTCATGCCGCCTTCTGCCCTGGCGTTGCCGACAAGCGAGGATGTGGCGGCTGCACGCCGCAACATTCGCGGTTTTGCTGTGCGCACACCGCTGCTGAAGCTCGTCGGCGGCCCGCCCGGCGTCAACATCTATCTCAAGCTCGAAAACCTGCAGCCTCTGGGGTCGTTCAAGATCCGTCCTGCGCTCAATGTGCTCAAGACGATGGACCCTGAACGGCTGCGGCGCGGCGTGTTGACCGCGAGCGCCGGCAATTTCGGTCAGGGTCTGGCGTTCGCGGCGCGCGAGATCGGCGTACCGGCGACGGTGGTCGTGCCGGACGGCTCGGCGGCCACCAAAGCGAAAGGCCTCGCCGAGCTGGGAGCGAAAGTGATTCGTCTGCCCTTCGACGAGTGGTGGACGGTGCTCACCACACGTAGTTTTGCCGGCGAGGACGGCGTGTTCATCCATCCGGTGGCCGAGTCCGCCGTGATCGCGGGCAACGCAACCATCGGCGCAGAGATCATCGAGGATCAACCCCACTTCGACGCCGTGGTCGTACCCTTCGGCGGCGGGGGCCTGGTCAGCGGCATCGGGTCGGTCATGCGGCGACTGAAGCCTCAGGTGCGAATGATCGTCGCGGAATCCGAGGCCGCTCAGCCGGCCGCAGCGGCATTGGCAAACGGCCGGCCGACGCCGGTGCCCCACATCCAGAGCTTCGTCGATGGGATGGGCAGCACGACGGTGCTCGAGGAAATGTGGCCGCTGGTTCGCGAGACCGCGGATCAAGCGGCATGCGCTTCGTTCGCAGAGATTACGGAGGCGATTCGTTTCCTGGCCGGCCGCCATCACATCATCGCCGAGGCGGCCGGCGCCGCGTCCGTCGCGGCAGCCATGACCGGCCAGGCCGGCAAGGGCGATATTATCTGCATAGTCTCCGGCGGCAACATCGATGCGCCGAAGCTCGGCGCCATCCTCAACGGCCAGAGGCCATTCTGAACTTGACATCCTCTCCTCCATGAATGAAGGAGATTCCCTGGTGGCGATCAATGCCCTGATCGCAGAGCACTGGATGCTCTGTTACCCGACGCGCTCTCGCAGCTTGAGCCGCCGAGCCGTCGCACGCACCGGCAACAGGTGCGCCGCTTTAATCGTGCCAGCGCGTAATCGCGAAATCTGGCAACTCAGTAATATTAGGAGAAATGCAGTGGTAATTCAACGTAAGGAGCGGCACTTCCTCCCCGGCCTAAAGGCTCGGGTTTCCGTGCCGAAGATCTGATGACTCGAACCAAACGCCCGAGAGGCTCCGCGGTCGAAGCGCTGAAGTCGGCGAACCAATCGATGTTCGATGATTTCCTTCCGCATCTGATCGCCCGGCTGGCGTACCAGCTCAACAACGATCTGGTCGAGAAGCTGCGGCGCGAGGGCATCAACGTCACGCGCTGGCGTATCTTGGCCGTGCTCGCCATGGGCGACGGCATCACCATCAACGAAATCATCGATCGAGCGATGATGCAGCAGTCGGCGCTCAGCCGCGCCCTCATGAACATGGAAAAGGAAGACTATGTCAGGCGAGTGCTGCGCCGCGACGACGCCCGCTATGTCGAGGTATTCCTTACCGACAAGGGCCGCACGCTGTTCAACTCTCTCAATATCGTGGTGCGTCGCCGCCAACAGCGCCTGCTGAAGGGTATCTCGCCGCAGGAACTCACGACGGCCTTCGCGATGATCCGGCGCATGAGCCGCAATATGACGAGATAGGCAGGACGAGTGTCCGGCGCGCGCGGCGATGTCAGCCGCACGCAACACTTCGGCATAGACTTGATATTTCATATGATAACTCATATTGTCATCGAACAACACGGGGAGAAACATCAATGCTGCGTCTCGCAACCGGACTCCAATCAATAAAAAAGTACAAGGTTTCCAGCTGCATGCTCGCCGTCAGTGCCGGCATGACTGTCATGCTGACCGGCGCGCCGGCGGTCGCAGCGGAGACCGCCGGTGAATCCGCGCCGATCCAGGAGATCGTCGTCACGGCCAATAAGCTCAATGCCCAGAGAGTCCTCGATATCCCGGTATCGATCCAAGCGATCAGCGGCGATTCGCTGCAGCGCGCCGGTTCATCGGCGTTCATCGACATCGCGGGCCAGATTCCCGGTCTGTCGGTCCAGGACTTGGGTCCCGGCGACAAGAAATACGTGATCCGCGGAATCAACTCCACCGGCGATTCGACCGCCGGCATCTATTACGGCGAGGCGGTGATCAGCGGTTCGAACGCCGATGATGGAGGCGGCTTCGAGTCCGATATCCGCCTGTACGACTTGGATCGCATTGAGGTCTTGCGCGGCCCGCAAGGTACTCTGTATGGCGCGAGCTCCATGAGCGGCACGATCCGCTTCGTCCCCAAGTCGCCCGATCTCAACAATCTCGGCGGCTACCTGACGATGGAAGGCTCGGAGACCTCCCACGCGAGCGGTAATTACAACTTCAACGGCGCAATCAATCTGCCCATCATCGACGGTGTGTTGGCTCTGCGACTGGTGGGTTGGAAGGTCTACGATAGCGGGTACATCAACCAGACCCGAGTGGGCACAGGCGTCACAGGGCTCGTCAATATAGGAACAGCCACCGCACCGAATTATCAACTGCGGCCTATCGCAGGCGTGGGTTTCGTCAAAGGCGTCAACGATGACGACGTGGGCGGCGGACGGGCCGTCCTGCGCTATCAGCCGACTGACAACCTGACCATTGACGCCAACTACACCTCCCAGACCGAAACCTCGGGCGGCTCATCGCGCTACACTCCTGCCGGAGTCGCGGCTTTCAGTGGAGGACCCATCGTTCCGGCGCAGGGCTGCGACCTCTGCAATACCGACGTGACCAGAAGTCCCTGGAGCGATAATCTCAAGGTCTTCGGCCTGACCGTGGTGTACAAGACGGGCGCAGGCACGGTGACCGGCACCACCAATCAGTTCAATCGCACCACCGGCTTCACATTCGACTCGACACCCATTCTGGTGTCGTTCGGTGTTCCCGTGCCGGCCGAAACGCTCGAGCCGCGAACCCGGAAGGTCAATTCCAGCGAGCTGCGTTTTGCCAGTGACCTGGATTCCCCCGTCAACTTTGTGGTGGGCGGCTTCCGGGAACACGAAAGCCAGGATCTGGCGGTACAGGTCATCACCACCAACGGCAATGGTCTGGTGAACGGTCCGTTCAGCAGCGCCACGTCCGCCGATGCGTTGGATTTCCCGGGTGTCGGCAACACGTTCTTCGGCCGCACGGACCAACGAAACGATACGCAATATGCAGGCTTCGGCGAGGCGACGTGGAAGATCACTCCTGCCTGGACCGCGGTCGCCGGTGTGCGCTATTTCACCGAGACGTTGAACGGCGTGCAGACGCAGACTCACCCGTTCGGCGGCTTTCCCGGAGCACCCAACTTGGTCCCCATTCACGACCCGCAGGAGACTTTCAACAAAGTCACCTGGAAGGGCAACCTCAGCTATAAATTCAGTGACAGCCTGCTGGGCTACGGGACCGTCTCGACTGGCTTCCGGGGCGGCGGTCTGAACGCGGTCAGCGAACCCTTCGAGCCGATCCCGGCCGCCTACGCCCCCGACTCGCTCACCAACTTCGAAGTCGGCGCCAAGGGGCGCCTCCTCGACGGGTTGTTCGACTACCAGGCCGACGTCTATTTCATCCGCTGGAACAACATCCAGGTACAGGAGACGACGGCGGACGCCGCTTTCGTGTACCAGGGCAATGCCGGCGAGGCCAAGGTCAAGGGTCTGGAGCTCGAGTTGACCGCCCACCCCGTCCAGTACCTCACCGCCAGTCTCGCGGGCTCCTGGCAGGAAGCTTACCTCGCCAATGGCGCCAGCCAGGCCCAGTACAAGCTCAATCCCACGCTGGGCCGCACCGGCGACGGCATTCCGAACGTGCCGCGCGTCCAGGCCAACTTTGGGCTGAACTACAGGCGGCCGATCATGAATGGCTGGGACGGCATGGCGGCGGCGGATCTGACCTTCCGGGGTCGGGAGAATTCTTATTTCTCTTCCGCGCTGCTCTCTGTCGGACCTCCGCCGGTACATGAAAACATCCCGCTGTCCCCCTATACGATGGTCAATCTGCGGTTAGGCCTGATCAATGGTCCATGGAGCGTCACTGCCTTCGCCCGCAATCTGACCGACAAGCGCGCGCAGGTGTCCGCGATCAATTCCTCGCAGGATCCCGATGCGCTTCTGTCGGTGCGCCCGCGGACGATCGGACTTACGTTGAC
>DASWEO010000258.1:0-12824 GCA_036394715.1 Steroidobacteraceae bacterium
GCTTCGGCCGCCATGCCTGCGTTGAACAGTCCGTTGAAACGGTTGGGGCTCAGTCTGAGAGCTTCCTTGTATTCAGCCAGCGCTTGTTGGGGCCGGCCCAATTCCAACAAGATGTCCGCAAGCATTTCGCGCGCCGGAATATCGACTTCACCCTGACCGACCTTGTCCTGCAGATCGGCGCTCTTGCGCATCTGCATCAGCGCCTCGGCCGGGTTGCCCTCTGCGAAGGCGATCCACGCCAGCATCTCGCCCCGATTGATCCGCGCACCCGTAGAGTCGGCAAAGTAGGCATGCCGGCCCTTTCTCACCTGCTCCTCCAGCGAGTCGTACTCGGCCAGGCCGGCCCGCGCTTGCTGCGCTTGGCGTAGATGACCCGCGGCGATGGCACGAGCCCAGTAGGTCAGGGTCTGAGTCTCCGGAGGCGCACCGGCTACGGGTGCGAGAGTGGACACCGACTTCCAATCGCGCCTCTCCAGGTCGAAAAATACCGGCATCTCCGTGCGGTAGTAAGGAAACATGCCGGTCATGTAGTGATCAGCCATGTTAGGCATGGCCTCGAAGTGATCGAGGGCCGCCACCGCATCCGCCATGACCGCTCTGGCTGCGGCGTCGTTGCCGCTTTGCAGATAGGCATAGAGCAGGAAGTCGTCCGAGTGAAACTGATCCATGGCTCCGCTCTGGTGCCGTGCGTCGGCCGCTCGCGACGCCGCCACCGAGGCACGATTGGCGTCGATGTCGGCCTGCCACATGCCAAGCCGCGCAAAGATATGTCCCGGCATGTGCACGGCATGGGGAGCCGACGCGGCGATCTCTCCGTAGTGCTTGGCCGCAGGCAATCCATCCGGCGCGAGCGACGGCGTGTCGCAGGCGTGAATGACGTAGTGCACCACTCCCGGATGGTCGGGATATTTCACGAACAAGGGGGTGAGCACCGCCATCGCCTTGTGTTCCTGCGTCAGGCTGGTGTCATCCGGAGCTTCGGCCGCCAACAGCGACAGGGCGTAGAACGCGCCCGCATCGACGTCGCGAGGGTAGCGGCTGTACAACCCGGCCATTGCTGCGGCGTATTCGTCGATGCGAGCCTGATAATGGCGCTTGTCCGGCTCGAAGAAGCCGGCGAGCGCAGCGATATACCCTCGCTCGCGAGCGGTTTTCGCCGGGTGCGAACGCGCCGCTTGCATCTCCGCCCATCCGCGCGCCATCCCATGCTCGTCGGGGCGATCCCATATTTGATGAAACGAGCTCATCGCGATTCCCCAATGCGCCATGGCGCACTCGGGGTCGAGCTTCGCAATCCTTTCGAACTGCGGCTGCGCCTCGTCGTACCAGAAATCGTGCAGCAACGCGACGCCGCGGTTGAAGGGTGCGCGCACCGAGGGTGAACAAGAGACGGCGAAGGAGACTTTTCCCAACTGTTCACCGGCGCGTGTGTCGGCTTGCGCCGCGACGGGCAGGGAGATCAGCGCCACGAGAAGGAGTGTGAATATTTTCATTGATGGGGGATTATGTAACTGAAAGGCCCTCTGGATAGGATCGACGCCACGAGCAAGAACACAGGCACATCATCCGCCATCCCCCCGTCATTTTACCTAGGATTCGTCTGACAATCTGAATCCGCTTTCAGGAGATAACCGCCGGGGTCGTTCAGGACTAGCCTGTATCCTTAAGTTCAATTGAGGCGGGCGGCGCTTGAAACATCGCCGCGGTTTCGCTCATGTGGAAAAGGCATCGAAGTGGCGCATCCTCGGGCAGCACATCGGGGTCCGACCGACGGAGTCCATGGCACGCTGTCTCCATCGTGACCACCAACGCCAGTTGTCACACAGCTCGTGCGCTGCGGGCCATCCGCTTTCTTTCTCACGAGGCGCCGCGTCTGCCGCTGCCTGGATGCGGCGCGGGCAGTTCTTGTCCCTGTGCGTACAAGCACCACGATGATCGGCGCGGGCGGCCCCGCCGCACCGAGGAAATCACCGGTCTTCGGCGTCCCAATCCAGGATCGCACGAGCGCCGCCAACAACGGGGCCGCCGCAGCACGGATTAGGCTTAAAGTTTCACCATCACGTGCCGCGGCACGGTGTAGTCCTCGAGCGCGTAGACCGACAGATCCTTGCCGTATCCCGAACGCTTGAAGCCGCCATGCGGCATTTCACTGATTATCATGAAATGAGTGTTGATCCAGGTGCAGCCATATTGCAGTCTCGCCGCCACGCTCATGGCCTTGCCCACATTCTGTGTCCACACCGACGAGGCGAGGCCGTATTCGGAGTCATTGGCCCAGGCGACGGCATCATCCGCGTCGGTGAATCGAGTCACGGATACGACTGGACCGAATACCTCGCGCTGCACGA
Organism: Steroidobacteraceae bacterium; assembly: GCA_036394715.1. GTDB lineage: Bacteria > Pseudomonadota > Gammaproteobacteria > Steroidobacterales > Steroidobacteraceae > Bog-1198. Next base: position 2,349 of record DASWEO010000258.1, read on the forward strand.
TTTCATCCGATTGCCGGGTGCCGGCCACGAGCGTCGGCTCGAAGAAGAAGCCCCCGCCCGCGCGCGCCTTTCCGCCCGTGGTGATTTCCACATGCCGGGTTGCTGCGGCGCGCTCGACAAATCCCGCCACGCGGGTCCGTTGCTCGGCGGAAATGAGCGGTCCCATCTCCACGCCGGGCTCAGTTTGCAAACCGACTTTCAATGAGCGTACGGCGTCGCTGAGACCGGCAACCAGCTTGTCGTAGATCTTGGCGCCGGCGTAGACGCGGCACGCCGCAGTGCAGTCCTGGCCGGCATTATAGAAGCCGAAAGTCCGCACGCCGGCGACCACGGCGTCGAGATCGGCATCGTCGAACACGATGACCGGTGCCTTGCCGCCGAGTTCGAGATGGGTGCGCTTGAGATTGCCGGCCGCAGCGGCAAGAATTTTCTGACCGGTCGACACATCGCCGGTGAGGGACACCATGCGAACGCGCGGGTGCGACACCAAGGGTGCGCCCACGGTCTCGCCGCGGCCGCAGATGATGTTGACGACTCCCTTGGGAAAGAGCTCCGCGAGCGCGGCCGCGAGTTTCAGCGCCGTCAAGGGTGTTTGCTCGGACGGCTTCAAAATCACGGTGTTGCCGGCGGCGAGCGCGGGCCCGAGCTTCCATGCGGCCATCATCAGAGGATAATTCCAAGGCGCGATCGAGGCGACGACTCCGACGGGATCGCGCCGGATCATGCTCGTATAGCCCGGCAGGTATTCGCCGGCCAGGACGCCGTGCTGGACCCGAGCCGCACCCGCGAAGAACCGAAACACATCGGCTATGGCCGGGATCTCGTCGTTGAGCGCCGCGGCCAGCGGCTTGCCCGTATTGTCCGATTCGAGCTTGGCGTAGGCGGCGCCCTCCGCTTCGATCCGGTCGGCGAGCCGCAACAGCAGCGCCGCGCGATCTTTAGGAACCGTCTGAGCCCACGCCGGCGCGGCCGCTTCGGCCGCGGCAACGGCAGCATTCATTTGGCTTGAAGTGGCTTCCGGAACCTCGGCGAGCATCAAGCCGGTCGCCGGATCCAATATCCGCTCGACCGGGCCCTCACCGGCAACCAGCATCCCGTCGATCAATAGCTTGGTCTGCATGTCAGCCCACCGCCGTGCGCTTTTTCTTGTCGACGTCGTCGAAGGGCAAAGTATGCGCCGTCGCGGGACCTTTGACATTTTTGCCGCGAATCTGCAGCGGTGTGCCATGAACGGCGGCGGGGACATCGAGGCGTGCGATGGCCATGGACTTACCGGTCAACGTCGACACCATGGCGCAGGTGACGACGCCCACCTTCTTGTCGCCCGAATACACCGGATCGCCCATGTCCGCAGGCGCCTTGCCGTCCACCAGCAGACCGAAGATCTTGAAGCGCTCCTTTCCCTTCGAGCGAAAATGTGCGTCTGCGCCATTGAAGTCGTTTTTCCCGGGACTTACGGTGAAGTCGAGGCCCAGTTCCCAGAGACTGTCGCCGGGCGGATCCTTGTCGAAGGGATACATCTGGGACATGTCGTACGGATAGAACAGCAGATAGCTTTCGACGCGCAGGTAATCCAATGTGGTGAAACAGGTGGGGATGATGCCGAGCGGCTTGCCTTCGGCCAGAATGGTGTCCCAGATGAGGCCGGCGTCTTCGCCCTTGCAAAAGATCTCATAGCCGCGCTCGCCGGTGTAGCCGGTTCGCGAGATCGTCACGGGACGGCCGAACAGCGTCGCCGGCATATGATGAAAATATTTGAGGTCGCGAACGCCGGGAACGTGCTTCGCGAGGAAATCGACGGCCACGGGGCCTTGCAGCGACAGATCGTGCAGATCATCGTCGACGATCATTGCGGCATTGCGGCCGACCACGTACTTGGCCAGGGTTTCATGACCCGCGCCGCTGCCGTGCACCACCATCCACGAGTTCGGCCCCAGGCGATACAGGATGCAGTCTTCGATGAAATGTCCGGCCTCGTTCAGCATGCAGGCGTAGGCGGATTTTCCCGGATAAATCTTGGTGACGTCGCGGGTGGTCGCATAGTTCAACACGGCTGAGGCATGCGGCCCGACGAGATACATCTTTTTCAGGCCCGACACGTCCATCAGACCCGCTTTGGTGCGGATGGCCACATGATCCTGGGCCACATCCTTCGAATAGGTCCACGCCGTACCCATGCCATTCCAGTCCTCGAGCTTCGATCCGAGTGCCCGATGCCGATCGGCCAAAACCGAGGTGCGCCAGCTAAGTGCCATAAAAGCCTCCAGAGTTATTCAATGTACGGTCGCCGCTGCGTGATGCAGTCGAGCGAGCGATCAGTTCGAGGCCGATCCCACTGTGCACTCAGCATATGCGGCAGTGCCTGAGAACACAGTGGTTCGGCAGCCCGTACCAACTCGCGCTATAGCGCTATACCTTGTAGACGATTTCGAACTGGCCTCCGGGCATGTGCGGCGTTCCCCAGACCGCGACTTCACGCTTGTACGGCAGTGGGTACTGCGGGTCAGCTTCCTCGATCTCCCGCGCAAGCCGGTGGCCGGTGAACGTGGAATCCGCCATCAGACGGGGCGCCTCCGCATCGCCAATCACATATACGGCCTTGATGTCATTTTTCGCCCATTCCGACTTCCGCGCCTTTAATTCGCGGTACAACTTGTCATCGGAGTGACGGCCCGTGACGAGAACGAGCGAGTCGAACTCGATCCATTCTTGCGAAGTATTCTCAGTGCGGGGTGAGACGCCTTTGCCGCGGTAGTTGGCCTTGTACCCATCGCCCCACTTGCTGATAATTTGCATACGCCCGGGTTCGACGAGGGTGCAGTAGTGCTCCACGTATTCCTTGAACTTCAGTTCGTGGTTGCGGCGCATGATGTTCGAGTACTCGAGCGTGAAATGCGTATACGCCGCGAGGTGAACGCCCGAGACGATGGTCACCTCGTGGCCGGCCATCGCCAGTCGCTCCGCCAAGCTCGTCGCCATGAAATACGTATCGTAGTTGAGCACGGTGACCCGCTTGCCGATGGGCTTCTTGCCCGCGAAAACCTGTTCCGGAGTCAGCTGATCGGCACGATTTATGGCATCGACACCCGGTATAGGATTGTGGGAAACACAGTTGGTGCCATCGGTGTTCCACGATGAACCTGTAGCGACGACGATCTTGTCCGCGCCGTAGCTGAGCGCGGCGTCCGCCGTCATGGGCTTTTGACTCAGTGCCACTTGGCTCTGCTTGTTTTTCTTTATCAGTTTGTTGATCTGGACCTCACGGTAGTCCCGGTGATACCCCCATTCGCCGAGGCCGGGCAGACCGGTGGCAATGCCGTTCAGGTGGCCGCCGATCTTTTCCGCGGTGTCGTACAAATGTGTCGTATAACCGCGTTCGAGAAGAACACGCGCGCATTCCGAGCCCGCGGGTCCCGCACCCACGATCAGAATGGAATCGTCCGAAGTCTTCTTTGCAAACTTCTCGGGGTGCCAGCCGCGGCGGTATTCTTCGCCGGCGGTCGCGTTCTGGGTGCAAATCATGGGCGGTCCGCCGATCTCCCAGCGGGAAATGCACACGTTGCAGCCGATGCACACCCGGATGTCGTCGTAGCGACCTTCCTCGATTTTCTTCGGAAGGAAGGGATCCGAGATGGACGGCCGCGCCGCACCAATGATGTCGGCATACCCTTTGGTCACGACTTCGAGCATCTTGTTGGGATCGGTGTAGCGGCCCACGCCGAGGACCGGCTTCTTGGCAACCTGCTTGATGAATCTTGTCCAGTGCAGGTGGTGACCGGACGGGTAGTAGCGCGAAGGGGTGGCATTCTCGCCCCATTCGGCGATGCCGCACAGATTCACGTCCCACAAGTCGACGATGTCGTCGGCATACTCGACGAACTTCATTCCGTCGTCTTCGACTTCGACGCCGTCTTTGCCCAACAGCGTATCGACCGCAAAGCGGACGACCACCGCCATGTCCTTGGGGACCGCCTTGCGTACTTTCTCGATCGTCTCGACCCAGAACCTCGCGCGATTCTCGAAGGACCCGCCGTACTTGTCGGTACGCTTGTTGTAATAGCGTGACAGAAACTGCAGCGGGATATAGGAGTCCGCTCCATACACGTACACGAGATCGAAGCCCGCGTCGCGCGCGCGCAGCGCCGCGTCCACATACATCTGCTGAACGCGGGCAATCTCGTCCAGATCCATTTCCTGGCAGTAGGTCAGGGTTTCGAATTCGGATGCGTACTGCGAAGCTCCGCGCGGCGTGCAGCGGGACTCCATATTGGGTGCGTGCGCGCTTCCGTACCAGAGTTCGGCACCCGCGTACGCTCCAAACTTGTGAATGTGCTCGGTCATCGCCCGAAGATTGCGGACGTCGCCGGCATCCCAAAGCCGGGCGGACAATCGATGGGTATCATCCGACTCGGGGTGAACGGAGCAGTACTCCGTATTGATGGCGGCCCAACCACCCTCCGCCTTCATGGAGCGGTGGGCTGCCTGGAAACCCGGTCGGTCAGATCCGGCTCCGATGCAGTGGGGGGTTTGGTAAAAGCGGTTCCGGAACGTAAGCGGACCGACTTTGATGGGCTCAAACAAAATGTCGTGCCGAGGATCTCGTGCCATGATTATTTTCACTCCACTTTGAAAAATTATATTGAAACCCTGGCGTGTGTGCCATGGGGCCTGTGCGCTAGTACACCGCTAGCTTGTGCGTGACGATCACCACACCGATGCCGGCCAGGACCACGACATACGGCCAGATTCCGGCGCGCTTGATCTCGGATGCGCCCGAGGTATGGCCCAGATCCTCGGCCATGTCCTCAGGGAAGTGGCCCTTGTCCTGAATGTAGTGTCGATAGATGAACACCGGAATGATCAGCGAGCAGAACGCCAGGCCGAAGCTCAGCGTGCCGACGCCGTAAACGTCTGCGCCGAATCCCATGAAGGCCAGATTCACGAACGACAGACAGGCTCCCACGGCAAGAACCCAGTTGGGCGCGCGCCAGGGTCGCTCCTGCGTCGGCCGGTCGAGCCGGTGAATCCAGCCGGCGTTCAAATTGAGGAAATTGAAAATCATGTAGCCCACGTTGGCGGCGCCGATCACGAATACCGAATCGGACATCAGCAACAGCACTAAATTGAAGCACAGGTCGGTCAGCATGGCCCTCGATGGCGCATGGTGCTTGTTCACCGTGGAGAGATACTTCGGCAGCCAACCGTCCACCGAGGCTTGGTACAGAGTGCGTGACGAACCCGCCATCGAGGTGATCAACGACAACACCAAGGCGAGGACGAGCATTACCACGACGATCGCGCCGATCAATCGGCCGGCGTGAACCATTTTGGCCATGACGGCCGCGACGCCCATACCGCTGTAGATGTCGGGAGCGAGCATGCCGCTGTAGACGGCGGGCGTCACATTGCCGGCGGCATCCGTCACCGCCGGCTGCAGCAGCGACCCGAGGCCCAAAAAACCCTGGAACGCGAACGGCACCAGCGTATACACCACCACACACAACAGGCCGGAATAGAAAATGGCCTTGAACGTATCGGTTTTTGGATTCTTCAATTCCGAGGTGTAGCACACCGCCGTTTCAAATCCGTACGTCGACCAAGCAGCGAGAAACATGCCGCCGGCCAGCACGGTGATGCCGCTCAGGTTCCACGTGCCGTTGATGACATGGCCCACGGTGTCGTGGGCCAAGGGTACCAACGGGAAAAAGTTGGCCTTGACGATGTCGCCCGTCAGGATCGGTACCACACCGATCAGAATCAGCGGAATCATCGCCGAGATGCCGAGAATCTTCGTGGTGTTGGCCGAGCGCAAAATGCCGCCGTCCTGGATGGCCTTGACAGAGAACAGGATCACGGCGCCGAGCAAAAACACGGCATTGATGCGCAAGCTCAAGCCGGTCCTGACGAACCCTAGATCGAGCAGCGTCAGTTGCCAGGTGTTGATCACTGAATCCGGCGCGAATAGGCCGTTCAGGATGTACCCGGCGGCGAGCGCCGAGCCCGTGGCCTGCACCGGCGACCAGGCGAACCAATTGCACCACACGGAGATGGGGGCAATGACTTTACTGTACCTGACCCACGCGATCGCGCCGTACACCGAGGTACCGCCGGACTTGTTGGGAAACAACCCGGCGATTTCCGCGTAGGTAAAGGACTGAATGAATCCCAGCGCGATCGATACCGTCCAGATTACCCACGACAGCTTGCCGACGGTCGCCGCTACCGCACCGATTGAAAATAACACCAGGGGCGGCACGCCGCTCGCCACCCAAAACGCGCCCGTCCAGTCGATGCCGCGTTCCAGCCCGGTAGTCTTGACGGTGGTATCGACGGTAGCCGCTTCAGCAGTCGAACTCATGTATATCCCTCTTGAACATTCACAGACGGGGTCGCTCCGACCCCGTTAATATCTGCGCGAAGCGCATGAAAAAGTCGCGGCGACCCCGTCCGAGAGTGTTCTCGTCCATGCGCTGCGCGCAGGGTTCAACGGGGTCGGAGCGACCCCGTCCGATAGTATTCAAGAGCTTATATTCAAAACAAACGGCGGAGCTCATCGGCAACTTCAAAGATATCTCCCACGATGCCATATGTGGCGACGGTGAAAATCGATGCCTCGGCGTCACTGTTGACAGCGACGATGGTATTGACGTGTTTCATACCGGCAAGATGTTGAATGGCTCCGGACACGCCCATCGCAATGTAGAGCTTACAAGCGCTCGCCGTCTTGCCGGATTGCCCTACCTGACGGCTCTTGGGCAGCCAGCCGGCATCTGCAATCGGACGCGAACAGCCGAGCGTGGCGCCAACGGCATCCGCCAATTCCCGAAATTGCTCGACCTTGGCTTCCTCGCCGATGCCGCGGCCGATGCTCAAGATGAATTCGGCGGCCGTCATGTCGACATCGTCGGCCGAGCTCAACTCGACGAACTCTTTACCCTCTGCGCGACCGATTGTCACGGGCGCCTCGAAGGCCGTCACCTGCGGTGCGGCGCCGGGATCGGGCGGCTTGAACATGTTGCTGCGCAGTGCCAGAAGTACCGTGCTGCGGTTGGGAAAATCGAGCTCGACGCTGACCTTTTGACCATAGCCGCCGCGCGTTGCCACCAGGTCGCCGTCGACGCGCTCGATTTTGAAGACATCGGTGGCGAATCCGTAGCCTCGTACGGCCGCGAGGGCCGCCGCATAGCCGAACGAGTCGACGCTGTGCGCCACGAGCACGACATCGGGACTTCTCGCGTCGATCAGCGCGCCCACCGCAGCGACAAACGTGTCGGGATCGAACTCAGGCTGGGGCACTTTGACCGTCACGATCGTGTCCACGCCGGCAACACTCAAGGTAGGTACGAAGCGACCAGGCTCTTGGCCGAGCACCGCCACGGCGACTTGCTCGCCGTCGCGACGCAAGGATTGCGCTGCGCCGACGAGTTCCAGCGAGACCGGACGCAATTCGCCGCGCCGCTGTTCCGCGATCACCAATATGCCGCTCACGTTGCCTCCCCTTTGAACTCACGAATGATCGCTGCGAGCCGCAGAGCCTGTTCGGCCGGACCACCTTCGATCAGTTGCGCGCGACCTTTCTCGGGAATATACATGCGCCGCACACGCGACAAGGAACCGGCTTCGCCGACTGCGTCGCTGCCGAGCTGCAGATCGGTCAGGCCCAAGACTTCGATCGGCTTGGCCGCCGCCTGTTTGATGCTGCGCAAAGATGCGTAGCGCGGCGTGTTGATACCTGCCTGAATGGTCAGTACGGCAGGGACCTGAATTTCGACTTCGTGCAAGAGACCGCCCTCGAGTTCGCGACGAAACATCGCCGTCTTGGCTCCCGGCGTGTAGCGTAGATTCGCCACGACCGCAGCGTGCGGCCAGCCGAGCAGGCCGGCGGTTGCGATGCCGGTCGAGGCAAATGCCTGGTCCGACGATTGAACTCCTGCAAACAGCAGATCCGGCGCCTCACGCCTCGCGACTGCGGCCAAGATACGCGCGACGGCGATCGGATCTGAGCCCCGCACCGCCTCATCCCAGACGCGCAGCGCCCGATCGGCGCCCTTGGCCAGGCATTTGCGCAAGGATTCGTCGACCTCTTCGGGTCCTACCGACACAGCGATGACTTCGACGGGCACGCCGGACGCCTCCTTGATCTTGACCGCTTCTTCCAAAGAGAAGTCGTCCCACTCGTTCAAGTCGCGGATGAGAAAGTCAGGGTCGACATCGCGCCCGTCGTCGCGGATTGCGAAATCTTCATCGAGTGCCGCGACTTGCTTGACGGCCACCAGAATTTTCATGCCGGCACCTCTTCGGTGCGGCGCGAGGGCATGGCTTCGCGAATGAGTTCTATGAGTTCCTTGACCACGAATTTGCCCTCGTTGCCGGTGGTTTTGAGCGCGTCCTCGAACATGGTGAGATCCTTCGGGCAGCTGACCACGTAGACCTCGAGCCCCGGAATCGCCGCCGCTTCTTTCATCCGATTCTGTGCCGGTTTTTCGGAGCCCACCGGGTCAGGGACCCAGATCCTGCCGCCACCGGCGCCGCAGCAGAAAGAGTTCGCCTTGCAGCGCCCCATCTCGACGAGTTCGCAGCCGAGCAGAGCCAAAAGTTCTCGCGGCGCATCATAGCCCTTGTTGAACCGGCCCAAATGACAGGGGTCGTGAAAAGTCACGCGGTATTTGAGCGGATTGGTGACTCGCAAGCGTCCTTCCGCGAACAATCGCTTGGCCAATGTCGTGTAGTGCTCGATCTCGTACTTGCCGCCGAAGTCGGGATATTCATTGCGAATGGTATTGAAGGAATGAGGGTCGGTGGTTACGACGGATTTGAACGATGCACTCGAGAGCGCATTCACGTTCGCGGTCGCCAGCACTTCATAGAGCCCTTCCTCGCCCACTCGCCGAACATCGTTGCCGGCGTTCGACTCGCCGTCATAAAGAATGCCGAAATCGACGCCCGCTTCATGCAGCAGCGAGGCGAAAACCTGCGAGACCTTCTGATTGCGCGGATCGAAGGAAGCATAATCGCCGACGAACCACAGCACGTCCACCGGCTGCTTGCGTGCGTCCTTGACCGGGAAGGGCAGGGCCTTGCTCCAGGCGCCGCGCTTGCGCTTCGATTCGCCGAATGAATTGCCCGTTTTGTGAATCGTCTGCAGTGTCTTGGTCAGCAAGGGATCCATGGCCCCATCTTCGACCAGCTTGCGGCGCATTTGCACGATGATGGGCACGTGCTCCACGGCGACCGGACAAATCTCGACGCAGGCCATGCAGGTGCGGCATGACCACAGAGTCTCCATGGCCACTTGTCCGGGCGCCTTGCCGTGGATGTCGAGCTCGGCGGCCGCCGGCACGACGCCGGATTCGAGCGTCGCCTGCGCGAACTCGCGCAAACTCAAGATCACGTCGCGCGGCGACAGCGGTGCGCCGACCGCGCGGGCGGGGCAGGCCTCATGGCAGCGGCCGCACTTGGTGCAGGCATCGAGATTCAGGAGTTGCTTCCAATTGAAATCGGTGATTTTCGCGGCGCCCACTTGTTCCTGAGAGTCGGGAACTCGGGGCAATCTTTGCGATGCCAGCGGATCGCGGACCATCAGCGAGGCCGCCGACGTGAAGATGTGTTTGACCTTGGTGAAGGGAATGAGGGCGATGAGGATGAGCGCAATCAGGCCGTGAAACCACCACAAGCCATGGCGGAGCAAGCCGCCGCCATGCTCTCCCAGCCCCAGGGCGCGCATGCCCTCCGCCAGCAGCGCGCCCACGGGAGACCACCAGCGGGTGCCCCAGACGTCCGCGCGGCCCTGCAGCCAAACCAGCCTTGCCGCTTCCAGAACATAGCCCGTCACGCCAATGATCAACAGGATCCACAGGAAAGCCCAATCTTCGCGGCGGTATTGCGGGCGATTGAAGTCCGGATCGCCCGGCACCCGGTCCGGTCTTGCATAGTCCAGTTTCGGCAGGCGCATCCAGCCGCGCCGATACATCATGAACACAAGACCCGCAATCAGAGCGACGCCCGCCACATCCAGTACCAACGAGAACACCAGGTAGAACCGGCCGTACCAGAAACGAATTCCAAACAGCGGTTCGAGAATGTCGTATTCCAGCGTGATCGTGGCCGTGCCGGCAAACAGCAACATGAACCCGTAGAAGATCAGGCGATGCGCGCCTCCCGCCGCCGGGTCACGGCGGTCGACGGTGCGATGACTGAGAACCGAGGAGAGCATAGCGCCGAACCTTGCCCACAGCCCCCCTTCAAGCCGTAGCGCCGCGCCGCGGCGATACTTGCGGATCTGCACATAGACGCCGTAGCAAAAGATCGCGATCGCCGCGTAACCCAGCAAGTAGAAGAGCCGCACCTCGGCTGCTCCGAACGCCTCGAAAAGTATCCGAGTGACGGCGTCAGTGCGGCTCATGATCAGGTCTTGTACTCGAGCTCGAACGTTCCGCCGGGCATATGCGCCGCGCCCCAGACGGCGACTTCGCGCTT
>DASWEO010000259.1:0-1969 GCA_036394715.1 Steroidobacteraceae bacterium
ACAACAGAGAAGGCTGAAGCATATGAGCGCGCGCATTCTGGTGGTGGAAGACGAGGAAGCGCTGACCACGCTGTTACGCTACAACCTCGATGCCGAAGGCTACGACGTTGAAACGGTGGGACGCGGCGACGATGCCGACACAAGATTGAAGGAGCGCGTTCCCGACCTGATCGTGCTCGACTGGATGCTGCCGGGCCTGTCGGGGATCGAGCTGTGCCGCCGCTTGCGGGCGCGCCCGGAGACCAAGCAGCTGCCGATCATCATGCTGACCGCGCGGGGCGAGGAAAGCGAGCGGGTCAGGGGCCTTGCGACCGGCGCCGACGACTACATCGTCAAGCCGTTCTCGGTGCCGGAACTGCTGGCGCGGGTGAAAGGCCTGTTGCGGCGCGCCAGTCCGGAGCGGCTCGCCACCGTGCTCAGCTACGGCGATATCGAGCTCGATCGCGAGAAGCGCCGCGTCGCCCGTTCGGGCCGTCCGATCGATCTCGGTCCGACCGAATACCGGCTCCTGGAATTTTTTCTGGAACATCCGGGCCGGGTGTTCAGCCGCGAGCAATTGCTCGACAGCGTCTGGGGCCGCGACATCTATATCGACGAACGCACCGTCGATGTGCATATCGGCCGGTTGCGCAAATTGCTCAACCCCGGCCGTGAGCAGGATCCGATCCGCACCGTGCGCGGCGCCGGCTACGCGCTCGACGATCGGTTTGCCAAGGCGGCGGAGTAAATGTCTGCCGTCGTCCCTGCGAAAGTCCTATAAGCACCGATCTAAATATTGCGAAGAGCTGGAGCACCAGCTGGTATAACCACCAACATTTGTGGTTATGGGTCCCCGCGTGCGCGTCGCGTGCGCGGGGACGATATCTGTGAGTGCGTACCTTACCTTGTCTGCTTCGGCGGCTGCCTGCGTCGATCGCCGGCCGGCTGATAGGCAACCCGCGAGTGATACGCGCAGTAGGGCAGGCCGGTCAGCGCCTTGCCGCCGCAGAAAAAGAACTCCGCACTGGCGGGATCGCCGATTGGCCAGTGGCAGGTGGCCTCGTTCAATTCCAGCAGCGACAGCCGCTGGCTGATCGGCACCACGTTGTCGTAGGCGATCGGATCCGGCTCGAGTTCGAGTTCGAACGCATGCGCCAACGCCGTATTGCCTCGCGAGACCGGACGCGCGACCCGCATCATCTGCCTTTCCGGCCGCGCCTTGCGTTGGCGCGGCGCAGCCGAGGAAGGGCTCTTGGCGCGGCCGGAAAGGCCCAGCCGGTGGACTTTGCCGATCACGGCATTTCGCGTCACATTGCCAAGTTCGGCGGCGATCTGGCTGGCCGAAAGCCCACCCTCCCAGAGCTTTTTCAGTTGTTCGACGCGATCGTCGGTCCAGGTCAATACTGTCATGGCACTCTTTCCTTCGCGTCGCACTGGCCAAATGTGGGACAGCGCGGTGATGCCAAATCTGTCAAAATCCCTGCGGGCAGAATCCCTTAGCCCTCGTCGGGCGCAGCTAGCGCGCCCGAACGTGTACGCCGAACAGCTGGACTCAGAAGATCAGAACTGCCGCACGAGATGTCGTACCCAACAGCCCAGAGGCTACAATATGGCGTGACTCTGGCGCAAGCGTCCGCGTCGGTGCGTCCACATGTTCCGTTACTTAACCATTGCAATTGGAATTTTCCACGGCATCGAACGGCTAACGGGGCAGGCTGCCCTCCCCGTGACCGGTTGACACTTGTCGCCGTGCGCATAGAATGTTGCGACGTGCCGCCCCGAAAAGGCGGCACGTTTTGTTTTTCCGCGGCTTGGTTGTTGATGCGATTGCGCCAATGCGCGCATTGTGGCCGGGCCTAACCCTCAGTGATCGCCATGACCAACAGCGCGACGTCGCATCTGCTTCCCGTATTCGCCCGGGTGGATCTCGGTTTCGAGCGCGGCGAAGGCGCCTGGTTGATCGCGACCGACGGCGAGCGCTATCTCGATT
>DASWEO010000260.1:0-7112 GCA_036394715.1 Steroidobacteraceae bacterium
CTGCCGAACACGTGCTCAACATGACCGCACTGACTGCATACGTGCACGCTCATGTTCTCCACCACCCCGAGCACGCGAACTTCGACCTTCTCGAACATCTTGAGGCCTTTGCGCGCGTCCAGCAGGGCGATATCCTGGGGCGTGGTGACGATGACGGCGCCGCTCACGGGAACCCGCTGCGCCAGGGTCAGCTGTATGTCGCCGGTGCCCGGCGGCATGTCGACGACCAGATAGTCCAGTTCGCCCCAATTCGTCTCCCCCAACAGCTGCGTCAAAGCCTGGGTCACCATGGGCCCGCGCCACGCCATGGGCTGCTCTTGATCGATCATGAAACCGATGGACATCACTTCGACCCCATGAGCGCGCAAAGGGGTCAAGTGTTTGCCGTCCTCGCTCACCGGCTTGGCGCCGGTCAACCCCATCATCAATGGCTGGCTGGGGCCGTAAATATCGGCGTCCAGCAATCCGACCTTGGCCCCCTGGGCGGCCCAGGCCAGCGCCAAATTGGCCGCGGTGGTGGACTTGCCCACGCCACCCTTGCCCGAGGCCACCGCGACTATGTTCTTCACGTTGCCCAGGGGCTTGAGCGTGCGCTGCACCGCATGCGCCGTAATTTGCGCCCGCAAAGTGAGATCCAGTCGACATTGCCCCAGCAGCGGCTGCAGGTGGTTCTGCAATGCGGTCTTGAGTTCGCCGGCGTAGTCCGCACACGGAAAGCCCAGCACGAGTCCCACGCTCACCGCTCCGTTCTGCAGTGTGACGGACTCCACAGCTTTGGCTTCCGCCAGCGTCTGCGAAAGATAGGGATCCGTATAGCTACTTAGCTTTTCGCGAATTGCGTTATCGGTGGCAGCAGGTTGATTCATATAAGCTGGGGATTGTACCGCAGGCGGACAACGCCGTGCGGTGTGGCATAATCTAGAGTTGAGATGCATGCCGCGGTGGACCGCAACGCTTACGGTGAGAATGGATGGCTCCCGAGGGATGTGCAATAAAGGCACCGAATGAGTTTATTCGCCAACTATCGTGCCGATCGGCTCATCGCCGAGGTTAAATCGAGCGGCAATCCGGGCAGTCCCCTGGCGCAAAAGGCCTTGGAAAAACTGGTCGCGCTCGGACCGAGTGCCATCGAACCCATTGTCGACGCCCTGACAACGGCCGAAAAGCGCGAGAGCCAGGCTTACGTCGAGGCGCTGTCGCGCCTGATCGACGCCAAAACGCTGCCGCAATTGTTCAAGATCATGGCCGAGGCCAACGGCCGGGCGATGTCCGGAATCGCATGGGCTCTGTCGTCGAGCAAAAACTATCCGGCGAGCGCGCTGCTCGATGCCTTGACCAAGCCGTCCATGCCCAAGCAGGCCATCCTGGACGTGATAGCCGCGCAAAAGGCGCGCTTCACGGTGCGTGAACTCTTGAACGCCGCATACAACCAGGAACCCAACGAAAGGAGCGGATTGTTCAAGGTCGTCGCTGAGATCGCCGACGAGTCTTCCATCGACGATTTGATCGCGCGCATCGAGGGCAAGGACCCGGTTGCCCGGCTGCACATCATCAATGTGCTGGCGCGTTTCAACACGCCCAAAGTGCAGCAGGCCGTGCAGAAGCAGCTCAAGGACAACAACAAATTCATTCGCTCCGCCGCCCTCTCGGCGCTCGCGCGGATGGATGGGCCGTTCGACATGGCCGTCCTGTGCGGGATGCTGCGAGATCCGGAAATCGAGGTGCAGAACAAGGCGGTCGACGTGGTGGTGCATGCCAACGATCCGGACACCATCAAGTACCTGGTCGACGTGCTCAAGGACGAGAACGAATACGCCCGGCGCGCCGCCGTCGAGGTGTTGAACGTGGTCGGCACCTCCAAATCGGTCAAGTATCTACTGGAAGTGATCGCGGACAGCGATTGGTGGGTGCGCACGCGGGCCGCCGACGCGCTCGGCAAGATCGGCGGTCCGAAGGTCGTCGACGCCGTGCTCGCCCTCGTCAGGGACGAGAATCAGGACATTCGGCGCGCCGCCATAGAAATTCTCAATCAGACCAAGGACGAACGCGCCGTGGCGCAGCTGATCGACGCCACCAAGGACCCCGATTGGTGGGTGAGCGAACGCGCCGTGGATGCGCTCGCCGAGATCGGCAGCAGCAAATCCTTGCCGCGCTTCGTCGAAATGCTGACTGCGGGGGAACCGAAGTCCTTGCCCACCGTTATTCGCGCCATCGGCAAGATCGGCGATCAAAAGTGCATCGAGCACCTGTTGCCCATGCTCCAGCGGCCGGAAAACGAAATCAAGGTGGAGGCGATCTCGGCGCTTGCGAAGCTCGCCGACGAACGGCGCGCCGACACGATCCGGGTGCGGCTGCAGGCGGTGTCGAACAACGCCGACGCGACCATCAGTCAAGCCGTGGCCCGCGCCCTGACGGAGCTGGACAACCGGTTTTCCACTCAACAGATCGCCGCCAATCAACGCGCCGAAAGGATGCAGGAGCCGGCCAAGACGCTGCTCATCGACAATGCGGATCTCGCCAAGGTCGTGCAGGAACAAGAGGTACAGGCCGCGAAACTGGATATCGCGACCTTGAAGACCGGCGACATCATCGAGGGCCGCTACAAGTTCATCGAGAAGATCGGCAAGGGCGCGTTCGGCACGGTATTGCTGATGGAAGACACCGTGGTCGAAGAGCGGCTGATCCTCAAGTTCTTGAACCCCAACGTGTCCGCGGACGAGGAGATGATGAAGCGCTTCGTTCACGAGTTGCGCTACAGCCGCAAGATCACGCACAAGAACGTCATCCGCATCTACGATTTCCTCTACATCCGCGGCAATTACGCCATCTCCATGGAATATTTTCCGTCCCATACTCTGGGCGGCGAGATCGTCAACGAAAAGCCGGTCATTCTCAAGCGCGCGGTCAAATTCGGCATCGACATCGCGACCGGCATGGCGGTTGCGCACCAGGCCGGCATCGTGCACCGCGATTTGAAACCAGCGAACATCCTGATCGACAACGACGGTCTGCTCAAGATCGTGGACTTCGGCGTCGCGGCGGCGCAGACCCAGGGAGACACCCAGCTGACCAAGACCGGCTATGTCATCGGATCGCCGAAGTACATGGCGCCGGAGCAGATTCTGGGTAAGAAGGTGGACGAACGGGCCGACATCTATAGCTTGGGCGTCATTCTGTATGAAATGTTCGCCGGCGTACCGCCCTACTCGCGCGGCGATCATATGTCGGTCATGTACCAGCACGTGCAGGGCAAGGCGCGTCCGCCCATCGATATCAACAAGGATTTGCCGTTGGAATTGAACAACTTAGTCATGAAATGCATGGCGCTGGACAAGGCCAAGCGCGCGCAGAGCATGGACGAACTGCGCCTGTCGCTCGAGAAATTCCTCTAGGAGCCTGTCCCGGCAAGTCCCTTATTGCCGGAACAGGACGCCAGGGGTTGACGCACCTCACGTTTATGGCTTGATTCTGGCCTAAACGCTCGAAAATCCAATTGCTTACGGGTAGCCTTACACGTTATGGCAAGAATCGACGCATTCCTCAAGTTGGGCGTGGCTCAGGGTTGCTCGGACCTGCATTTGGCCGTGGGCGTACCGCCGATGTTGCGCATGCACGGCGATCTCATGCCCATCAAGTTTCGCGAGCTGGGTGAAGCGGAGCTCGAGGGCTATATCACCGAAGTGCTGACCCAGAACCAGCAGAAACACCTGCGCGAAGGCAACGACATCGATTTCTCGTATGTATCGTCGGAGGGCGGCCGCTTTCGAGTCAATGTATATCGCAAGGAGACCGGCATGGGCGCGGCCTTCCGCGCCATTCCCACTCAGATGCCGACCATGGAACAGCTAGGGTTGCCGCCCATCGTCCGCAAGCTGTGCGACTACCACCAAGGAATGATCCTGGTCACCGGCTCCACCGGCACGGGCAAGTCCACCACCCTGGCCGCGATGATCGACTACCTGAATTCGACCCGCTCGCTCAACATCATCAGCTTGGAAGACCCGATCGAGTTCGTTCACCGCAGCAAGTCGAGCCAAGTCATTCAGCGAGAGTTGGGTACGCACTTGCCGTCCTTCGCCGAGGGCGTCCGCGCGGCCATGCGCGAAGATCCGGACGTCATCCTGGTCGGCGAGTTGCGGGATGCCGAAACCATTTCCATGGCAATGACCGCGGCCGAGACCGGTCATCTGGTGCTCGGTACCCTGCACACGACCAGCGCCACCAAGACCATCGACCGCATCATCGATGCGCTGCCCACCGAAGAGCGCGAGCAAACCAAGAGCTTCCTCTCGCAGAGCCTCATCGCCGTCATCACCCAGGTGCTGATCAAGAGTCCCGACCAGCGCTCGCGGCGCGCCGTCTGCGAAATCATGGTGCTCACCAAGGCCATCGGCAAGCTCATCATGACCGATCAATCGCACCAGATTCCGAGCCAGCTGCAAATGGGCAAGGAATACGGCATGCAATTGATGGATCAAGCATTGCTCGCGGCCATCAACGCCAAGGAAGTCGATCCCGAGCACGCGTGCACCTACGCTTCCGACAAACGCCAGTTCCAGCGATTCGTGTCCGACATGGCGGGAGCCCCGCCCGCCGAGCCCGTGAGCAGCACCTAGGGAATCCCGTGCCAGCCATCGACACCTATCTGAATCAAGTGTTGGAGCGAAATGGGTCGGATCTGCACTTCTTAGCGGGCGATCTGCCGCGTGTACGGCAGTACGGCGAACTGAAGCCACTGGACCCTACGCCGCTCGCGGCTGAGATGGTCAAGACCACGCTGTACGAAATCATGCCGAAGCTGTCGGTCGAGCGCTTTGAAGCCAAAGACGGTACGGACTTCGCCTACAGCATACCCGGCGTCGCCCGGTTCCGCGTCAATGTGATGCGCCAGTTGAACGGCATGGGCTCGGTGTTCCGCGCGATTCCGTCGAAGGCGCGCACGGCGGCGGAGCTCAAATTGCCGGAAGCCGTGATGAATCTCTGCAACATCAACAGCGGCCTGATCCTGGTCACGGGCAAAACCGGCTCGGGCAAGTCCACCACGCTCGCGGCGATGATCGATGACATCAACAGCCGCGAGAAGGGCCATATTCTCACCATCGAGGACCCGATCGAGTTCGTGCATCTGCGCAAGAACTGCCTGATCAGCCAACGCGAGATCGGGGTGCACGCAACCTCGTTTTCGAGCGCGCTGCTATCGGCACTGCGCGAGGATCCTGACGTCATTCTGGTGGGCGAGCTTCGCGACCTCGAGACCATGAGCATCGCGGTGACCGCGGCGGAGATGGGCATTCTGGTGATGGGTACGCTGCATACCAACGGCGCCGCGGCCACGGTCGATCGCTTGGTGAACGCGTTCCCCGCGGACAAGCAGCCCCATGTGCGCACCATGCTCTCGACCAGCCTGCGCGGCGTCGTATCCCAGCAGCTCATCCCCAAAGCGGACAAGCAGGGCCGCGTCGCCGCCCTGGAGATCCTGGTCAATACGCCGGCGGTCGCGAATTTGATCCGGCAGGGCAAGATGGACCAGCTGGAAAATGCGATGCAAAGCGGTTCTACGGTCGGCATGCGGCTGATGGATACGGCGATTCAGGCGCTGATGGATCAGCGGCAGATCACCGGCAAAGAAGCCTTCAAAAAGGCGATCAACAAATCCCGCTTCGAGCAGTTCCGCGAGGCGTCGTAAGCGCCGCGGCGGACATCGCCGCCAGGCCCGCGCGACCGCCGTCACCGCCGTGATCGTGGCGATCTCTGCGATCGCGGGCGCCTGATCGCGCCTGCGAAAAGCTGCCGCGCGCTGTAAACTGTGCGGATGACCCGCAAACTCTTCGTCACCACCGCCCTGCCCTACGCCAACGGCCCGTTCCACATCGGGCATATCATGGAATACATCCAGGCCGACATCTGGGTCCGCTTCCAGCGGATGCTCGGAAATGTCGTGCATTTCGTCTGCGCAGACGACGCGCACGGCGCGCCGATCATGCTCAAGGCCGAAGCAGAGGGCGTCTCCCCCCAGGAACTGGTCGCGCGCGTCACTGCGGACCGGCCCCGGTACCTGGAAGGCTTTCACATCGGCTTCGATCATTGGTATTCGACGGACTCGCCGGAGAACGAGGCGCTGTCCCAGGACATCTACCGCCGGCTGAAAGCCGCGGGACTCATCTACGTCAAGGCGATCGAGCAGTTCTACGATCCAGTCAAGGCCATGTTCCTGGCGGATCGCTACATCAAGGGTGAATGCCCCAACTGCCGCGCCAAAGACCAGTACGCCGACGCCTGTGAAGTCTGCAGCATCGTCAATTCGCCCACCGACCTGATCGATCCCTACTCGACGCTGTCGGGCGCGAAGCCCCTCATGAAAACGTCCGACCACTATTTCTTCAGGCTGTCGGATCCCAAATGCGTCGAATTCCTCGGTGGATGGCTCGCCACGCCGGAGCGGCTGCAGCCGCAAGTGGTCAACAAGGCCCGCGAGTGGCTCTCGGGCAAGGGCGACGAAGCGCTCGGCGACTGGGACATTTCCCGCGACGCTCCCTACTTCGGCATTCCGATCCCCGACGCGCCCGGCAAATATTTCTACGTGTGGCTGGACGCCCCGATCGGGTATCTCGCATCACTGCAGAACTACTTCGATACCGGGAAGGCACGCGCGCGCGGCGAGAATCGGACTTTCGCGGAATTTCTCGCGGCTCCCGACACGGAACAGCTGCACTTCATCGGCAAGGACATCATTTACTTCCACACACTGTTCTGGCCGGCCATGCTGAAGTTCGCGGGAGCTCCCTACAAAGTGCCCGATCACGTCTATGCGCATGGCTTCATCACGGTATCCGGCGAGAAGATGTCCAAGTCCCGTGGGACCGGCATCAGCCCGCTGCGATATCTCGCGATCGGGATGAATCCGGAGTGGCTGCGCTACTACATCAGCGCCAAGCTGAATTCCAACGTCGAGGATCTGGACTTCAATCCGGACGACTTTGTCGCGCGGGTGAACAGCGACCTGATCGGCAAGTACGTCAACATCGCGAGCCGGGCCGCGAGCTTCATCACGAAACATTTTGGCGGCGCACTCGAGTACGGCGGCGGCGGCGCGCCCATCGCGCGCGAAGCGC
>DASWEO010000261.1:0-9135 GCA_036394715.1 Steroidobacteraceae bacterium
TAATCCCCGAGAGCCTCACTGAGTGCACTGACCTCGGCGGCGGATTCGTGCATCACTGCCTGAGTTTGTGCGCCATCCAAGCCGAGACGTTTGGCGGCTCCCAGGCCGCTCAACGCGGCTTCAAGGCCGGCGTTATCCTCGGTGTGCGATGCCATGATAATCGCGACCGCAATGACATCCGCCAAATCAGGGGGACCATCCTCGGTCCGGCTGTCTGCCTGGTCGCCCACCGCCTGCGCCATCGACTCGGGGAACTTCCAATTTTCCAGAATGGCCTTGCCGATGGAGGCGTGCCATTCGTTGATGATTTGGTTCAGCATGGTGTTGCTGGCAAACAGTTCCGGATGGTCGATCACCCGCGTCAACACGTACAGCTTGCCGATTCCGTGCATCATGCCCGTCAGCATGGCTTCGTCGGGATTGACCTTGGTGCAAGTCCTCGCCAGCACATAGGCGAAAGCAGCCACCGCGGTACTGCGTTGCCAGAGATCGTTGAGGTGGTGCTCCAGGCCGGCTAGTTTGTTGCTCTTGCGAATCTGGGCCATGGAAAAGGAGATCGAGGCGCTGCGCACCATGTTGTAGCCGATGCGATTGATCGCCGTGCGCAGATCGGTCACGGCGCGGCCGCTGCGATTGAGCGACGCGGAATTTGAAATCCGCAGCAGGCGTGCCGCCAGGGCCGGCTCGGATCCAACGACCCGAACCACCTGCTCGACCGACGATTTCGGGTCCGACAAGACCCGTCTGACCCGGACCGCTATTTCAGGAAATGAGGGCAGATCCACATTTCCGACGGACAACTCGGCCGCCAGGGTGCGGACGAAGTCAAATGCCGCGGTGGACGCGGTTTGCGGTGCTGTATTTGTCAAATTCGCGCTCACATTAACACTACGCCGCAGTCACGCCGAAATACCGGCCCGAACCCAAGAAATCGACCGGCCCCGCCCATTCTTGAGGGTAGTCCTCCACAATTCCTGCTTCTGCAGCCACCCTATCGGACGGGTGCGACGCTTTTGCGTCGCACGGGTGGCCATCGATGGACACCCAGGGCTTGCGCGGAGCAGGACAGCGCAGCGCAATGCGCCTCGACCCCGTAGATTCTGCGCGTCAGCGCATTGACAACCCCCGGCTTTTGAACCGCTGCTGGACTTCGCCATGGCGCGAGCGCTCCGTATAGCTGCCGCCGCAATAGCCTGCGACCACCCGCCGCCAAAACGCCACGGCGCCCGGATTGCGTAGATATTCGACGATTAGCCAGTCGCCGGCAAATCGGTCGAAAATCAGGGTGGCCGCGTCGCGGCCCATGCCGGCTCTCCGGTGCTGCTTGCGCACGAAGAACTCGGACATTCGATAATCCGCGGCCGGCTCACCCGCGGCCGGAATCTGCGGGCGTGTCACCAGCGCAAAGCCCACGGGATCGGACCCCTTGAGAATCAGCAGGGGGTGCGAGTGATCGTTGGAGAACCAGTTGGCGAAGATTTCGTCTTCGCGCGGATTATCGGCGCCGATGACGGAAAATAGGCCTGTATTCAGATCGGCCAGGGAATCGATGTATTCGCCGTAGACGCTTTGGATCCACTGGCGATCCTTCTTCGAGTGTCGGCAGTCGCGAATACTGACTAGCAACGAAACCCCATCTCAAGAAAAGACACAGCCCGGACGAACGTGCCTGAAGGCCGCCCGCCCGGGCATGTGGATCAGCTATCGAACCGAATTACGGCTTCGCAGCGGATGCTGCTTCGGCGGCTGAGCTCGCAGCTGAGGCAGCGTCGCCGGCGCCCGGCGCGGCGGCTGGAGCAGGCGTTTCAGCAGCCGGAGCCGGAGCCGGAGCGGGAGCCTCGGTCTTGCTGCCGCAGGCACTCAGCACGAATGCTGCGACAAAAGCGCTTAAAGCAAGTTTAGTCTTCATCGTATCGATACCCCAGAAATATTAAATAAAATTTTAAGGCCGAGCGTGTTATTGGGCCTTCACCCAAATCTCCGCCGCGATTTTAGAGGGTTTCGCCTCATTTTCATATCACTTTCGCGAACCATGCCGCGCCTTTAACGCTTTGGAATCGCGAGTGGGGTTAAAGATCTATAGCCGCCGAGCCGTCTGGCGCATACTTTAGGCGGGCCAAGCAGGTGGGAGGAGATGTGAGCGAATCCGGTCTCGATCAGCTATATAAGCCGCATTTGCAGACGCTCATGCGGCGCACGGAGCAGTCGCTCGCAGCGAGCGGCTTCGACGCGTTGGTCATCCATGCGGGCTCTCCGCCGACGCAATTCCTGGACGATCAGGACTATCCCTACAAGGTGAATCCCCATTTCAAGGCTTGGGTGCCGATCGTGGATAATCCGCGCTGCATTCTGGTGGCCGTGCCGGGCGCGCGGCCCAAAGTCCTCTTCTACCAACCCACCGATTATTGGCACAAGCCGGCCAGGCTTCCCCAGGCGCCGTGGACGGCTGAGGTCGACTTGATTGCCATGGATGAGCCATCAAAAGCGAGCGCTCATTGGGCGAACCTCGGCCGCGTCGCCTACATTGGCCCGGACGCCTTCGCAGCCGGGACCGATCCTGCCAGCATCAATCCGCCGGATCTTCTCACGCGTCTGCACTACGATCGCGCCGTCAAAACGAGCTACGAGCTCGAATGCATGCGCCGCGCGAGCGAACTCGGCGCTCGAGGGCACCTTGCGGCATTGGCCGAATTTCGCCGCGGGGGGTCCGAATATGACGCCCACATGCGCTATTTGGAGGCCTGCGTCCAGCGCGAAGAAGAGATGCCGTACAACAACATCGTGGCATACAACGAGAATGCCGCGGTACTGCATTACCAGCATCTGGAGCGTACTTCACCGCAATCCCTGCGCTCTTTCCTGATCGACGCCGGCGCCCAATATCGCGGCTATGCGGCGGATATCACGCGCACCTACGCGGCCTTCCCCGGCCGCTTTGCCGAACTGGTGGCGGCCCTGGATACGGCACAGCAGGAACTTTGCGGCGAGATCGTCGCCGGCCGCGATTATCGAGAGGTGCACCTGTCCGCGCACCGTACCTTGGGGGACGTCATGCAGCGGATGGGACTGACGAAGCTCCCGGGGCAGGCCGCGTTGGAACTGGGCGTTACCGGCGTATTTTTTCCTCATGGCATCGGTCATTTGCTGGGTCTGCAGGTGCACGATGTCGGCGGCGTCCTGGGCGACACCTTGGGGCATGAGCGGCAGCGGCCCGAGGGGCATCCCTACCTGCGTCTCACCCGCATGCTCGAACCCGGGGTGGTGGTGACGGTGGAGCCGGGCATTTATCTGATCGATTCCTTATTGGCCGCGGCGCACGCCGATTCGCGGCGCGCCCACATCGACTGGGCGGTGGTCGATGAGCTCAGGCCCTTTGGCGGCATTCGAATCGAAGACAATGTCGTCGCCACCGCAGCCCGGCCCGAAAACATGACTCGAGACGCGTTTGCAAGGGCGGCGTAGCTTCCACCCTCGCATCCGTCATGCGCATCCTCAAAATCTCCGATGTCTTTTTTCCGAGAGTAAACGGTGTTTCCACCTCGATAGACACGTTTCGCCGTGACCTGACTGCGTTGGGGCACGAGGTGGTGCTGGTCGCCCCATCATATCCAAGGGGCTCGGCCGATCCGCGTGAAACGCCCGATCCATCGATACACCGAGTGCCGGCTCGAGCCGTGCCGCGGGACCCGGAGGATCGCATCATGTCCTTCGGCGGTTTGCGCCGAGCCCTCGCCGCGCTCACTCAACGCAAGTTCGACGTGGTGCATATCCACACCCCCTTTCTCGCGCACTATGCGGGGCTTCGATTCGCCCGGGAGCAGGGCGCGCCCGTGGTTGCCACGTATCACACGCTGTTCGAAGAGTACCTGCATCACTACGTGCCGCTCCTATCGCGGAGAATTACCGGCGGCCTGGCGCGCCGCTTCAGCCGTTCCCAGTGCAATCAGCTGGACGCCGTCATTGCGCCCTCGCAGGCCATGCAGCAGGCTCTGCTGACGTACGGCATCAGCAGCCGCATCGAGATCTTGCCCACCGGGCTTCCGGCCGAGCGTTTTCAAGCGGGAGATGGAAGCGCATTTCGCCGCCGCCATGGCCTCGAGGAGAAGCGGCCTCTGCTCCTGTTCGTCGGCCGCGCCGCACACGAAAAGAACATCGGATTCCTGCTCGAGATGATGCTGGAACTGCGAAAACGTAGTCCCGACGCGCTGCTCTTGATCGCCGGTGAAGGCCCGGCCGCGCACAGCCTGCGCGCGCAGACGACGCGCTTGGGGTTGAATGGTGCCGTGCGTTTCCTCGGTTACTTCGACCGCGGCGGCGAACTGCAGGACTGCTACAGCGCGGCGGATGTCTTCGTGTTTTCCTCTTTGACGGAAACCCAGGGTTTGGTGTTGCTCGAGGCGATGGCGCAGGGCGTGCCGGTGGTGGCCATCCCGCGCATGGGAACGATCGATATTCTGGGACCGGGCCTGGGTTGCCGCCACGCGCCGAACGACAGGAAGGGGTTCGCCGAGGTGGTCAGCGGTCTGCTGGCCGACGGCAGCGCACTCAGCGCGCTCGGCGCGCAAGCCCGCCGGTATGCCGAAACCTGGGCCTCGATAAAGATGGCACAGCGGCTGGCTGCGCTTTACGCAAGCCTCACGCCCGCCGCGCGGCGATAGGAGCCTCACCCACCGCCGCGTGAGGTACTAGGCGGCAGCCTTGGCCTTACGGCGTTTGGGTGCGGCCGCCGCGTCCTCTGCTTCGGGCGCGGCCTTTTTGGACTTCTTCGGTGCCTTGGCGGCCTTCGTGTCCTCGGTCTTTTCCGCGGGTACCGTTGCCGCGTCAACCAGCTGCATCAAGGCCATATCCGCCGAATCACCGGGACGCGGCTCCATTCTGAGGATTCGCGTATATCCGCCGGCCCGCGCCTTGAAGCGAGGTCCGAGATCGGCAAACAGCTTTTCCACCACGCTCAAGTCGCGCAAACGCGAGAACGCCAGACGCCGCTTGGCCAAGGAATCGACCTTGGCCAGGGTGATCAGCGGCTCGACCACGCGGCGCAGTTCCTTGGCCTTCGGCACCGTCGTGCGAATGGCCTCGTGACGCAGCAGGGACGATGCCATGTTACGCAGCATCGCATGACGATGTGAGGAGTTGCGCGAGAGTTGGCGCCCGCTGTTTCTGTGCCGCATGATCTTATGCCCTTGTCGAAAATCTCTAAGCTAAATGCCGTCGCGCTCGTCGTCGCGCTTCAATCCCGGCGGCGGCCAGTTGTCGATGCGCATGCCGAGCGTCAGACCGTGGCTTTCGAGCACTTCCTTGATCTCGGTCAGCGACTTCTTGCCCAGATTCGGCGTACGCAGCAGTTCAACCTCGGTGCGTTGCACGAGGTCGCCGATGTAATGAATGTTCTCGGCCTTGAGGCAGTTCGCGCTGCGCACCGTGAGCTCCAGCTCATCGACCGGACGCAGCAGGATGGGATCGAACTGCGTTTCGGTGGCCTTGGTGGTCGACTCATCCTGGCCCTGCAAGTCGACGAATACCGACAGCTGGTCCTTGAGGATTCCGCCGGCGCGGCGAATCGCCTCCTCCGGATCGATGGTGCCGTTGGTTTCGATATCGAGAATGAGCTTGTCGAGATCGGTACGCTGTTCGACGCGTGCACTTTCGACGTTATACGTGACCTTGCGCACCGGGCTGAATGAGGCGTCCAGCTGCAGCCGGCCGATGGCGCGCGTCTGCTCTTCGAACGCCATGCGCTGCGCCGCCGGCCGATAACCTCGTCCGCGCTCGACCTTCAGCGACATCGACAATTCGCCGGCCTTGGTCAGATTCGCGATCACGAGATCCGGGTTCAAAATCTCGATATCGTGGTCGCCGGCAATATCGCCGGCCGTCACGGGGCCCGGACCCTTCTTGTGCAGGCGCACCTCGGCGACGTCGCGGGTGTGCATGCGGATGGCCACCGCTTTGAGGTTCAGCAAAATGTCGACGACGTCCTCTTGGACACCCTCGATGGCGGTGTACTCGTGGAGCACACCTTCGATTTCGATTTCAGTAATGGCGGCGCCCGGCAGCGAGGACAACAGTACGCGGCGCAGGGCATTGCCCAACGTGTGACCAAAGCCGCGTTCGAACGGTTCGATCACGATACGCGCATGGCGCGGCGACACGGGCTGTACTTTGACGACCCGCGGCTTCAGAAACTCATTGATCGATCCCTGCATGGATATCACCTACGTTAACTTACCGGGTACAACACAGCGTCGCGCTGCGATGCGTTACTTAGAATACAATTCGACGACCAGGCTCTCGTTGATATCGGGCAGAATTTCCTGCCGATCGGGAACCGACTTCAGAATTCCCGAGAACTTCTTGTCGTCCACTTCCACCCAATCCGGAAAGCCGACTTGCGCGGCAATCGTGAGGGCGGCTTGAATGCGAGTCTGCTTCTTCGCCTTCTCGCGCAAGCTGACCACATCGCCGGCCTTGCACTGGTAAGAGGCGATGTTGACCAGCTTCTCGTTCACGGCGACGGCCTTGTGGCTCACCAGCTGGCGCGCCTCCGCCCGTGTCGCCGCAAAACCCATCCGGTAGACCACATTGTCCAGCCGGCATTCCAAGAATTGCAGCAGGGTCTCGCCCGTCGCACCGGGGCGGCCGGCCGCCTTTTGATAGTAGTTGCGGAACTGGCGCTCCAGCACGCCGTACATGCGGCGCAGCTTCTGCTTTTCACGCAGCTGCAAACCGTACTCCGACAAGCGCTGCTTGCGTTCGCTCTTCACGCCGCCCGGCGGCACTTCAAGCTTGCACTTCGACTCGAGAGGCTTCACACCGCTCTTCAGGAACAGATCGGTTCCCTCGCGACGAGACAGCTTGCACTTCGGACCGGTATATTTTGCCATTACAAACCCTTGAGCCTAAGCCTGGACAAACGCTAGACGCGACGCTTTTTCGGCGGACGACAGCCGTTATGGGGGATGGGAGTCACGTCTTCAATGTTGGTGATCTTGAGCCCGCACCCGTTCAACGCACGAACGGCGGATTCGCGGCCCGGGCCGGGACCCATCACCCGAACCTCGACGTTTTTCACGCCATGCTCCTGCGCCGCGGTGCCCGCGCGCTCCGCGGCAACCTGGGCCGCGAAGGGGGTCGATTTGCGCGAACCGCGGAAACCGCATCCACCGGAGGTCGCCCAGGACAGCGTATTGCCCTGCCGATCGGTGATGGTGATGATGGTGTTGTTGAAAGAAGCGTGCACGTGCGCGATCGCATCCAGCACGTTCTTCCGCACCTTTTTACGTGCCGGCTTGGCCGCTCCGGCGGTGCTTTGAGTCGTTTGCTTCTGATCTGCCATATAACCTTCTCTTGGACGGTGCTCGTTATCTAGGCGCTACGCGCCGGATTTACGGGGTCGAGGCGACCCCGCCCGATATACCCCGTCCGATAACCCTAATTAAACCTTGCCCGGGGGGGCGTTCATCTTCACGGCCTGCTTGCGCGGTCCCTTGCGGGTTCGGGCGTTGGTGCGCGTGCGTTGGCCGCGCATCGGCAAGCCCTTGCGGTGCCGGATGCCGCGGTAGCAGCCCAAATCCATCAGGCGCTTGATGTTCATCGACACTTCGCGCCGCAGATCGCCCTCGACCGCGAATTTAGCCACCTGGGAGCGCAGCGAAGCGACTTCGGCGTCCGTAAGATCCTTCACCTTGACGCTGTACTTCACACCGGCTGCGTCGCAAATGCGCGCCGCGCGGCTGTTTCCAATGCCAAAAATGTGGGTTAAACCGATGACCACATGCTTGTTCATCGGAATGTTGATGCCGGCGATACGCGCCATCTAGCTCTCCACCATCGCGCACGCGAAAAAGCAGGTAATCATATACGAAAGCCCTCTTAACATCAATTTCTCACGGGTCGCCTCGACCCGTTTATAGGTGGCGCGAAGCGCCTGAATCACCCCTGGCGCTGCTTGTGCCGCGCATCGGACGAGCAAATGATGTACACGATGCCGCGGCGCCGCACGACTTTGCAGTTCTTGCAGATCTTCTTGACCGAAGGACGAACTTTCATTTCTTACTCCCGATGCCCCGCAGGCTGGCCTTTTTCATCAGGCCCTCATATTGGTGCGACATCAAATGCGACTGCGTCTGGGCGACGAAATCCATGACACCGACGACGATAATCAACAACGAGGTGCCGCCGAACTGGAATGGAACGCTCGGATTCACCATACGAATGATTTCAGGCAGCAAGCACACCGCCATGATGTAGAGGCCGCCCCACAGGGTCAGGCGGGTCAGTACCTTGTCCAGGTAGTCGCCGGTCTGCTGGCCGGGACGAATCCCGGGAATGAAGGCACCCGCCTTCTTCAGGTTTTCCGCCGTGTCCCGCGCGTCATACACCAAGGCGACGTAGAAGAACGCAAACCCGATGATCAGCAAGGCGAACAGTAAAACGTGCAGCGGCTGACCATAGCCCAGGACGACTGCGACCTTTTGCAGGGTTCTCTGGATGGCATTGGGGTTCGGACTATTGCCGAAGAACTGCGCGATCGTCGCCGGGAATACCAACAGACTGGACGCAAAAATAGGCGGAATGACGCCGGCCATGTTGAGCTTGAACGGCAAATGCGTGCTCTGCCCCTGCATCATGCGGCGCCCGACCTGGCGCTTGGCATAGTTGACCTGGATCTTGCGCTGCGCCCGCTCGACGAACACGCAGAACAGGGTCACCAAGATCACCACCACCAGGATCAGCAGCACGATCAGCGGGTTCATTTCACCCGAGCGCACCATTTCCAGCGTATTGCCGATGGCCCGCGGCAGGCCGGCGATGATGCCCGCCACGATGATCATGGTGATCCCGTTGCCGATGCCGCGTTCCGTAATTTGCTCGCCCAGCCACATCACGAACAGGGTGCCCGTAGTGATCGACACCGTGGCGATGAACAGGAACTGCGGACCGGGGTTCGGCACCAGATTGCCGCCCGAATTCTGAATCGCCAGGGCCGCGCCGAAGCCTTGGAAGGCGGCGAGCGCCACGGTGCCGTAGCGCGTGTACTGCATCAGCTTGCGCCGGCCGGACTCGCCGTCCTTGCGGATTTGAGCCCAGGGCGGATATACCATCGACGCCATCTGGATGATGATGGATGCAGTG
>DASWEO010000262.1:0-2269 GCA_036394715.1 Steroidobacteraceae bacterium
GGAACGCCGATGACGTACCGTATGCGGGGCCGGCAATACGTCGTCATTGCCGCC
This sequence comes from Steroidobacteraceae bacterium, assembly GCA_036394715.1. Taxonomy (GTDB): domain Bacteria; phylum Pseudomonadota; class Gammaproteobacteria; order Steroidobacterales; family Steroidobacteraceae; genus Bog-1198. The sequence continues at coordinate 55 of DASWEO010000262.1, forward strand.
GGTGGACCCGGCACCGGGGCTACGCTGCTGGCGTTTGCGCTGTCGATCACTCCCGGTGTCGTGCAGGCGCCGCCGAGTCTTCCCGGCGGCGAGGGCCCGGTCGACGTGGAGCGCGCCTGCTCACAATGCCATTCCTTCGACATCGTGGCACGGTCGCGGCACACGCGAAAGCAGTGGGAAGCGCAAATCGATTCGATGATCGCCAAGGGGGCGAGGATTTCCGATGAGGACTTTGATGTCGTCGCCGATTACTTGGTGAGCCATTTCGGGCTCGACGGAGGGAGGTAGATTGCCCGCTCGGCTATTCAAATGCCGGTAGGACTGCCAATTCGTCGCGCGGCACGCCTTCCACCGGCAAGCCGGCCTTCACCCAAGCGCGCAATCCACCCCTGATGACCGTGACGTGTATTCCCTTACTCTGAAGCATTGTCTGCAGCTCCCGCGCGACGCGCGTGCTCGTGGCTTGGCGAACACACGTGCAATACACGTGAACCGACCCTGCATCCGGCAATTCAATATCCGGCTGATGAAGCGCATGAGGATCGAGCCTTCGAGAGCCCTGGATGCGCATTGCCTTGGTGTCGAAGTAGCCGTGGCTGCGGACGTCGTACACATAAGCTCCCGCCGCCATGTCGCGCGCCACATCGACGGGATTCGTGAAGGGGACGGCGCTCATAGCGCGCCCTTTGATCCACAGCCACGCCCGGAATGCCAAATAAACGGCGACCAGTGCGATGACGATCCAACCCAAGATCCGTCCTGCCTCGCTGTAGCCTCGAGTGACCGCAACGAGCGCGCCGCTGAAGACGAAACCGACCCCAAAATACGAACCGACGTAAAGCAGCGCGCCGGCCGCATCCAGCCGCAGAAATGGCGCCAAACGCATGTTCATACTTCCGGCGAGCGGCGGCGCCATGGTGTTGATGCCTGGAATGAATTTGGCGATGACGAGCAGCGTCCGGCCGCGGCGATAGAAAGTATCCGCGGATCGCAAAATGCAAGATTCCGGGTTGAGCGAAATGCGGCAAAGGATACCCAGGAGCCACCAGCCGGTATATCGGCCCAGAAGGAACATCAGCGTGTCGCCGGCGAGCATCGCCAGCAGGGCCGCACCGAGGGCATTCGGAACCTGCAGAACACCGCGCGCCGCGGCGCCACCCGCAACCATCAGCGCCAGAGCGGCCGGCACGGGTATTCCGACCGCCTCCAGAAATACGGTGGCGATCAGCAGCGAGTAGCCGTGCTGCGCGAGTAGGTTGTTCCAAGACCCCATGTCGACCACAATTGCACGGGGATTGGGCAAAAGCCAGCAAGCTAATTTTCCAGTGCGCGTCGACGCGCGGCGCGCGCCAACAGACGAGTGGAATCGAGCGTCGGCAGCGGACCCCTCTTGGTGATATCTTCTGATGACGATGACCGAAGACTGGACGAAGGAGTGGGAGCGCCGGATTGTCAACGGAGTGTATCCGCTGCGCCGCTTTCTGGGCCGATCAAACCACAGCGTGGTATTTCTCACCGAATGCAAGGCGCAAAACGTTGCCCAAGCCGCGATCAAGATCCTGCCGGCCAACCCGGCGCTGACGGAGGCGCAACTCGCGCACTGGAGGAGGGTTGCTGCGCTGTCGCACCCTCACTTGATGCGCCTTCTCGACGCGGGCCGTTGCCAACTCGGGGGGCACAACTTTCTGTTCGTCGTGATGGATCATGCGGAGCAGAATCTCGCTCAAATTCTTCCCGGCCGGCCCCTGACTCCTGACGAGGTGCGGGACCTGCTGCCTGCAACCCTGGATGCGCTGGCCTATCTCCACGGCAAGAATTTGGTGCAGGGCGGGCTCAAGCCGCCAAACTTTCTGGTCGTCAATGATCAATTGAAGCTGGCGAGCGACACGATCCGACCCGCCGGCGAACGCACCGCAAGCACTGCCAAGCCTTCGCTGTACGACCCTCCCGAAGCCAAGAGCGGCAGGATATCCACCGCCGGCGACATGTGGGGACTCGGCATCACGCTGGTCGAGGCTCTCACACAGACTCCGCCGGCGTGGTCCCGCGAGCGCTCCGACAGCGTCTCCCTGCCCGCAAATCTTGCGCCGGAATTCGTCGATACGGTAGAGCGATGCTTGAACCGCGACCCTGGCCGCCGTCCCGCGATCGCTGAACTCGGAGCGCAATTCAAGCAGGCGCCGCCGGCGACGCCCGCATCCGCCGCGCCGCCCGT
>DASWEO010000263.1:0-4259 GCA_036394715.1 Steroidobacteraceae bacterium
CCGATCGGTACGCCGTTGACCTGCGGAAAATCGTTTTCTTTGCCGCTGTCGACGTGCACGATGAAATAGCCCTCGGCGCGTCGGGTGATGGCCGCCACCTGCACGCCCGGACGGCCCAGTGTGGTGAGCGCCTTGGTAAGCTCGAGTTCGCGGCCGGCGAAGGCGCCGCTCAACACCTGCAGCTTGGCTTTCGGCAGCGCCGTCGCATTATCCGGCACGCCGGGGCGCTTGTTCGCCGCCACGGCCTTGGCGGCTTGATCCACCGCGACGCCAACACGCCGGATGCGTTCTTCACCCTGAGTGCTCGGGGTGATGACCATGGTCTTTTCGAATTCGTCCTGCTCGGTGTCGCCGTCCTGGCTGTCGACGAAGCGCAGCTGATGATGGCCGACGGTGATCACGTCACCGTGCTGCATGGCGTGTTTCTTGATCAGTTTGCCGTTGACATACGTGCCATTGGTGCTGTTCAAGTCTTCCAAAAAGGAATCGTTCAGAATATTGATGATGAGCGAGTGATGGCCGCTCACCGCCGGATTGTCGATACGAATATCATTGTCCGGAAGGCGCCCGATCGTATAGCGCTCCTTATTCATGTTGTATTCCGCGAGGATCGAACCATCCAAGCTGAGCATCAGGCGTGCCATTCAGACTCCATATCCCTAACCGAACCATCCCAAGATTTTGTCAAATATACGCCGGTGCGCGGGGAACGGCTCGGCTACGTGAGCCATGATGACCGACACATTATCCCGCCCGCCGTTATCGTTAGAGAGTTGTATCAATTGCTTAGCAACTGTATCAAGATTAGCACTAAAGGTGCTGATTGTTAAGTGAATATCCTCGTCCTCGATCATGTCCGAAAGACCGTCGGAGCAGAGCACGTAATAATCAGACTTCTGCACCGGCTGTTCATGGATCTCCACTTCGACGTTTTGCTCGACTCCCAGGGCGCGCGTGACGTAATTCTTGTTGGTTGCCCGCTGGGCCTCCTGCTGCGAGTAGAACCCGCGGTCGACCAGCTCCTGCAGCAGGGAATGATCCAGAGTCATCTGCTCGAATCGATTGTCGCGCAAGCGGTAAAGCCTTGAATCCCCGACATGCGCGATCGACATCTTGTTGTCGTGGAACAAGCACGATACCACCGTAGTGCCCATACCCTCACATTGAGGCTGGGTCTTGGAAGTGTGGTAGATGATTTTGTTGGCTCTGTGAATCGCATCACGCAAGATGATGCTCGCGCGAGTCAATCCGGTCTCCGGGTCGGGCACGCTCAGATCCTCGCGCATGACTGCGTCACGAACCAGATTGATGATGGTCTTGACGGCGATGCCGCTCGCCACCTCACCCGCGTTATAGCCCCCCATGCCGTCGGCCAATACGTAGAGACCGATGTCGGCTTCGGTGCCGATCATGTCTTCGTTGTGCTCGCGCACCTTTCCCGTGTCGGTCAGTGCCACGCTCGCGATTTTCCCCCTCAGACTCATGGGCTTTGTCCAATCATGGCAGTCCACTCGGTATTCGCGACCGACAGTCTTCCAGAGCTGCGGCCATATGGGCCCCAGAGTCGTACCGCGCATCGGGATTCTTGGCGAGCGCGCGGTCGATGACGCTCTCGACGCAGGCAGGCAGATCCGGCCGGAAGGCTCGCAACGGCGGGTGCGGCGCTTCGGCAATCTGCTGCATCAGCCCGGTCATCGAATCTGCGGTGAAAGGAAGCTGGCCGGTCAACAATTGAAATAGGCTAACACCCAGCGAAAACAAGTCCGAGTGACCTGTCACAGTTCGCCCCTCGAGCTGCTCCGGCGACATGAAGGAAGGGGTGCCGAGCACGATGCCCGTGCGCGTGCTGCCGGCGCCGGAGAGACGCGCAATCCCGAAGTCGGTGATTTTCAACGTGTCGGTGCTGGGATCGTACATCAGGTTCGCCGGCTTGATATCGCGGTGAACGACCTGCTGTTTGTGGGCAAATCCCAGAGCGTCGGCTGTGCGGCCGATCACATCCAACACCTTTCGCGGCTCCAGGAGACGATCGGATTTCGCATAGTCGCTGAGATGCCGGCCTTTGAGATATTCCATCGCGATGTAGGCGAGTCCGCGCTCTTCGCCGACATCGTAGATGGTCACGATGTTCGGATGATTGAGACGGCCGGCGGTCTCCGCTTCGCGAAAGAAGCGTGCTCGGGCCTCGACGAGCTCGGCGTCGCTGAATTCACTGGCGAGCGGTATGGCCTTGATTGCCACCAAGCGGTTGATGGCCGTGTCACGCCCCAGATAGACGATCCCCATGGCGCCGCGCCCGATTTCGCGTTCGAGCTGGTAGCGGCCGAGGCGCTGGATTTCGGGCGCTGCGGGCGCGCAGCCTGCGGCTGTCGGTGCGGCCACGGAGACGCTGCCGGCCGCCGGTGTCGTGGCAGCCGCGGAATCCGGCGTCAGCGTGTCTTTGTCGGGAGCGGGCGGCGCGGCTTTCGGCTTGGCGCGCTCGGCGTCCATCAGACGACGCAGGCGGGCGGCGACGTCTCGATAGGTGTTGTCGAAGCGTGCCAGGTGGCGGTAGACGGCGGTGGCTTGCGTCCCCCGGCCGCGCGTTTCCAGCTGGCTGCCGAGCGTGTACAAATCACCCAGCACGGTGGCGGTGGGTTTGCGGCCCTTGAGTTCGGCAAAGCGCTGTTCGAAATTGTCGAGCAGCCGTGCGGTATCGGTTCCCACGGGTCTCGGGATGGTCGGTGCTGGGGTCGAGGCCGCCGATGCGGCGAAGCGGCTCCAGAGAAGAAGCCCTGTTCCGGCGGTCAATAGAGCTATCCCCGGAAGCCATAGCCAGGTGTCCAGATTTGCGATCAGGCGGAGCAATAGGCCCGAGCCTAAGGTCCCCACGCCCACTATCGCCGCTATCATCCCAAATTTGCGCATGCAATAGACATAATCCAAATCCAGAAGGCCGGCAGTATAGGTGATCGGGCCGTGGTAACTGCAATGCTAAGGTCACAAATCGAATAAGGTAAGCCGATGGCGAAGTCCAAAGAGGTCTTTATCTGCCAGAACTGCGGAGCGTCTTCTCCAAAATGGCAGGGGCAGTGTCCCGCTTGCGGCGAATGGAACACCCTGATCGCCGAGCTCCAATCGACGACTACTCGAAAACCCCCGGTATCGGCCAGGGTTCCCCGGACGGATGCCTCCTCGTCGCTGGCCGCCGAAGCCGTTCTCGAACAATCCCGGCTGACCACCGGCTCGACCGAGCTCGATCGGGTGCTGGGCGGCGGTCTGGTGCCGGGGTCCGTCACTCTGATCGGCGGCGATCCGGGGATCGGAAAATCGACGCTGATGCTGCAGGCGGCGGCGGCCCTCAATGGGTTGGGACCGGTGCTCTATGCCACCGGGGAAGAGTCTTTGAAACAGGTCGCACTTCGGGCTCGCCGGCTGGGCCTCGAGGACGCCACCGCCCGGCTGATGGCCGAGACCTGCGTGGAAGACATCTTGGACGCGACGTCGGGTCTTGCCGCGCGGGTACTGATCGTGGATTCCATCCAGACCATGCACTCGGAGCGAATTGAATCGGCGCCGGGCGCGGTCTCCCAGCTGCGCGAGTGCACGGCGGAGCTGGTGCGCTTCGCGAAAGCCAGCGGCACGGCGGTGCTGCTCGTCGGGCACGTCACCAAGGAAGGGCAAATCGCAGGCCCCCGGGTGCTCGAACACATGGTCGACACGGTGCTGTACTTCGAGAGCGACACCGGCAGCCGCTACCGCGTGCTGCGCTCGGTGAAGAACCGCTTCGGCGCCGCCAATGAAATCGGGGTGTTCGCCATGGTCGAGCAGGGCTTGCGCGAGGTCACCAATCCCTCGGCGATTTTTCTGTCGCGGCATGCCGAACCGGTTCCCGGCAGCGTCATCACCGTGATGCGCGAGGGAACGCGCTCGCTGCTGATCGAAGTGCAGGTGCTGGCGGATGCAGCCTTGAGCGCCAATCCGCGCCGGGTGGCGGTCGGCATCGACGGCAATCGCCTCACGATGCTGCTGGCGGTGGCGCATCGCCACGCCGGATTGCAATTGCAGGGCCAGGATGTTTTTGCCAATGTCGTCGGCGGAGTGCGCTTGGCGGAGACTGCCGGAGATTTGGCCATTGTGATGGCCGCGCGGTCGAGCTTGCGGGACCTGCCGGTTCCCAATTCCCTGATCGCGTTCGGCGAGCTGGGGCTGGCGGGCGAGATTCGCCCGGTGCCGTTCGGCGAGGAGCGCCTGCGCGAGGCGGCGAAACACGGCTTCAA
>DASWEO010000264.1:0-1811 GCA_036394715.1 Steroidobacteraceae bacterium
GTTCCCAATGGTGCGACGAAGGAGATGGTTGCACTGGGCGACCGCGTCTACCACGGTCAAGTCGGCGGAGCGACCTGCGTTGGTTGCCACGGCGCGGCCGGCACGGGAACGACTCTCGGTCCGAATCTTACGGACACCCAGTGGCTCTGGGGCGATGGCAGCTACCGTTCAATCGCGAAAACGATCACGGCCGGCGTGGCGCAACCCAAACAATACCGTTCACCCATGCCGCCCATGGGAGGCGCAGAGCTCACCGACGATCAGGTACGGGCTGTCGCGGCGTATATTTGGGGCTTGAGTCATCGTGCGCCCTGAACACGGGCGCTGGAAACGTTGCCTATGCGATCGGGCGATGGGGTGCGTGTGAGTTCGCGTGCGTGTAAGCTCGCGTGCGTGTGAGATCGCGCGGCTAGGTTCGTAAGTAGCTGGCGCCGTTCACATCGATGATGCTGCCGGTCATTGCCGCCGGAGCATCGAGCGCACAAAACGCGGCCGTCCGCGCCACTTCGTCCGGCATGGTGATCCTGCCCAGGGGATGCTGCGCCAGAATATCGGCGCCGCCGGGGCCCGCCAGGTGGCCTGCCGCCATGTCGGTCTCGACAAACCCCGGTGCGAGGCAATACACATAGACGGCGCGCGCCGCCAGCGCCTTCGCGAGCGATTGGCTCAGGGAGTTGAGACCCGCTTTGCTCGCGCCGTAGGCCGGCGTATCGGGTTCACCGCGAAACGCGCCGCGCGATGAGATGTTCACGATCCGGCCGCGTCCCCAAGCGGGACCTTGCGACTCCGGCTGAGCAGCCATTGCCTGGGCAGCGAGCAGTGATAGGTTTGCAGGGCCCAGCAAATTCGCTCCGATGATTCGTCGCCATGCCGCCTCCCATGCGGTGAAATCCGTAGTGAGGGGCGGATGGTCGGCGAAGATACCCGCGTTATTGACCAGGACGTCCACCCGACCAAGCGCCAGGACGACGTCGCGCCACAACCGTGCCGTCGCAGCCGCATCCCCAAGATCCGCGGAGCATAGGAAATGCCCGTCGCCGGCGAGTTGCGCGCGCGCCTCCTTCGCCGCTTCTTCGTTCGTGTGGTAATGCAAAGCGACCCGCACTCCGCGTGCGGCAAGCGCGCGTGCGATCGCGCGGCCGATGCCGCGCGATGCACCCGTCACAAGTGCTGTCATTCGCGAACCCGGGTCGCTCATGTGGAACTACCCACAGTCCGGCTGCATGTGCGGAAATAGTTTCCATGAACCCTCGGCCTCGAGCCAGGGCAGCGAGGCGTAGTCGGTGATGGTCAGTCCGCCATCCACGATCAGCGTCTGCCCTGTCACGAAACTTGCATCCGGCGAGGCGAGAAATACCACGGCGCGAGCGATCTCGTCAGGAGTGCCCATGCGGCCGAACAGCGAGGCGGCGCGATCCACCTCCTCGTGTCCGGTGGTCACGTCAGTGGTGATCCAACCGGGGGAAATGCCGTTGGCGCGGATGCGATGCGGCGCTCCTTGGACGGCGAGCGCCCGCGTCAGCGCCTCCACGGCCGCTTTGGCGATGCCGTACGTGCCCCAGGTGCCATGCACGGCGGCGGTGGAGGAGATATTGACGATCGATCCGCCGCCCCTCGCACGCAGCAGCGGCAGCGCGTGGGCGGCCACGTGGTACGCGGCATCTAGATTAATGCGCATCACCTTGCGCAGCCGCTCGCCCGGTCCGTCCTCGGCGTGAATATCCGAATATCGAGTGCTGGAGCCTGCGTTGTTCACGACCACATCGATGCCGCCGAAGCGCGCGGCGACCCCCGCGACCAGGTCGGCCGCC
>DASWEO010000265.1:0-17027 GCA_036394715.1 Steroidobacteraceae bacterium
CGCTCGGCTTCAACTGCAATTCGACACTGAGGAAGGCGTTACCGGTGAGTTGGCGAGGTTGGGGGGCTTTCGCGGCGCTTGGCATCATCTGGGGGCTGCCGTATTTCTTCATCAAGCTGTCGGTGCAGGAACTATCGCCCGTGGTGGTGGCCTTCGGACGAGTGACGCTGGGCACGGTGATCCTGCTGCCGATCGCGTGGCGGCGCGGCGCCTTACGATCCTTGGGGAAGCACAAGGCGGCGATCTTGGCGTTTGCATTGGCCGAGTTCGTCATTCCCTTTTCGGTCATTTCGTACGGTGAACAATGGATCAGTTCCTCGGTGACCGGCATCCTCATTGCCATGGTGCCGCTGTCGATCGCGCTGATCCAGCGGTTCTTCGGCGTGCACGAGCGCTTGGGATTGTGGCGCATCCTGGGTCTTGGGCTGGGATTCGTCGGCGTCGCGGCCTTGCTCGGATTCGGCACGATTTCAGGCCCCTTGGGCTGGGCGGGGGCTGCTTGCATGCTGATTGCCACGCTCGGCTACGCGATCGGACCTCTGATCATTCAGCGGCACCTGGGCGGGCTTGATCCCTACGGCCCGCTCGCCGCGAGCCTAGCTGTGGCGAGCGCCGTGCTCCTCGTCCCGGCGATGCTGGCGTTTCCCGCGCGAATGCCGTCGATGCTGGCGCTCACGTCGATGAGCATACTGGGCGTGGTGTGCACGGCCGTGGCGATGTTGTTGATGTTCTATCTCGTGGGGCACGCCGGCGCGTCGCGCGCGGCCGTGATCACCTATATCAACCCCGCGGTGGCGGCGCTGCTCGGCGTGTGGCTGCTGCATGAGCGCTTGGGAGTAGGGGGAATCCTTGCGTTCGTGCTCATTCTGTTCGGATCATGGCTGGCCACCCGGTCGACCGGCCCGCAATATGGGCGGGCGGGCGAAGCGGTAGTCTAAAGCGCCGTGTGATCGCCCACAAACCCGCGCAGCACTCCAAGATGCCAGACAAGATCTCCATAACCCCGTTGTGGATGCAGAATGTCGACCTGCCGCCGCCATCCGCGCGGCCGTTGCCGGACCGTGTCGACGTGCTCGTCGTCGGCGCGGGTTACACCGGACTCTCGGCGGCTCGCGAGACCGCGGCAGCGGGGCGTTCCACGCTGGTCCTCGACGCCGGCGAATGGGGCGCGGGGTGTTCGAGCCGCAACGGAGGTCAGGTCGCCCACAGCATCAAGCCTTCGTTCAATTCCTTGAAGGCGAAGTTCGGGGAGGATTTGGCCTTCAGAATTTGCCGCGAAGGCCTCGACGCCGTGACGTACCTGCGCTCGTTGGCCAAACAGCGGGACGATTGCGGTTGGCGCGAGGAGGGATGTTTTTTCGGGGCCCACACGGCGAGGCACTTCAGGCAAATGGCGCGGGACGCCGAGAACCAGCCGCGGGGACTCGAGCAGAGGATCAGCGTCGTTCCCAGAACAGAGCAGCACGGCGAGATCGCGAGCGATTTCTATCACGGCGGCTGCGTGTACCACGACGATGCCTCCGTCGATCCCACACGTCTCCTGCTGTCGCTGCTGCGCCGTGCAGAGGAGGGCGGGGCATGGGTGCTGGATCGCTGTCCGGTGAGCGGCATCCAATCCAGCGGCGACGGCTTTGAAGTCCTGACACCGCGCGGAATCGTTCGCGCGCGGCAAGTTCTGCTCGCGACCAATGGCTACTCGGGTCCTCTATCGCCGTGGCATCGGCGGCGAGTCATCCCCATCGGCAGCTATCAGATCGCGACCGAGTCTCTGGGCGCGGATCAAGTTCGCGCGCTGATTCCGCGCGGGCGAAACATCGTCGACTCGCGGCGGGTCGTCGTGTACTACAGGCCGTCGGCGGACGGCGAGCGCATCATATTCGGGGGCCGGGCTGCTTTGGCCGAGAAGGACCCGCTCGCCTGCGTGCCGCGCCTGCGGACGATGATGGCGCGCATATTTCCGCAATTGAAATCGGTGCGCGTGAGCCATGCATGGGTGGGGTGGGTCGCGTACACTTTCGATACCCTGCCGCATCTGGGCCGACACGACGGCATTTACTACTGCATGGGATATTGCGGCCAGGGCGTGCCGCTCGCGCCGCATTTCGGCAGGCGCATCGGACAGCAAATGCTCGGGCTCGAGGAGGGGCGCACCGCTCTCGACGGACTGCCGTTCCCGTCGCGGCCGTACTATCACGGGAGACCGTGGTTTCTGGCGCCATCGGTCTTTGCCTACCGCCTGATCGATGCGATCGGGATTTGATGTCACGAGTCCATGTATGGCGCAAACCGCTGAATCAATCGAGCTCATGAATCGCAGCAGTTATGCCGGTTTGCCGGAACGCTTCTTCGCGCGGGTCAACCCGGTGCCGGTCGCCAAACCGCGGCTGCTGCGATTCAATCACGCGCTCGCCGCGGAGTTGGGGCTCGACATCGGCGACCTCGACGCGGAGGCGCTGGCGGCCACTTTTTCGGGAAATGTCCTGCCGCCGCGGGTGGAGCCGATCGCCATGGCCTATGCCGGCCATCAATTCGGCCATTTCGTACCGCAGCTTGGGGATGGCCGCGCCATCCTGCTCGGGGAGGTGCAGGGCCGCGCCGGCATGCGCCGCGACATTCATTTGAAGGGCACGGGCCGAACGCCCTTTTCGCGGGACGGCGACGGGCGCGCCGCGCTCGGCCCGGTATTGCGAGAGTATCTCGTCAGTGAAGCCATGCATGCGCTCGGCATTCCCGCCACGCGAGCGCTCGCCGCGGTGGCCACCGGCGAGCCGGTGTTCCGCGAGGAAGCGCTGCCGGGAGCGATACTGACGCGAGTGGCGGGAAGCTTCGTGCGCGTGGGCACGTTCCAGTACTTCGCCGCGCGCGACGACGTGGATGCCGTTCGACTGCTCGCCGATTACGTGATCGATCGCCATTTTCCGGAAGCTAGAGCCGACCCGCAGCCGTATCTCTCGCTGCTGCGGGCCGTCACCGGCGCCCAGGCATCGCTCATCGCCGGTTGGATGCACGTGGGCTTCATTCATGGCGTGATGAATACCGACAACATGGCGGTGTCGGGAGAAACCATCGATTTCGGCCCCTGCGCCTTCCTGGATGCCTACGATCCGGCGGCGGTGTTCAGTTCGATCGACCGGCAGGGCCGCTACGCCTACGGCAATCAACCTCACGCCGCGCTGTGGAATCTCGCGCGGTTCGCGGAGACGCTGCTTCCCATCATCGATGGCGGTGCGGATCGGGCGGTGGAGCTCGCCACTGAGGCGCTCGCGACATTTTCGCCGCGCTTTTCGGACCTCGCACTGGCCGGCGTGCGCCGCAAGCTGGGTCTGTCGTCGCGCGAAGACGGCGATGCGGCGCTCGCCGAGGATTTGCTCGATGCGATGCATCGCAATCAGGCGGATTTCACACTGACCTTCCGCCGGCTGTGCGACGCCGCGGAGGAGGAAGCGGGGGACACGGGCGTAGGGTCTTTATTCTTGAATCCAAGGGAATACCACGCGTGGGCGAGCCGGTGGCGGGCGCGAACAGCGCGGGACCCCGCGGAACCGCGGGCGCGCGCCGAGGCGATGCGGCAGGTCAACCCCGCAGTCATCCCACGCAATCATCGAATCGAACAAGCCATCAATGCGGCCGTCGAGGGCCAGGATTTCGAGCCCTTTGCCAAGTTGTCGGCCGTGTTGTCGCAGCCGTACCGGCCCCAGGAAGGATTCGAGTCCTACGCCGATCCCCCGCAGCCGGGCGAGCGCGTCCACAAGACATTCTGCGGAACCTGACAAAGTCGTAGTATACCGATGAGCATAACGCGACCCGTTCCGATCAAATGGGCGGCACGCAAGCCTCGAATAGTGGACGACAAATAACCGTGGCGCAATGAGGTCCGATCATGAAAAAATTCGTCGGCGTGGGATTGATACTGTGGCTGACATCGTTCGGCTCGACGAGCGTTGCGGCGGACGCGGACGAGCTGCCCATCACCGTGTTCGCGGCGGCTTCATTGACCAATGCGCTGCAGGAGCTGGGGGACGGCTTTACGAAGGAAACGTCGATTCCCGTCAGATTCTCGTTCGCGGCGAGCTCCGCGCTCGCCCGCCAGATCGAAAATGGCGCGCCCGCCGACGTCTTTCTTTCGGCAGATGTGGAGTGGATGGACTATCTGCAGGCGAGAAGTCTCATTCAGCGCGACACTCGGCACGATGTGCTCGGCAATCGGTTGGTCCTGATCGCGCCCGCTGACAGCAAAATCGACGTGAAGATTGCTCCTCGTTTTCCCCTGGCCAAGGCGCTGGGCACGGGCCGCCTGGCTACCGGCGATCCCGATTCGGTGCCCGTCGGCCGCTACGCCCGGGAGTCTTTGACCACCTTAGGGGTCTGGAACGACGTGTCGGACCGCATGGTGCGCGCGGACAGCGTGCGCTCGGCGCTTGCGTTCGTGGATCGAGGCGAGGCGCTGCTCGGGATCGTGTATGAGACCGATGCGCTGGTCGACAAGCGTGTGCGCGTGGTGGGCGTGTTTCCCGAGAATAGTCACTTGCCCATCATCTATCCCATCGCCCTGACCCGCGCAGCCAAGCCCAAAGCGGCCGGATTTGTCGCGTACATCCGCGGGCCCGCGGGCGATGCCGCATTCAAAGCCTATGGCTTCACGCCCTTGCGGTAGACCATGAGCCGAATTCGCGCGTTTATCGGATCCCTCGTAGAATCAGCCGCACACACGGGAACGCGATCTCGAGGGGGAACGCCATGAGCACAGATGCCGCCGTTGCCGGCCTGCGGATATTGCCTACCCAACACAGCGTCGCTGAAGTGTTGAATCGGGTTCAAACACTGGCGCGGGTACGAGGGATGACGATATTCGCGCAAATAGACTTCAGCGGCGATGCCGAACGATCCGGTCTCGTGCTCCGTCCGACGGGACTCGTGATCCTGGGCAATCCAAAGGGCGGTACGCCGCTGATGGTTGCAGCGCCCACGGTGGCGATCGACCTGCCGCTCAAGGTACTGGCCTGGGAGGACGCTCAGGGCAAAACCTGGGTGGCGTACAACGAACCCGAGTACATGCGGGCGCGCCACGGGTTCCCTCCCGAGTTCATGAAGAATATCGCCGCCCTCGGTACCTTGGCTGCGGCCGCCGCCGCGCAGGATCCTTGAGCGCGGATATCCAGTGAATCACTCAGTGAATCACCCGGGTATGCCTCGCCGGATGTCCGCGGAGAAGGTGTCGCTGCGCTCGGCCCCTCGAGCGCGTTCGGAGATGCGCCCGAGCGCGCGCAGCTCCTTGATGGAATAGCGCTGATCGAGACCGCCGACGCGGTACACATATTCGGGGAGATAACCGGAGAAAATCAACCGGTGGCTCAACGGCAGATAGCCGACTATGCGTTGCATCATTTGGTAGACGAGCGTGGTGCAATTGACCGTAACGGTGTTGTAGAAGCGCGGCGTCCGCACGAGAGCATTGGCCTCATCGATGTAGCCGAGGAACAGCGAGCGCATCGCGGATACCGGCATGCGGAGGCGGTATAGGTAGGTGTCTTCGCCGCGGACATTGGTTCGAACGCGGATCACGTCGCGTTCGTCGGCCGCGATGACGCTGAGCTCGAACTCCTTGAAGAAACCGCCGATCTCGGAAAAGCTCTCGATCCGTTCGCGGCGAATTTCCACGGAGAAGACGACATGCTCGCCGTCATCGAAGCCGAATGAGATCAGCATGTGCGCGATCGCCGGCCCGGTCCAATAGGACATGATCATGTCGACCGAATTCAGGCGGTCGAGGTCGTAGTGACGGGTCTCCCAGCGCTGCGTGTAGTCGGTATTGCTGCGCCAATCGAAATTGCGCACGTTGCGCAACGTGATTCGATTGCCGTCGACCGTGCCGGTGGTCATTTGCGCCACGTCGTCAGCCCAGATTCTATCGTTCGACGGCGCAATTCGCCGCCACCAGATCAGGAGCGCGCCGAATGCCGCGGTGAATGTAACCAGGCCGGCGGCGGTCCGTCCCTGCCACAAGGCAATCGTCAGCGTGAGGCTGAAGCCCGCCCATAGGAGCACGCTCAGTGCCTTCAGCGCTTGACCGCCCTGCACCTGGAACCAGAGCGCGCATGCGCCCCAAATCGCCGACGATCCCACGATGAGCGTCGCCAGCAAGGCGGCTGTGAATGGCAAAGAGCTTGCCGCACCGATGGACATCGCCTAGGCCGGCGCGTCCATCGTGTTCAGCGCCTGATCGAGATCGGCGATCAGATCCGACGATTCTTCGAGTCCCACGTTGAGCCGCACCAGCCGCCCGGCGTAGTCTCGTCCCGGACGATCAAGATTCGGATAGACGACGGCCAGGCTGGTGACGCCGCCCCAGCTGAAGCCGATTTTGAATAGCGTCAGCCGATCCACGAAGGAGATCACCTGCGCGGGAGTGAACCGTTCATCGAAAACGATCGAGAAGATGCTGGAGGAACCGGTGAAGTCGCGATGCCAATATTCATGCCCGGGGCAGGACTCGAGAGCCGGATGCAATACGGAGCTGACATTCGGGTGCTTCGCCAACCACCCCGCCACCTCGAGAGCTGTCTTCTCGAGCCGTTCCAACCGCACGCCCAAACTCAGTAGACCACGGATCGCCAAACTGCAATCGTCCGGCGAAACGGCCATGCCAAGCTGCTTGTAGGCGGAACCGACCGCTTCATACGCGGCGGCGCCGGCGACGGACACCGTCCCCAGCAACAAGTCGCTGTGCCCGCCCACATACTTGGTCAACGCCTGCATGCTCAAGTCGACGCCGTGCGCGAAGGCGTCGAAGAGCACTCCGGCGGCATAGGTATTGTCGAGCGCCACCGGCACTCTGCGCTCGTGGGCTGCGGCGACGATGGCCGGCACATCTTGAATCTCCATGGTCACGGACCCCGGGCTTTCGGTCCAGATCAGCGCAGTGTCATCGCGAATGAGATTCGCAATCCCCGAGCCGATCAGCGGGTCATACGCTTCCACTGAAATTCCAAGGCGCTTCAGCAATCCTCCGGCCAGCTCACGGTTCGGGCCGTAGGCGGTGATTGGGACCAGGGCATGAGTCCCGGTCTTGCAGTAGGCAAGATAGATCAGGGATATCGCTGCCTGGCCTCCGGGAACGACGAAGCTATGATGGGCTCCCTCGATTTCCGCGATCCGCGCGCCAAGCTCCAGCACCGTCGGCGTGCCGTAAAGACCGTAAGTGTATCCGTTCTCGGTCTGCCGCCAATCGTCCGACACGTCGGCCTGACGCTCGAACACGACCGTCGAGCCGCGATAGGTGGGCGTCGTCAGCGAACGAAAATCAGCGGGTGCGTGAGCGCCGGGATGGATGAGTTTCGATCGCCAATGCATGCTTCATCATCGCAGCACATCGGTCCTGGCGCCAGCCGTGGACTCGAGTTCGCGTAAATCACGCCCCAGCGTTTCACGGCCGAAGGTCCAGACCAGCGCCAAGGATAGAGCCGCCGGTATCGAGATCACCGCCGCGGCCATCCCGAGCGCCGGAACGAGGGCCAACGCGCTCAACGCCTGCGCAATCAATCCGCCGATTTTGGTCCAGCCCGCCACCCAACCGGTTGCGCGGCCGCGCACTCTGAGGGGATAGCTCTCCGCCGCGTACGGCAGAAGAATCGACACCATCGCACTGGAACCGACGATGAGAAGAGAGAGCGGCATGACGGGATTGGTCAGGAAGGGCAACGTCCCGGTACCGCGCAGCAGAATCGCCAGCAAGCCCAACGAGGTGATTCCGATCGCCAGGATGAGCGAAGCCTTGGTGCTCCACACGCTGTACAAATAGGCCGACACGACAATGGTCGGCGCCGCGATCAGCGTGGACCGTGCGATGACGGTGCTCGCGAGGCCGACGCTGCGCCCCTCGGCAACCAAGGCGCTGGGCAGCCACAGCAACACGCCGAAGTTGACGAAACCCCAGGCAAGGGCCGCGAGTGTGAGTGCGACGATGGTGCCCAACAGATGAGGGTCGCGCGAGCGCACGCCGGCGTCCTGGATCACGCCTGGGTCGAGCGCCGCCGCTTCCTGTGTGAGGCTGACAACCGCTCCAAAGCGGGCCAGCGTTGCGCGCGCCTCATCGAGACGCCCCATGTGCTGCAGGAAGCGCGCCGATTCGGGAATGAACGGGCTGAGCGCGATCAGCAGCAGGCCGGTGGGCAGGTTGAGGAACCACATGATGCGCCACCCGAAAAATGGCTGCAGCAGCGCCGACAGTGCGCTGGCCGCGAAATAACCGCCGATGGTGCCGATGCCGCCCACGAGCACGAGGCACCAGCCGCGGTGCTTCGTCGGCATGATTTCCGCAAGCAGCGCGTAGGCAACCGGCAGCATCCCGCCGGCGGCGGCGCCCATCAGGAAACACATCGCGACATTCCACCAGAACGAAGGCATGGCGCCGCAAATCGACGTCCCGACGAACATGACGGATGACAGCAGAATCGACGCGCGCCTGCCGTACAGGTCCGCGAGCGCTCCCCATATGAAGGAACCCGCCGCGGTGCCGAACAGCGCGGACAGCGGGAGCAAAGCCACGGTTGCCCGATCCACCCCGTATTCCGTCCGCATCCCCGGCGTCACGAATCCGAGGCTGGCCGGTTTCATGATGTCGATGATGAGCGCCACCGCCAAGACGCCCATCAGCTTCCAATGCGCGGCGGAGAGCGGCGCATCTTCCGGCGGCGAGATCGTGCTGCATACGCCGGCAGCGGGCGGATGATTCGGCAATAAACCATAACCCGCGGCGGCGATTCCGGCCACGATCAGCAGCATGCCGAGCAGCATGCCCGCATCCATGGGCATCCCGGACATGTTGAAGCCGGAGTTGCGCGCCATCCAGAACATCGGCAGGTGCAGCACCACGCCGACGCTTACCACCGCCGAGCCGATCCAGAACGCGAGTGCGTTGCGACGCTGCGAGAACTGGAATGTTCCGCGGCCGGGGTTCACGAACGACATGCGAGCCTCATTCCCCACTATAGCGGCGAATCGGGGACTACCGCCACGGTTACCGGACATTTACCTTCGCGGATACGCCCCCCGGCCGGCGCGAATGACGAGGAGGCTGCCCAGGAAATACGCCAGAGCGGCGGCTGACGCGGAGGGCAACGAGGCCGTGAGGTACGGGTACGGCGCTATGGAGTCGTAAGTCAGCGGATTGAGAAAGGCGATATAAGTAAAACAACCGACGGCCAGAGCGGTCATCGCGGCCGGATTGATGCCCCGCCAGAAATAATACGCGTGTCCGGGCGCATCCACGTAGATTGCGCGGATATCGATGCGGCCACGGCGCAGAACGAAGTAGTCGACGATTTGAATGCCGCAGAGCGGAGCGAATGCAACCCCGATCAGCGCGAGGAAATTGCCGAATTTGGCAAAGAACAGCTCGGGAATGAATATGCCGACCAGGGCGACCGGCGCTATCGTGATCAGCAGCAACGTCGTCCAGGTGTGCTTTTGCAAAGCCGCGAAATTGCGGAGGCCGATGGCCGAGGCGTAGATGCCCGCGGTCGTCGTACCAAAATTCGCCGCCGTGACGAAGGTCAGCGAGACAATCGCATAAGCGGGTCCGCCGACGATGCGCAGCCATTCCGTGGGATCGGATGACTTGAGAACCAGCGAGCCCGCGAGGCCGATGAGGCTCAGCAACGGAACGGGCGCCGCCATCCCGAGCATGACCGGCAGCACGATCGTTCGCGCGTTGGGTGCCATGCGAATCATTGCCCCAATATAAGGCCACCAGGATAGGGTTGCCCCTATGCCGAGCTCGACGCCCGTGGTGTAGTTCCACAAGTGATTGGAGCTCGCGTTGGCGGGTTGCGCCGCGATGAGTTCGGGCCAACGGCGCGAGACGAGCAGATAGAGCATCCAGAGCCCGATGAGCACGTGCGCGACGAGGATATTCGACACCAGCGACACGCCCGTCGCGCCGCGGCGCAGGACGGTGAAAATGATCGCGCACGCAAGCACGGTCAACACGGGCACCAAGGCCGCGTTGTGCGATCCCAGATCGAGGATGCCGAGTGCCACGCAGAGCTGCACCGCGGACTTTGCGAAGAATATGATCAGCAGGGAATTCCAGCCGATGATCGATACGGCCTGAAGTGCCGCGGGCACGACCCATCCGCGGGACCCGAATTGCGGCTTGGTGGCGGCGACGGAGTCGATGCCGAAACGCACACAGGTGGGCCCCGCGGCGAGCAGCACCAGAACCATGCCGATCATGCAACCGGCGCTGAGTGCAAGTCCGCCCTTGATGAAGCCGAGGTAGCCCGCAACCGACTCGCCGATCAGATAGCACCAAGTCGCGGCCGCCGTCGTCGCGAGCGTAAGGGTCAATCGCGCCGCGCCCCAGGTGCGTTCCTCCGGAAGCAGAGGCCAAGCGCTCTCGTCAGCCTGCGTATTCGCGTGCGTGGTCACGCCCACCAGCCGACGGCCAGCAGTATCAGCGGAATCGCAACACCCAGTAATATCATCCAGAACCAGCCGGAGGCATCGAAGTCGGACTTGGGCGCGGCGCTTTCGACTATCGCGATCCGCGCTTCGAGTTGCGGCGCCAAAGCCGGCGCCTGCGAAAGGGTGTTGCCCTGCGCGGGATCAGTCATTGGCGCCGCCGGGGAACGCCTCGGCGTCGGAATACGGGAACCACCAGAAGTCGTGTGCCTTTGCGCCGTGATCGATCATCGACAATTTCGTATGTCTGAATGTGTCCAGACCCTCCGCGCCGAGTTGCCTGCCCATCCCGGATTGTTTTCGTCCGCCGAACGGTCCCGCGTCATTGTCGAGGAGCGGTGCGTTGACCCACACCATTCCTGCCTCCAGTTCGTTGACTGCCCGCATCGACTCGTCCAAGTTGGTCGTGTACACGGTCGCGCCCAGGGCATATCGGGAGCGGTTGGCCAGCGTCAACGCGTCGTCGAAGCTCTTGACCACGCTGACGGGCGCGACGGGCCCAAACGTCTCGTCGTTCATGATGGGCGCGTCGGGTGAGATATCGCCGAGCACCGTGGGATTCACGAACCAGCCCTTCACGAGATGCGCCGGCCGGCCGCCGCCCGCCAGGACCTTGGCGCCTTGCGCGGTCGCATTGTCGAGTATGCGCAAATACCGCGTGAGCTCGCGTTTCGACGCGAGGGGCCCCATGTCGACCCGCTCGAGGCCGTTGCCGACGCGAATCTGCCTCGTGTAATGCACCAGCCTTTCGATGAACTCACCGTAAACCCGTTCATGGACGTAGAAGCGCTCGGCAGCTGCGCAAACTTGACCGCAATTGAGGAACGCTCCGAAGGCGGCGCCGCGCGCCGCGATATCGACGGGCGCCGACGGCATGACGATGAAGGGATCATTCCCGGAGGTTTCAATCAGTGTCCGCTTGTAAAGGCGCCCGCAAGTCTCCGCGACGACGCGTCCTGTTTCTATTCCGCCCGTGAAGGCCACCATGTGGGTGTTGGAATGCTCAACCAAGCGTTTGCCGACGGCGCCGCCCCCGGTAATGACTTGCACCAGGCCCGGGGGAAGCGCATCGAATGCCGCGATGAACTGGAGCGTCGTCAGCGTCGTGAGATCGGAGGGCTTGATGATCACCGCATTGCCGCTGGCGAGGGCGGCAGCGGCCTGCCAGCACAGCAGGCACAGGGGATAATTGAACGGCAAGATGATCACGACCACGCCGAGAGGATCCTTGGTCGTGAAATGAAATTGGCCATCCACGGCTGAGCCCAGCACCTTGCCATTCTCGTGGCGAGCTATTTCGGCGTAATAGTCGATGGCGCTGGCGGACCATGCCACTTCGTCGAAAGATTCCTTGTAGGGTTTGCCCATTTCGCGGGTCAGCATTTCCGCCACCAGCGGCCGCGCCGCCATCACCCGCCTCGATACTTCGTGCAGCAGCTCGGCCCGCCGATGAAAGTTCACGCTGCGCCAGCTGCGCTGCGCCGAACTGGCTGCCGCAACCGCCTGATCGACGTCCGCCGCGTCCGCGTCCGCAATTTGCCCGATCCGTTCCTCTGTGGCCGGATCCCATACGTCGATCGCTTCGCCGCCGCTCGACCGTACGAGCTGTCCGGCGATTCTCTGGTGCCCGCTCAATCGGGCGAATGCTGTTTCTGCTTTCATGGACTACCCCCCAATGTAGATTGTCGGCAATTGTAGTTTGCCCGATGAGTTCCGGCATCGGTTTCGGATTTGCGGCGGAATTGTCGGAAGCTAGTGGTGCAGAACGAGCTGTTTCAAACGGCGCGGTCCAATTTGAGGTATTTGAAGGTCCCCATCGCCTTGGCGATGAGACGCTCGGCGGTGTCGCGCACTTCGCCGTCACAGAAGGCCATCGTGCTCGTCCGGTGGAATGCATGCGCCGACACGATGAGTCGGGTGCCGGCATTGGCCGGCTGCAGGAAACTGGTTTTCATCTCCACGGTCACGCCGCCGCCGGCGGCGGGGTCCAGGGACCGGCCTGCGACCGCCATCGCCACGTCGAGCAGCGTCATGAGCACGCCGCCATGAGCGACGGACCAGCTGTTCAAATGACGCGGAGCGAGATCGAGTGCGACCACCGCGCGGCCGTTCTCAGCACTGACGAATTCAATGCCAAGATCCTTGATGAACGGGATGTCATTTCGAAATGCGATGGATTGGCTCATGGGCGGTGGACGCATTCTATCCTATGCATGGCGGATTCGATGCGCTCGAATCGCCCCGGGAGGGCCGGGGGCCGAGTCGGCAGCGCTTGCAGAAAGTCAGGATGGGTGTCGACGGTGGGATATCCTATTGCGCGGAATAGCTGCGGCCTTCCCGCTCAAGCTCATGGGTCAATCAGGAGGGTGTGTGTCCACGAAAAATCGGTTGATGGCGGTCCTTGTTCAAGCGACGGTCACGGCGCTGCTTGCCGGCTGTGCGGCTTCGCCCTGGATGAACGCGGGTGACATCCCGCCGCCCCTGCGGGTTCCGACGAACACGGTATTGACACTGCGGGTACATGCCACGGGAGTGCAGATTTACCGGTGCCGGGCCGCCAAGGATGACGCCGCGCGCTTTGAATGGCTGCTGAAGGAACCCGAAGCGGATCTGTTCGACCAGTCGGGCAACAAGATAGGAAGGCATTATGCGGGTCCGACCTGGGAAGGCACGGACGGAAGCAAGGTGGTCGGCGACGTCGTTGCGCGGGCCGACAGCCCGGATCCGAACGCCGTTGCCTGGCTGTTGTTGAGTGCGAAGTCGGCGTCGGGAAACGGCGTGTTCGGGCGTGTGCGGTTCATCCAGCGGCTGCATACGGTTGGGGGCAATGCGCCATCGGATGGATGCAGTCAAGCGTCGGCCGGCGGGGAAGTGCGAGAGACCTACTCGGCGGAGTATTGGTTCTACGCTGACAGACCTTGAACCAAGCGCCTTCGCCGAACACGATGTCTGAAGGAGTGCCCAGCGTTTCGCGCATCAGCGCCGTTTTCGGCGGCTCCGTGGGCAATTTGGTCGAGTGGTTCGATTGGTATACCTACTCGGCCGCCGCGCTCTATTTCGCGCCGATCTTTTTCCCGAAGGGCGATCAGACCGCGCAACTTCTGCAGACTGCGGCGGTGTTCGCCGTCGGTTTTTTTGCCCGCCCGATCGGCGCGTGGCTGATGGGGCGCTATGCCGACCGGGTGGGCCGCAAGGCCGCGCTCACTCTGTCGGTAGCCATGATGTGCGGAGGATCGCTGGCAATCGCAGCGACCCCTGGGGCGGCAACGATCGGCATTGCGGCTCCCGTGATCTTGCTCCTCGCCCGGATTTTTCAGGGCTTGTCCCTGGGAGGCGAATACGGCGCCAGCGCGACTTACATAAGCGAAATGGCCGGGCGCCGGTACCGCGGGTTCTGGTCCAGCTTCCAGTACGTGACTTTGATCGGCGGCCAGCTGACGGCACTGGCGGTGTTGATCATCCTGCAGCATCTGCTGCGGAAGGAGGACATGGCTGCCTGGGGGTGGCGAATTCCCTTCGTGATCGGAGCGGGACTGGCGATCGTCGCCTACTGGATGCGGCGGCGGCTGCAAGAGTCGCAATCATTCGTGCGCGCCGAGGCTGCGGGAAGCGTGCGCGGAGGCATGCGCCAACTCTTTTTCGAACACCCACGCGAAGCCCTGACCGTTCTGGGATTTACCGCCGGCGGCTCAATGATCTTCTACGTGTACACCACATACATGCAGAAGTTTTTGACCAACACCGCAGGATTCTCCAAGGACCAGGCGACCGAGATCAGCGCCGTCACCCTGATCGCGTTCATGATCGCCCAGCCTGTCTTCGGCTGGCTGTCGGACAAGGTGGGGCGCAAACCCATGATGTTGGTCGCATTCGGCGGCGGCACTCTGATCACCTGGCCGGTCATGACCGCCGTGGCGGCTACCCGCTCATCGTGGATTGCCTTTTGCCTGATCTGCTCGGCGATGATGCTTCAATCATGCTACACCTCGATCAGCGCGGTGGTGAAAGCCGAACTCTTTCCCACCGCCATTCGCACTCTCGGCGTAGCGGTACCCTATGCCCTCGCCAATGCGGCGTTCGGCGGCACGGCCGAGTATGCCGCGCTATGGTTCAAATCGATCGGAACCGAGAGCGGATTTTATGTATACGCCTCCGCGCTGTCGGGGATCAGTTTTTTAGTGGCATTGACCATGCGCGACACCCGCGCGCACAGCCGCATCATCGAGGACTGATGCAGCTGTCGGATGAATTAAGCCGGCCGTGACGGCATACTCTCACCATGGTTTCCGACACAGATCCTGCCGAGTGGATTGAGTCCACCGCTCGCAGCCATCCACACCGCTTATTTCTCGAGACGTCCATGGACCGGGAATTGAGCTACGCGTCGCTGCGTGTCCAGTCCGGGCGATTTGCCGCGGCTCTGATGCGGCGGGGCGTCGTGTCCGGAGACCGCGTTGCGGTGCAAGTGGAGAAATCCGTGGAGGCTGTCCTGCTCTACCTTGCGTGCCTGCGCATGGGAGCGGTATTCGTGCCCATCAACACGGCGAATACGCCCAACGAAGTCGATTATTTCCTGCGCGACTCGCAACCGCGCGTCGCGGTCATCCGCCCGGCCGACCGCGCCCTGATCGAGCCGCACGCGACTCATGCCGGAGTACACCATGTGGAGACGCTCGGGGCGGAGGGCGAGGGATCCCTGCCTGCGCTGGTGCGGGAATCCGGTGAGGATCCCGATCCGCCGCGGAACCCTGGTGCGAATTCGCTGGCCGCGATCGTGTACACATCCGGCACCACGGGCCGATCGAAGGGTGCGATGCTGTCGCGGGCGAATCTCGCGTCCAATGCCGCCGCGCTCGCCGAGGCCTGGCATTTTACGAGTCGCGATGTCTTGCTGCACACCCTGCCGCTGTTTCACGTTCACGGGTTGTTCGCCGCCATCAACACCGTCCTCGCGTCAGGATCAAGCCTGGTGTTGCTGTCGAAATTCGACGCCGAATCGGCATTGAAGCGCCTGCCGCAGGTCACCGTGTTCATGGGTGTTCCCACGCATTACACGCGGCTGCTGCAGCTCACCCGCTTGAATCGTGAAGTCACCGCCAATGTACGCTTGTTCATCTCAGGGTCGGCGCCTCTGCTGATGGAGACGCACCAGGAATTCCTGAGGCGAACGGGCCATGCGATTCTAGAACGATATGGGATGACCGAGACCTTGATCAACACATCGAATCCCTACGAGGGGGTGCGCAAGCCCGGTTCGGTCGGCACGCCGTTGCCGGGAATCGCGGTCCGGGTGGCCGGTGCGGCCGGAGCCGTCGATACCCGAGCCGATGTCACCGGTGCGCTCGAGGTCAGGGGTCCGAATGTATTCGCCGGCTATTGGCGAGATCCCGAGAAGACGCGCGGCGAGTTCACCACCGACGGCTGGTTCAAGACGGGCGATCTCGGCCGCATCGATCGAGACGGATACGTGCACATCGTGGGCCGAGCCAAGGACGTCGTGATCAGCGGAGGCTACAACGTCTACCCGAAAGAGGTCGAGATGGAGTTGGACGCGCTCTCGGGGGTATTGGAGAGCGCCGTGTTCGGCGTTCCACACCCGGATTTCGGCGAAGGCGTTACGGCAGTGGTCGTGCCGCAACCCTCTACCGAGTTGTCGGAGGCAGACCTCATCAGCTCTCTGCAGGCCCGGCTGGCGCGCTACAAGGTGCCCAAGCGCGTGCTCCTCGTCGATGAGTTGCCGCGGAATGCCATGGGCAAGGTGCAGAAAAATGTGCTGCGCGCCGCCTACTCGTCGCTTTATGCGCGCGTGATCTAGTACTCGGCGCTGCGCGCCTCGCCCCTGCGGGGCATTGCGCTGCGCAGTCCCTGCTCCGCGCAAGCCCTGGGTGGCCCTCCCTGGCCACCCGTGCGACGCATGCGTCGCACCCCCTTCGGGCGTTCAAGTCGGCCGGACGGCCGACTTAGTCCCGCGGTTGTATCGTCACCATGGTGAGGTTTCGCGCACCGAGCGTGGCAACACCCGACTCGGCGCGGTCGATCACCACATAGAAGCTTTTGGAATTGCCGCGAGGTGTACTTAGAATCGGAACATTCAAAGTGACGCTATCTCTGCCGTCCGAGATGTGTTCAACACTGGGAATCACAGGATAAAAGTCTCGGCCAGGCTTTGCCGTGCCGGACTCCGTCCACCATGTAAAGCTTGCGTCGCCGTGCACGTTGCCTCTTCGTCGAACCGTGATGCGAGCCGCCTGGTCGCTGGGTTCGACGTCGACGGTATCCGAAACCATTTCTACACGAATCGGCCCCGCATTGCCGGCGCGAACGGATGTCTCACCGGCGGACGGCCGGGCAGGCGCAGTTGCCGCACCGGCGCCGGTTGTTGCACTCCGTGGCGCGGCAGCGGTGGGGACACTGGCCGTGGGCGCAGCCACCGCCGGCGCGGAGGCTGTCGAGGCAGCGGCCATCGGTGCAGCGGCCTCGGGGGCAGCGGCTGACGGGGCAGCGGCTGACGGGGCAGCGGCTGACGGGGCAGCGGCTGATGGGGCAGCGGCTGATGGGGCAGCGGC
>DASWEO010000266.1:0-3529 GCA_036394715.1 Steroidobacteraceae bacterium
GGCAACCCATGCCGACACCGCGATCGTATGCGGGCAGCCGAAAGCCAGAAACCGCGCCGCTTGGATGATTCCCCCGCTGACTTGCACGTCGAATTGCACCCAGGTCCCCTGCTCGCGCCTGCCGGCGGCGCCGCGGTAAACATCGGGACCGGTGAGGACCCCCGCACCCGGAGCGGTCT
Source organism: Steroidobacteraceae bacterium (assembly GCA_036394715.1). Lineage (GTDB taxonomy): Bacteria > Pseudomonadota > Gammaproteobacteria > Steroidobacterales > Steroidobacteraceae > Bog-1198. Next base: position 180 of record DASWEO010000266.1, read on the forward strand.
CGAAGTAGTGCAGGGTCAGTTCGTTGTATTTCACGCGCCGCTGATCTCTCGCAATCGCGATACCGCCCGAGCGACCACCGCCACTGCCGTGTCGATATCGCTGTCGCGGGTGCCGCGCCCCAGCCCGAACCGCAGGCTGCTTTCGCTCAACGCGTCGTCCCGGCCCAATGCGCGCAGCACATAGGAGGGCTCCTGCAGGGCCGAGGTGCAGGCGGAGCCGGTCGAGACCGCCAGGCGCCCCCGCACCGCGGCGAGCAGGCTTTCGCCCTCGACTCCCTCGAATGACACGTTGAGCACGTGCGGCACCGAACGCGCCGGATCGCCATTGCGATGGGTACCGCCGAGGGAGGCCAACCCCCGCCACAGGCGCTCCCGCAATGCTGCGATCCGTTCGGCCTCCGACGGCGGCGCCGTGCGCGCCAGCTCGAACGCCAACCCCATGCCGACCACTTGATGGGTCGCCACGGTGCCCGCCCGGAAGCCTCGCTCCTGTCCACCGCCGAATTGCAGCGCCGTCAATTGCACGCGCTCACGGTCCCCGCCCCGGCCGCCGCGCCCCGACACCAACAGCGCGCCGACGCCCTTCGGACCGTACACCTTGTGCGCCGACAGGGACATGAGATCGACCCCAAGGCCCGCAAAGTCGACGGCGATCTTGCCGACGCTCTGCGCCGCATCCACGTGCAGACGCGCACCGCCATGCTGCGCACAGACCGCGCCTATGGCCGCAATATCCTGGATGACGCCGATCTCGTTGTTGACCTGCATGATGGACACCAGCACCGTGTCCGCCTGCAGCGCCGCGGCGACCTGATCGGGGTGTACCACCCCGGCGCTGTCCGGCGCCAAGTACGTGACACGCCAGCCCCGCCGCTCGAGTTCGCGGCAAGGATCGAGCACCGCCTTGTGTTCCGTGCGGGCCGTGACGATGTGCCGGCCGTGCTCGCGGTAATACCGAGCGACCCCGAAAATCGCGAGGTTATCGGCCTCCGTGGCACCCGACGTCCAAATCACCTCGGAGGGCGCGGCCCCCACGGCAGCGGCCACCTGCGCACGCGCCGTCTCGACCAGCGCACCGGCGGCATCGCCAAAAGAATGGCTCGCCGACGCCGGATTGCCGAACTCCCCCTCCACGGTCAAGCATTGCGCCATGGCCGCCGCCACCCGCGAATCGACGGGGGTCGTTGCCGCATGGTCCAGGTACACGGGCCTCAACGCCGGCCCTGCACCGCGCTCAATATGCCGCGCAGAATGTTGAGCTCATTGCGGTCGAGCTGAGCGCGGTTGAACAATCGCCGCAAGCGCTCCATGAGGTGCCCGGTACGGTCGTCAAAATCGATTTCGTCGAGAACCTGGTGCAGGTGCGCGTAAAAATGCTCGACATCGCCCGACGGAGCCAGCGGCAATTCCAGTTGGGTGCGCGATTGAGGCTGCTCGCGCGACATGAAAATTTCGTAGCTCAAGAGCTGCACCGACATTGCCAGATTCAGTGAGCAATACTCAGGGTTGGCGGGGATGCGCACCAGCACATTGCAGTGGTTCAAGTCCTCGGTGGCGAGGCCGTAGCGCTCGGAGCCGAACAGGAGAGCCGCCCGATTTTCTTGCGAAAGGCCGACGATGCGGCCCGCGACATCGCGCGGCGTCGTGAATTCCCAGTAATACGAGCGCGGCCGCGAAGTCGTGCCGGCGATGAACCCGCAGTCGCTGATCGCCTCGGCAACGGTGCCGACGACACGCGCACCGGACAGAATATCGTCGGCCCCGGCCGCCAGCGCATTCGCGTCCGCATGCGGAAACGAGCGGGGCCGGACCAGGACCAAGTCGGTCAGGGCCATGTTCTTCATGGCGCGCGCAACCGACCCGATATTTCCGGGATGGCTGGGATCGATGAGGACGATGCGAACGAGGGCCGTCATGCTCTGCTATTCTACCGCCCGCTCATGCAACCACTCCTCAATATCGGCATGCGTGCCGCCCGCCGTGCCGGTGATTTGATCGTGCGCAGCCTGTCGCGCCTCGATTCCTTGAAAATCGACACCAAGGGGCGCAACGATTTCGTCACCGACATCGACCGCAAGGCCGAAGCCGACATCATCGCCACCATTCGCCGCAGCCACCCGCAGCATGCGTTTCTCGCCGAGGAAGGCGGGCGCAGCGGCGACGATGAGTTCGTCTGGATCATCGATCCCCTCGATGGCACGACGAATTTCCTGCATGGATACCCCACGTTCGCGGTCTCGATAGCGCTCCAGCACAAGGGCCGCCTGGAGCACGCCGTCGTGTACGATCCCATGCGCCAAGAATTCTTTACCGCCTCGCGCGGCGACGGCGCACAGCTCGAAGGCAAGAAAATCCGGGTCAGCACGCAACGCACCTTGGAAGGTTCCTTGATCGGCACGGGCTTTCCGTTTCGTGCCGGCGCCCATGTCGACGAGTATCTCGCCATGCTGAAGGTGATCATGGCCGCGGCCGCCGGCGTGCGCCGGCCGGGCGCGGCTTCGCTGGATCTCGCCTATGTGGCGGCCGGACGCATCGACGGCTTTTGGGAATTCGGCCTGTCCCCCTGGGACACGGCGGCCGGGACGCTGCTGATTCAAGAGGCGGGCGGCCGCGTCGGCACTCCCGCGGGCTCGGAATACGCCCTCGGTCCCAATGTCGTTGCCGGCAACCCGAAGGTATACCAGGCCTTGCTCGATGCGCTGGGGCCGCTCACGCCGACTGCCCTGCGCACGTAGAGCGCGCGCGAACTCGCTCCGCTAGGCGCGCGGGTCCTGCACCAGGCATACTTCCGGCACGATGGAGGCCTCGGACTTCATAATCATCAGAACTCGCAGGGAGAACGCATGAGCCTGTTCCGCACCAAACCGATCGACGTCAACGCCGATACGGGTCTGAAACGCTGCCTTGGCGCTTTTGACCTCACCATGCTGGGCATCGGCTGCATCATCGGCACGGGCATCTTCGTGCTCACCGGCGTGGTCGCCGCTCAACATTCCGGCCCGGCGATCGTGCTGTCGTTCATTCTGTCCGGTACCGCCTGCGCCTTCGCCGCGCTCTCCTACGCCGAGCTCGCGGGCGCCATCGGCGGCGCCGGCAGCGCGTATGGCTACGCCTATTCCGGCATCGGCGAACTGATCGCCTGGATCATCGGCTGGGACCTGATCCTGGAATATTCCATCGCCACCTCCACGGTGGCCATCGGCTGGTCCGGCTACTTCGGCAAGATCCTCGAACTGCTCGGCGTGCATCTGCCGCATGCGCTGACCAACGCCCCGCTCGACGGCGGCATCGCCAATGTGCCCGCCATGGTCATCGTGCTGCTGCTGTCGGTGCTGCTGTCGATCGGCGTG
>DASWEO010000267.1:0-5848 GCA_036394715.1 Steroidobacteraceae bacterium
TGATCGAGGTTGCGCTCATCGTGTCGTTGATGGCCGCGGGTGGGGAGGAAGCGGCCGGCTTGGCGCGCGACACGGTATTCGCGGCCGTAATGATCATTCTGAACGGCATCATCGGCCTGTGTCTGCTCGTGGGCGGCCTCACGCACCGCGAACAGACCTTCAGCCTCGACGGCGTCAGTGCGGCGCTGGTTGCGTTGGCGACCATCGTCATCATGACGCTGATTTTTCCCAACTACACCGTGACCACGCCCGGGCCGTACTATTCCTCCAGTCAGCTGATACTGATCGCCGTCGTGACGCTCGTGATCTATGGCACATTCGTCCTTGCCCAAACCATCGGCCACCGGCAGTACTTTCTGCAGGATGATGAGGCCGAGAAGTCGACGCAGCACACGGCGCTGCCGAGCAACACGGTAGCGGCCTCGAGCGCCGGCCTCTTGCTGATGTGCCTGGTAGCGGTGGTGCTGCTGGCGAAAGAGCTGGCCCCCAGCCTCGAGGCGGCGGTGTTGAAGATGGGAGCCCCGGAAGCGCTGGTCGGAGTGATCATCGCCGGCATCGTGCTGCTTCCGGAAGGGCTGGCCGCGCTTCGGGCCGCGCGCGCGAATCATCTGCAGACCAGTCTCAACCTTGCCCTGGGGTCGGCGCTTGCCAGCATCGGACTGACCATTCCCGCCGTCAGTTTCGTGTCGCTCTATACGAATTCCCGCCTGCGCTTAGGGATAGACGCCAAATCTTCGGTGCTGCTCCTGCTCTCGCTGTTCGTGGCGGTGCTGGTGCTGCGAACCGGGCGCACGATCATCCTCCACGGCGTCGTGCTGCTGACCATTTTTGTCGTTTACCTGTTCACCATCATCGTGCCATAGGCCGCCATCGCCGCGCCGCGGCTCACCCTCATCGCGTAGGCCGGGCTCGGGCGTGCATCAGCTGCGCGCGGCAACCTCATCGATATGCCTGAGCAGATCCGCAGGATCTTCATAGACGCGGAAGGCGCCGGCGCGTGCCAGTTCCTCTTCCCCGTAGCCGCCGGACAACAACCCCACGCCGAGCCCACGCGCGCGCTGCGCAGCGATCATGTCCCAGATGCTGTCGCCGAGCACCAGCGAGTCGCGAATATCGACGCCCAGGCGGTCGGCCGCCGTGAGAAACAAATCGGGATCGGGCTTGGCGTATTTGACCTGATCGCGCGTGACCACCGGCACCTTGGCCGGATCGACACCGAGCGCGGCGAGATTGTGCCCGGCGGTTTCCATTCGCCCGCTGGTCGCGATTGCCCAGGGCATGCCTTGCGCGGTGAGATAATCGAGCAACTCGCGCGCACCGGGCAGCGGCTGAACGCTGGCCGACAGCTCGCGGTAGGCCTCGGCATGGCGTACGCGAAGCCGCTCCAGACGCTCGGGCGTGTTGTCGAACCCGGTCTCGCGCAACAGGATGTTCGCGAACAAACCGCCGCTCATGCCGATCTTGCGATGAATGCGCCACACCGACAGCGGAATGCCTTCCTGATCCAGCGAAGATTTCCATGCGAGCACATGCTGGTACACGCTGTCGATGAGCGTGCCGTCGAGATCGAAAAGAAAAGCTGTCTTGTTGCGTGCCATGCGCCGCGCTCAAGGCCGCCGCGCCGGCGGCCGCCGCATCGGCGCCGCGAGATAGCAGCCGAACTCTTTGACGAAGTCGACCGAGACGCGGGCATGAACGCGGCCCTGACGGTCGAGGAACTCGGCCTCCTCGTCCAGCGGCACGACCGCCCCGTGCCATACGTTGGGGTGCAGGTACAGGCCGCGGCCGCCGTCGCACCAGAAAGTCACGAACTTTTCCGGAGTCACATCGTCTCCCGGCGGCGCCAGCGGAATGACGAAACTCTGTCCGTTGAGGGGATAGAAAAGCTGACCGCCGTCCGGATGATAGTTCGCGCGCCAGATCAGGGCGCGCTCGCGCGATCGGTCGCAGGCGCCGGCGGCGGCTTCTTCCGGCCAGTTGCTCCAGCCGAATAGATAGCTGTCGCCCACCGCATTGTTTCGCGCATACAGAGTCTCGCCCTTCCAGCAAAACTCGAACAGCCCCTCGGTGACTCCACCCTGATCGCCGGAATTCGGGTCGATGGGCCGCCACCCTTGCGCCGGCCAGCGGACGATCTCGATGGGGAAGGTTTTGGGATCATCGACGAGACGGCCAAAGCCTTCCAGGCTGGCTTCCGTGGCGAGGACGATGGGAGTTTCATGCGCCCGCCGCACACCGGTGGTCGGCACATGAGCGAATTCCCATTGAGCGATGTCCATGACGGCTCTCATTCCCGCGACTAGTGAGATTATGCCTCGCCGCCGGCAGCGTTGTTGGCCGATTTCCTGCCGCACGCCTGCCGGCGGCCGAGGCACCGTCCGGGAGCGCTGCCGGGATTCATCCGGTATTCTTAGCCGCCAAATGAATGGCCGCGCGGATGCGCGGATAGGTGCCGCAACGGCAGATATTGCCGCGCATGGCGTTGTCGATGTCGGCATCGCTGGGTTGCGGTGTCTTCTTGAGCAATGCGCATGCCGACATCAGCTGCCCGCTCTGGCAATAGCCGCACTGAACGACGTCGACTTCGGTCCACGCCCGGCGCAGTGCGTCGATCTGCGCGCCGCCGACGCCCTCGATGGTCACGATCTCGCGCCCCTGCACGGCCTCGATGGGCGTTACGCAGGAACGCACCGCTTCGCCGTTCAGGTGCACGGTGCAGGCGCCGCACAGCGCCTTGCCGCAACCATACTTGGTCCCCACGAGCTTCAGCTCGCCGCGCAGCACCCAGAGCAGCGGCGTGTCCGGCTCGGCGTTCACGGTGACTGCCTTGCCGTTGATGATGAGCGTGGTCATATCATTCCTCGCATGTGACGTTTCCGCGGAAACGTCACGGCCATCCACCTATTGGACATTTTGACGTTTCCGCGGAAACGTCGTGGTTATCTGCGGCTCGGACACTCCAACGTTTCAAGCGACTTTCAGCGGCAGGCTGCGCAGCCGCTGTCCTGTGAGCGCGTACAGGGCGTTGGCGACCGCAGGTGCGATCGGCGGCGTGCCCGGTTCGCCCACACCTCCGGGAGGCTCTTCGCTGGGAATGATCTCGACCTCGATTGCCGGACACTCGTCGATGCGCAGCGGCGCGTAGTCGTGAAAGTTGCTTTGTTGCACTCGACCCTTGTCGATGGTGATCTCGCCCTGAAGCGCAGCCGACAGTCCGTACACGATGGCGCTTTCCATTTGCTGGCGAATCAGGTTCGGATTCACGGGCACACCGCAATCGATGACGCAGTGAACCCGGTGCACGCGGATCTCTTTATCCTGCGTCAGCGAGACTTCGGCGACCTGCGCGACGACGCTGCCGAATGAGCGGTGGATGGCGATGCCCCGCGCGCGCTTCGCACCATCGGCCGCTCCGCCATTCGCCGCTCCGCCATCCGGCGCGGCGCCCTGCGGCTGCCCCCAGTGCGCGAGCTCGGCCGCCCGGCGGAGCACGCGCAGATGACGCGGGTCCGAGTCCAGTAGCTCGGCCCGGAACGCCACCGGATCCTTCCCGGAGGCGGCCGCGCACTCGTCGATGAAGCTTTCCGTGAAGAAGGCGTTCTGCGAATGCGCCACGGAGCGCCAGATGCCGGTGGTCACCGCCGATTCGACCGGCTGGTGCGCGATGCGTGCATTCGGAAAAACGTACGCCGTGTTGGACGCGCCGTCGGTGGAACTATCCAAGAAGGACGGAGCGCCCATGCTCGATCCTGCGGAAGTAGCAGTCCAGGCAACCAGTTTACCTGCCGTATCGAACCCTGCCTTGCAGCGGGACAGGTAGGCCGGACGGTAGTAGTCATGCGCCATGTCCTGCTCGCGCGGCCACAGCAGCTGCACCGGCGCGCCGCCGGTCTCGCGAGCGAGCAGCGCCGCCTGCACGATGAAGTCCGTGAAATATCTCCGGCCGAATCCGCCGCCGAGATAAGTCACTTTGATGTCGACGTTGGCTGCCTTGATGCCCAGCGCCTTCGCCACCGCAGAGTTCGCGAAACCCGCCGCCTGCGTCGGCGCCCACACCGTCGCGGCGCCATCCTTGACCTGAACGGTGCAATTCATCGGTTCCATGGTCGCATGGGCAAGAAAGGGCACGCGGTATTCCGCCTCGATGACCTTGGCCGCCGCCTTCATCGCGCCGGCAGCGTCGCCGCGCGCGAAATGTACTTTTCCATCCTGAGTGTCGAGCGAATGCGTCAATTCATCGAGGATGGAGCGGCTCGACAAATCGGCGGCGGCGCCATGGTCCCACTCGATCTCGACCTTGGCCAGGGCCCGCATGGCATGAAACGGTGTGTCTGCGATCACCGCGACACCCCCCGACGTTTTGCCCGGCAGGAGGGCACTCCCGGCCACCGGCTCCAGAGCGACGACCTTGCGCACACCAGGCATGGCTTGCGCCGCCGCGGCGTCGAATTTCGACACCTTGCCGCCGAACGTCGGGCACATGGCGATGCTGGCATACAGGAGCCCCGGCGGCAGGACATCGATGCCGAAGACCGCCGACCCGTTGAGTTTGGCGGCATTGTCGATGCGCCGCACCGGGCGGCCGATCAGCTTGAACTGCGAGCGATTCTTCACGGTCACGCCCTTCGGCAGACCCAATCGTGCGGCGCTCGCCGCGAGTTCGCCGAAGGCCGCACTGCGTCCCGAGGCATGCAGCACTCGCCCCGTCTCTGCGCGGCACTCACCGGCGGGAACACCCCACTGCGCGGCCGCGGCGGCGATCAGCATGGCGCGGGCCGAGGCACCCGCCTCGCGCATGGGCAGCCATTGGTCGGTGATGCTCGACGAACCACCGGTAACGAGCAGTCCGGGTATCTCTCGCAACAACTTGCCCATCAGATGTCCGGTCGCACGCTTCACGACACCGTGATCGTCCGGCTGGAAGGGCAGCGAATCGATCACTGCCGCCTGATTGTCGTAGATGGCGTCCAGAGTCGATTGCTCGAGCTTCACTCGATTCCAGTCAGCGTCCATTTCGTCGGCCAACAGCATGGCAAGTCCGGTGTGAGAGCCCTGCCCCATTTCGGCCTGCGACATGACCACCGTCACGGTATTGTCGGCGGACACCTTGACCCAACCGTTCAGGACGGTTTGCCCGGGCGCAGCGGCCAAGGGCGTACTTGGTGTCAGGCGGCGGCGCTCCGGCGCGGCCGCCCAACCGATCACGAGGGCGCCCGCCGCGCCGACGCTGCCGAGGATGAGGTGGCGTCGCTTGAGATTGGGCATATCAGGTCCTCAAACCGCGGAGTGTCCGGGTGTCGCCAGCGAATCGACTCACGTTTGTATCTTACGAAATAACAATAGAATTCGGTAAGATGCAGTGAGTTTTGGCAACGGTCGACGAAAAACGCCTTCTTGGCAGAACAATCGCGACCCGCAGGGAGTATCGATGAAGCACTTCTGGGTGGCCTGGTTCGTACTCGCCCTGAGTTTGGGGGCCGGCAAGGTCGAGGCCGACGGCCAAAAGCTGCGCATCATCAGCTGGGCCGACTACGTGCCCGCCGACCTGATCGCCGCATTCAAGAAAGAGACGGGCTTCGACGTGGAATTGACCCTGTCGAACAACGAAGAAATGATCTCCAAGCTCCGCGCAACGGGGGGCGCCGGCTACGATCTCGCGCAGCCGTCCCAGGATCGCATCGTGGCCGCACAGCGTGAATTCGGCATCTACAAGCCCTTCGATCTCACCAAGCTCAAGCTGGACCAGTTTCAGCCCGAATTTTTGGACATCGTCCGCAAGAACACCACGGTCGACGGCAAGGTGTACGGAGTGCCATACTTGTGGGGCACCGATGGCCTCGTGGTCAAC
>DASWEO010000268.1:0-8784 GCA_036394715.1 Steroidobacteraceae bacterium
GGCGGGAATCGTCAGCCGGAAGATCGGCCGCCCGTTCTTGCTGCCCAAGGGATGGTCGGCGCGGACGACGCGGCCGCCCTCCGGCAACCGCAGCCGCAATTCGAATTGAATTTCCACACCGAGAGCGTTGCCGATGTCGACATGATTGACCGCCTCGACTTGCGCCGACCGCAGATGCAGAACGCCGGGTACCAGGGGCAATTCGTGAGTCCGTGCGGGGTCGATGGTGGTCGTTTCCTTGGCTGCCCTGACTTGAACGTCGGGACTGTCGCCCATGTCGACTTCCACTTCCTCATCGACGGCCAGATCGCGCAGGTTGGATTCGTGCTCGAGCAAGGTCGCGCCGTCCCGCGCGGCAAACACCGCAACCCGCCCCGACGGCAGCGGCAGGCCCAGATGATGGGCGGCGTCATTGATGGTCCGCAGCAGCAAGTGTGCCGCAGCCGACATGGCATCGTCATCGCCCGCCAGGTCCGCCCCATAGACATGGGTGATCGGTATGCTCGACCGGTCCAACAGCCGCACCTGCTTCGACTGACGGCTGGCGACCGTGGTGCGCTCGGGCACCCGGTAAAGTTTCAGGTCACCGAGCTGCTCCTGCTCCACTTTCTTCGCCGTGGCCGTCACCTCTGCGAGGCCGGCCGCCGCCATCGCCATTGGGTTTATTGCGCCGGCGGCACGGTTCCGCGCAGCTCCCAACGGCCACGCGCGGTCGATCTGAAGGTATTGGGGCAGATCGCTGGTCGAGCCCCGCGGCCAACATTGCGCGAGGATGGGGCCGCCCACATCGAGCGGTTCCACCTCGCCGCTCTCGCGGTTCACCCGCCCCGCAACGACCTGGAGTTGCGCTGAAGGAAATCCGACTCCGTTGCCATTGGCCAGCGTGACCCAGGCCCCCAGGTCCATGGTCTTGCCGTCGGCCGCCACCGTTGCGACGTAGTCGGCGCCCCAATCGAAGTCCCGCGCCAGATACGACAGCGTCACCGTCCGCGTCACCGGCTCGGCGCTGCGCACCTGCACCGACAAGGTCGGTGTCGCCGCGAGATCCGCGACGCCCATGAAGCTCAAGCTTTCGGGTAATCCCGAACAGCGCAGCGCCTCGACCCCCTCGGAGGTTTCGAACACCACGCCGCCTCCCGCGTCCGACCGAATCGTGCCGGCCAATCGTGCGGACTTGCCGGTCTTCTTATCGGTCCGCAGCAGTGTCACGGGTTTGCCGACCGCAGCCGCAACCAGAGCCGACGGACTCAGCAATTTACCTTCTCGATTTTTCTCGATGACACCCGCGGGCAGGCCCGTGACGATGGCGGTCGATGGTTCGATGCCGTCAGCCACACCCTCGAAGCGCAGCCGGCTCAATCCCGCGGGCAGCCGCACGATACGGGTTTCGCTGATCAGGGCGAAGCCTCCCAGGGCGCTGAGAGTAATCGATCCCGAGCGGCGTGTGGGCGCGCGGTACACGGTCACCGAGAGATCGGATGGCATCGAAGCCAGGGTGTCGGCGGCCATGGCCGGCGTGGCTGCCAGTATCCAGGCCAGTGCGAACCTCGATGCCGGAAGCAGCCGCATCGAGTGCCGGCCGCGGTTGGTCGCCCCGCGCATACGCCGCCTAATATCTCGTGTCGAAGGTGGCCGTGAGACTGGCCTTGGCGTTGGCGGGCACGGTCACGGCCCATTCAGCCGTTTCGGCGCTGCGCCGCGTGCTCTTCTGGCTCTCGGCGGTGATGCGCGAGTCGCCCCACAGACCCTCCTGCAGCAGCTTGACGGTGACCGGCCGCGGCAGAGCGTTGCTGAGCTCGTAGCGCATATCGGACTGCCAATTGAAGGTGCTCAAGCGCGTGCGCTTGTCGACCACGGCACGCACTTTCACGTCGAAGGCGTCCCCGGTGGCGAGCGATAGCGTCGACCCCATCGGAGTGTGATCGATGCGGCTCTCGCCGATGAACTGCGGATCGCCGCGCTTGTCGCGCATGTAGAAGCGCAGCACCCCCGCCGGCAATTGATCGCCGAGACCGGCGTGCGCACTGGTCGAAAAGCTGTAGACGCTTTTGGCGCTTTGCGGCGTCTCCGCGGTTCCCAGCCAGCGATTGCGAAATTCATAGCCATGCTCGGCGGGTACCCCGTGAACGTCGAGGAAACTCACTTGCTTGGTTTGCAAGTTGGCGATGGTGGTGCGTTCGGCCAGCGGATAGAGGTAGTAATCGCCCAGCCGCTCGCGGCTGCCGCTTTCGGTACCCGCCTGCTGCAAAGCCGGCCGGGGCTGCTGGCCGCGATAATAATTCGGCTGCCTCCCGCCTCCATCCACTTGGGTGGGGGAGCCTGCGACCAGCAGCGTTTGCGCATTGTCATAGGTCACGCCGCTGGAGTTGGTGAGCGTCACCCATCCCTGCACATCGATCTTGCTGTCGGCCTCGTTGTAGAGCGCCACGTAGTCCGCCCTCCAGCCGAGGCCGGGCGTGAGGTAACTCAAGGTGGCGGGGCGCGTACCGGCCCGGCCGCCGATGACCGTGACCGACAAGGTGGGGCGCGCGCGCAGGTTTTCCGGCACCTTGTCGAAGATTACTCGCACCGGCAGGCCGTCATCGCGCAGCACCTCGATGCGCTGCCCGATCTTCAGCACCACGCCGCCGTTGGTGGCAAGGACCAGCGCTTCCTCCCGCGTCTCGGCGCCGGTGGCCGGGTTGACGCGGACGATGGTGACCTCGCGGCCCACTGCTTTTTCCATCAGCTTGGCGGGGGTCAGCAGATCGAAATCAAAATTCTGTTCGACGATGCTGATGTCGCCCGCCGTGAGCGACGCGGTTTCCGGTCGAATCTGCGCCGAGACGTCCTGGAATTCGATGCGTTGCCGCCCTCCCTTGACCTCGATGTCGCGCCGGTCCTGTACCAGAGCCAGGTCATCGGCATAGATCGTCACGGACAAGGTTCTGTCGGCGGCCATGGCCGGCGCGCCTGCCAGCAAGCACAATACCCATCCGATCGAAAGGAGATGTTCCCGCATAGGCAAGCTCCGATGATTAGCGTGCGGCAAGTGTGAATAACACCCGCAACGTTGTCACTCATCGAATAAGAGCGGTGCTCGGCCCCGGACGGGGTTTGACCCAAGTCGGATATATTGCGAGCCGCGTGGGGAAGCGGCAAAAGAAGGCTAGCGCATCGACGCTACGCGCTGGTTGGCGCTCGCTTCCATCCAAGTCTTGATCCGCTTGGCATCCGCGACGCGCGTGTACTTGCCCAACGAATCCAGCAGCACGATGACTACCGAGCGGCCTTCGATGACGGCTGCCATGACCAGGCACTTGCCGGCCTCGGCGATGTAGCCGGTCTTCTGCACGATGATGTTCCAAGTCGGGTTGGCCACCAAGTTGTCGGTGTTGCGGAATTCGACCATGCGCCTGCGGACTTTCACGGCGTAGTGGGTGTCGGTCGAATACTCGCGGATGCTGGGATTGTGCGAGGCGGCGATCACCAGCTTGGTCAGGTCCTCCGGACTCGCCACATTCTGGCTCGACAGGCCCGTGGGATCGACGAAGTGCGAGCTTGCCATGCCGAGTTCCGCGGCCTTGGCATTCATGGCGGCGACCATCGCGGGCATCCCGCCGGGATAATTGTTCCCCAACGCATGCGCGGCGCGGTTTTCGGACGACATCAGGGCCAGGTGCATCAGGTCGCCCCGGGTCAAGGTGGCGCCGACGGTGAGGCGCGAAACGCCGCCCTTCGGGAAATCTCGGTCGGCGTCGGTGATCTGAATCGGCTCATCGAGGGGTTGGTTGGCGTCGAGGACCACCAGGGCGGTCATCAACTTGGTGATGGAAGCGATGGGCATCGGCACATCGGAATGCCGCGAATACAGCACCGAGGAGTCGCTCGCATCCATGATGAGCACGGAACTCGATTTCAGTTTCAGGTCGCGGACGAGCTTTGCGGGATCCCGGGCGGCCTTTGCGGGATTTCGGATGACCTTGGCGGAGGCCTGCATGGCCAAAATCGCCAGGAATAGGCCGGCTATCGCGCGCAGCGACAGGGACGGCTGTCTCGAGTTGAACGCCATTGACTATCTCTCAAGTTCTCGACGAAAAACGGCAAATTGACATATCCAAACTGACATATGTCGATCACATCGCGGCGTGACCCAACGCTAACTTTGCCATCTTTTTTTTGAAAGTCCAGAACATTCAGACTCTTGTCTCAATATCCTCAGGCGTTTGCCTCGCTGCCGGGAGCTCGCCGCAGCTCTTTGTCGCGGTACATCTTGCGGTCGGCGATGCTGAGGAGTTCGCGCATATCGCGGGCGTCCTTGGGATAACTGACCACGCCGATGCTGACACTGCAGCGAATCATGCGTGAGCGTAGGTCGAGCGTGGTTTTGAAGACGTTGTGCCGCACGCGCTTGACCACGGCGTCGGCGACTTCGGGCGACGCGCCGGGCAGCAGCACGGCGAACTCGTCGCCGCCGAAGCGGGCGGCATAATCGGAATTTCGAATGCTTCTCTGCAGACATTGCGCCACCAGCGTGATGGCGCTGTTCCCCGCTTCGTGGCCGAAGGCATCATTGATGTCCTTGAGCTTGTCCATGTCGATCAGCAGCAGCGCATACACGCCGCGGTCGCGCTCGGCCGAGCCGTGCTCGCGCTGCCACACTTCATTGAACATGCGCAAATTGTAGAGACCCGTCAACGAATCGGTTTGCGCCAGATTCTCGATCCTCTCCCGCGCCTCGGTGATATCCGCCGACAGCGCCGTCGTCAGATAGGCTACCAATAGATACGGCGCCAATTGACCCACCGCCTGGCTGGCGTAGGAAAGTGAAATCACGTCGACGCCGGGTGCGGCGGCCGCAAGCAGCAGATGGAAAATCGCGATGACCGCCACTTGCAGCAGAGTCACCAGTCGTCCGAGGGTGAGCGCACTCAAGATGATGGGCAGGAGGTACAGGTTCAAGAGGGGACTGGAACTCTTCCCGGTGAACCACAGCACCCCGGTGATGAAGATCACCATCGACCAGGACTCGATCAGCAGGCGCGTCCGGGTGCGCCGCGGGAAGAACCGGCGGGACCGAAACACGACGATGGCGACCACGAAGGTGCAGAACAGGGCCAGCAGCGGCCACAGTTGGCTGGTCGGCGCCCGAGACCAAACCACCACCAGGGCCGCAAGCGCCAGGCACAGTATTTCTATGGATCGGGTACTGCGCACGAGCGAGCTACCTGAATCGAGCCGCTGCCGAGACCGATCCGCTGCCGCCGACGGCCGGTACCTTCAATTCCTGAACCGCCCGCTTCACTTCCGAATCACGCTGCAGCAGCGGCGCGTCGGCGGGAACGGGATCAGCAAGAGGCTTGGGATCGCGCGGCAGCTCGATGTCGGGGACGATGCCTCGGTGATTGATGGATATCCCGGACGGCGTGTAATAGAGCGACGTTGTCAGCTTGATGGCGCGGTCCCCGGACAGGGGAATGACGGTCTGCACCGAGCCCTTGCCGAAAGTCGTGCGTCCCATGAGCTTCGCACGATGGTTGTCTTTGAGGGCGCCGGCGACGATCTCCGCCGCCGATGCCGATCCACCGTTGATCAATACCACGATCGGCGCGCCATTGAGCGCATCGCCGGGCGTCGCATCCATTTCGAACTTGGACTCCGGCGTGCGCCCTTTCGCCGTCACGATGACGCCCTTGTCGAGGAAAGTGTCGGATACCGCGACCGCGGCCTCGAGCACGCCGCCCGGATTGTTGCGCAAGTCGAGCACCAGTCCCTTGAGCGCCGCGCCATTGCGCTTGCGCAGGTCTTTGAGTGCGGCGTCCAGATCGTCGCCCGTGGTTTCGCTGAACTGGGAAACTCGCACATACCCCATGCCGGGTTCGAGCAGCTCGGCTCTCACGCTGCGTAATTCGACGCGCGCACGCTTCAGGGTGAACTGCAGCGGTTCTGCGCTGCCTTCACGCAAAATACCTATCTTGACCGTGGTTCCTTCCTTGCCGCGCATGCGCCCGATCGTGTCCGCCAAGGTGGCCGTATTCACGGCAATTCCGTCGATCGTCGCGATGACGTCCCCGGGGTGGATTCCGGCCGCGGCCGCAGGCGACCCTTCGAAAGGCGACACCACCACGACCTCTTCGTCCTCCATCGACACCTCGATGCCGACGCCTGAGTATTGGCCCGAACTCGAGATCTTCACCTCGTCGTACTCGTCCCCGTCGAGATAAGCCGAATACGGATCCAGCGAGGAAACCATGCCGCGAATCGCCGCCTGCAGCAGCTGGTGATCGTCCACGGGATTCACGTAGTCATGCTTCACGCGCTCCAGCACGTCGGCCAGCATGCGGGCGTCCTGCCAGGGCAGGTCATCCTTGGGCGCCGCCGGCTTGTCCGCGAGTACCCCTCTGGCCAGCCCAAGGGAGGCACCGATTGCCATTCCGACGCACAGTATCCGGACATTGCGGGATTTGGTGATCATCAAACCGCAGCATACGTGCGGCGGCGATTCGCCGCTAGGAGCCTTGTCCGACAGACAGGCTCCCTAGCCGCCGAGCGCCGCGATTTTTCCCAGGGCGGGATCGAAAAGACCGGTGGACGTGGTAAAGCACGCGTACAGCGGCAAGTCGTGGATCACGTCGTCCAGCGCCAATGGTTTGCCGATGAAGAAGCCCTGGCCGTAGTCCACGCCCAATTGTGCGGCGCGCGCACGGATCGCGTCGGTCTCGACGTGCCCGGCCACGGTTTCGAGGCCAAAAACGTTCGCAAGCTTGGTGATGGCCACGACCATGGACTGCGATTTCGGGCTGTCGAGGAGATCTCGGCTGAAGCTGCCGTCGATCTTGATGCATGACACCGGCAGCGAATTCAAATGCGAGAGCGATCCGATGTCGCGGCCAAAGTTGTCGAGGGCAAAGGAGATTCCCTGCTCGCGCAGCCGGCACATGAATGGCGCGATGCTGCCGAGGTGCGCGCTCGCAGCCTCCTCGGGGAATTCAAACCCGAGGGTTCCGGGTTCGATGCGGCTCTTGCGCACCAGGTCTTCCAGCATTCGCCAGAACTCCGCGTCGGCGAGGGAGGCCACCGACAAATTCAGGGAGAATTTAGCCGGGTGTCGGCGCAGCAGATCACGGCAGGTCGCGAGACGCTCGATCGCGTGCTCGATGACCCAGCGATCGATACCGCGGGCCAGATCCTGACAAGCGCCCGCCAGTTTCTCGAGGCCAAGCCGGGTACCGTCCGCCGCGCGCATGCGCAACAGGATCTCGAAGCGCGGATCGGCCGGCGCCGAACGCAGCGGCAAAATGGGTTGCGCCAAAAGCTCGAAAGAATCGGAGGCGAGCGCGGCGCGGGCGAGGTCCTCGAAGCCCGACGTCGGGCGGTCTCCCCCGGAGCCCAGCTCTTGACCATAGAAAACCTCGACGCGATTGCGCCCGCGTTCCTTGGCCGTTCGGCAGGCGTGCTCGGCCGCCGCCATCGCGTGGTCCAGGCGCCGGCCGCGGTCGCCGAGACGCGAGACACCGATGCTCAGGGACACGAGCAGCGGCTTGTCGCCGCGCGCGCCGCTCAAGCGGATGGCCGCGCTGCGCAGCTCTTCGGCGATGCGGGCGGCAGGCTCGATTCCGCAGCCCGGCAGAAACATGCTGAATCGATCGCCGCCCACCCGGGCTACCAGCGTGCCCTCGCGAGCCCGGCGGCGCAGCAGGTTGGCGACACTCTGAATGACCTCGTCGCCGACGTGCATTCCGTGATTCTCATTGACCACGTTCAATTGATCGATATCGACATAGAGCAACCCGTGGGTGCTCATGCCGCAGTCTTGCGCGGCCAGCTTCGCCGCGGTTTGAGTTCTGAACGCCGCCGCCGTCAGCAGCCCGGTCACGGGATCGAAGCTCGATCGAATGATCTGCGCCGCCTTGCAGGCCAGCAATTCCAAGGCCTCCGCGTCGCGCAGCTGAAAGTCACCGTCCGTATCCACGCGGAATACGGCGAGCACGCCGATGACTCGAGTCTCATCGCGAATGGGAGTCGAGATCGCCTTATATGGCACCGCAGCATTGGAGCCGTCGAGCGCCAGGCGGTTGGCGACCAGGGTGCAGCCGTGCAGCTGGGCGCGGGTCATGAGGTGGCGGTGCATTTGCGCCAGGACTTCGCCTTCGATGCCGTTCGGTTGTCCCGGTCCTCTGCGGCAAATCGTCAGGTTCCGGTCCGGCAGGAGAATTGCCGCGACAGCCCCCGAGAGATGCTCGTTCGCCAGCGTCGGAATTTGTCCCAGCGATTCCAAGCCCTCGGAGGCCGCTGTCTCGGACAGCCGCTGAAAGAGATCGAGCTCACGAGTGCTGTCCTCGAGGTTCTCTTGCAGCTCGCCGATGGCGGCGTGCGCAGCGGCGTGCGCGGCACGCGCCGACAATTCGCTCTGCAAACAGTCGAGCGCCGGCTTGATCAACCCGTGGACGGAACTCAAGTCGAGACGCGCCTCAGGTTGCGGCAATGCGATGACGACGAAGCCCAACAGCTCGCCGAGCGCGCCGCGGATGCGAAATCCATAGCGCGATTCGGCGCCGTCTTCGGCCGCCGCCAAGCCGTCGATTTCGCCGGGACGGATGGTGTGCGAACCCATCAAGAGAGCGAGCGCGTGCCGCGCGCGGGATGCGTCAGAGGGGTCGCTGGACCACCACGAGACGCCGTCGGCATTCGCGAAAAGGATGTGGCTGATACCTGGACTCAAACGCGCGAGCAATTGCGCATACGATTTCCAAGTTTCGATCGAAGCTGACATCGATTGCAGAATCCAACAAATGCCGCGGCGAA
>DASWEO010000269.1:0-5613 GCA_036394715.1 Steroidobacteraceae bacterium
GCCGACGCCCGTGGGGCCTGAGAACAGGAACGAGCCCACCGGCCTGCGTTGATCGCCCAGCCCCGACCGCGACATCTTGATGGCGGCCGACAATGCCTCGATCGCCTTGTCCTGACCGAAGATGGTCAGTTTCAAATTGCGCTCGAGGTTCTTGAGCACATCGCGATCCGACAGCGACACATTCTTCGGCGGGATGCGCGCGATGCGCGCCACCACGTTTTCTATCTGTGTAACGGTGACGCTCGCGGCGCGGTTCTCCACCGGTTGCAGGCGTAGATTGGCCCCCGCCTCGTCCACCACGTCGATCGCCTTGTCCGGCATGTGCCGGTCGTTGATATGCCGGGCCGCAAGCTCCGCGGCCGCGCGCAGCGCGTCGTCCTCGTACTTGATGCCGTGATGCTCCTCGTAGCGGGATTTGAGGCCGCGCAGGATGTCCACGGTGTCCTGTACGGACGGTTCGCTGATGTCGATCTTCTGGAAACGGCGCGCCAGCGCATGATCCTTTTCGAAGATTCCGCGGTATTCGTTGTAGGTGGTCGAACCGATGCAGCGCAAGTCGCCGTTGGCCAAGGCAGGCTTGATCAAGTTCGAGGCATCCATCACGCCGCCCGACGCCGCGCCGGCGCCGATGACGGTGTGAATTTCGTCGATGAAGAGGATCGCGCCCGGCTGCTTCTTGACCTCCGCGAGCACGGCCTTCAGGCGCTTCTCGAAATCGCCCCGGTACTTGGTGCCGGCGACGAGCGAGCCCATGTCGAGGGAATAGATGGTCGCATCCAGAAGCACGTCGGGCACCTGGTTTTCGACGATCATGCGGGCGAGGCCCTCGGCGATCGCCGTCTTGCCGACGCCGGCTTCGCCCACGTACAGCGGATTGTTCTTGCGTCTGCGGCACAGGATCTCGATGGTGCGCTCGACCTCGAGCTTGCGCCCGATCAGGGGGTCGATCTTGCCCTTGCGCGCCGATTCATTGAGATTCGTCGCATATTTCTCCAGGGCATTGCCGCCCCCGTCGCCCTCGCGCTCGGCGTCGGGGGAGGCGCTGCCTTCCTCGCGCTCGCCGCGCTCCTCGCCGCCGGCCTTCGAGAGGCCGTGCGCGATGAAATTGACCACATCCAGACGCGACACGTCCTGCATGCTGAGGAGGTATGCGGCGTGCGATTGCTTCTCGCTGAATATCGCCACCAGCACATTGGCCACGGTGACCTCTTTCTTGCCGCTCGATTGGACGTGAAACACGGCCCGCTGCAGCACTCGCTGGAACCCCAGGGTCGGCTGCACGTCACGGTCCTCGCCGGCCGGCAATCGCGGCGTGGTCTGGTCGATGAACTGCTTCAGCTCGGTCTTGAGCTTTGCGGTATCAGCGCCGCAGGACTTCAGGACCTCCCTGACTTTGGGGGTATCCACGATGGCGAGCAGCAAATGCTCGACGGTCATGAATTCATGCCGCGCCTCGCGCGCACCGGCAAACGCATCATTCAGGCAAAATTCGAGTTCTTGACTTAGCACTTTACGTTACGCCTCTTCTAGCGTTGCCATCAGCGGATGCTGATGTTGTCGCGCGTACGCGATCACTTGAGCCACCTTGGTCTCCGCAATCTCATAAGTAAATACCCCACACACTCCTTTACCCTTGGTATGCACCTCCAGCATAACGCGAGTTGCTTTGGTGCGGTCCATCGCAAAGAAACGCTGCAGGATATCGACCACGAACTCCATAGGAGTGTAGTCGTCATTGATCAGCACAACTTGATAGAGTGGGGGGCGCTTGAGCTTCGGCGCCGCTTCTTCGACGACCAAGCCCGTCCCATCCCGCCCACGTTCGGTGTCACTCATGAGTAATTAGTTTATAGGGTGCGTGCCCGCCGTTTACAAGACATGTAGACTAAACCCTCCGGAATTGCCCTGTCGCCAATCGCTGTCACTTTACTTTAAAAAACAAATGCTTGAGCGGCCAAGCGAGTAGCCCGTATGATTGCCGGTCACGGTAAACATCCCCAACACCATGCTCGATTCGCGCACACATGAATGGCTGTCCCGTTTGCAAGGCAACGGCCCTCGGTTGGCGTCGTTAGGCTTAGCGGCGCTAATCGCCGTGGAACTGGCGCGGATCGCCATTTCACTGCTCGGCGGCGGTCCGGTGAAATCGCCCCAGCCGGCCGTGGCCGGAGTCGCCCCGCGCGCGCAGCACACCGGACTCGACATTCAAGGCGTGGTCTCGGCCCACCTGTTCGGAATCGCCGCCCCCGATCCCAGCGCCCAGGACCCTGCCAATGCGCCGCAGTCAACCGCCAATCTGGTGCTTGCCGGGACAATTGCAACCCAGGACCCGAGGCGCGGCGTGGCCATCATCAGCGACGGCGGCCCGGCGAAGGTGTATTCGGTGGGCGACAATGTCGGCGGCGCGACCCTGCATTCAGTGTATCTCGACCATGTCATTCTCGATCGAGGCGGTGTGCTGGAAACCTTGTTGCTGCCGAGGTTGTTGGGCCCCGGCATGAACGCGCCCCCGGTGGTGCGCCGCGCGGGCGGCGACCCGCGCACGGTGGCGGCGGTCGACAACATCCGTCGTCTGGTGCAGCAGGATCCCAGTATTCTCGATCAAGTCATGCGAACCGTGCCTTCGTACGACAACACCGCCGGCAAGCTTCGCGGCTTTCGTGCCTATCCGGGCCGAAATCGGCAGATATTCAACAAACTGGGGCTCAAACCTGGCGATTTGGTCACAGCAATCAACGGCACCCCGCTCGATGATCCACAGCGTAGTCAGGACGTCTTCAACACCATTCAGACATCGGACCACGCGACGGTGACCATCGAACGAGCCGGTCAAAAGCAGGACATCACGCTGAACATCGCCCAGGTCGCCGCACAGGCAACCAGAGACCTGGAGGGCGACGCGAATTCCTCTGCAGGAGGCCCTCCCAATGGCCCGCCTCAACCGGGGGGAAACCCGAACCCTAACAGCGGCAATGCGAATCCAAACGAATAGCGAGAGCGAAGGTCGAATGCGTTCAACACACGAGTACCCATGATGCCGAATTCACCCAAACCGCAGCCCAAGGCCCGCATCGCAGCTGTCCTCGCGATCGCTGCGTTGTTGGCGTCATTGACCTTGCCGGCCGCGGCGCAGGTGAAATCTCAGGACGGCCCGACCATCACCCCCAACTACAAGGATGCCGATCTCAGCCAGATCATCCAGGCCGTGAGCGAAGTCACCGGCAAGAATTTCATCATCGATCCGCGCGTCAACGCCAAGGTCACCATGCTGTCGGCGACGCCTATGTCCCCCGCGGCGTTTTATGAGGCGTTTCTGTCGGTGCTGCAGGTGTATGGATATGTGGCGGTGCCCGCCGGCAAGGTCATCAAGATCGTTCCGAACACCGATGCCCGCCAATTGCCGGCCAATGATCTGCCGAATGACGTGAGCAGGACGTCGGACGAAATCGTGACGCAGATCATCAGTATGAAGAATGTCAGTGCAGCGCAACTGGTGCCGATTCTGCGGCCGCTCATCCCCCAATACGGGCAGCTGGCCGCCTATGCCGCCGGCAATATGCTGATCATCTCCGATCGCGCCAGCAATGTGAGCCGCATCGTGCGCATCATCCAGCGCATGGATGAGAGCGGCGACGAACCCATCGAGGTGATCGCGCTGCACAACGCCAGCGCCGCCGACGTGGTGCGCATCGTCAATTCGCTCAACCAGGGAGGCCAAGGCGCCGAAGCAGCCGGTGCGGCCGCTAAAATCGTCGCCGACGACCGCACCAACAGCATCTTGCTGACCGGCGAGAAGTCGCAGCGCCTGAAGCTCAAGGCCCTGATCATCAATATGGACACGCCCCTGGCGACCGGCGGGGACACGCAGGTCAGATACCTGCGCTATGCCGATGCCGAAAAGATCGCCGATAAGCTCAAGGGCCAGGCCACCGCCACCGCCAAGGCGCAAGGCGGCCCCCCCACGGCAGGTACCGGCGGCGGCACGCCCAACGTCGATGCCAGCGTCACCATCTGGGCGGACGTCTCGACCAATGCGCTGATCATCACCGCCCCGCCCAAAATCATGAAATCGCTGATGGCGGTGATCGACAAGCTCGATATCCGCCGCGCGCAGGTCCAAGTCGAAGCCATCATCGTCGAGATAGATGTCAACAAGAGTTCCAATCTCGGCGTGCAATGGCTCCTCGACGGCGGTCACAACTATGGCTACGGCGTCACGAATCTGCCCGGCGGCGGCACGAGCATCGTCGACTTGGCCGCGGCCGTGTTGGGCGCCACGGGCAGCACCACGACCCTCCCCGGCGGCGTCACCGGCACCGGTGCTACTTCTACGGGCATCAGCAGTTCAACGGTCGGCGTCGGAGCCACGTTTGCTCTCGGCACCTACAACTCGAACACCGGCAAGGGTTTCGCCGCACTGATTCAGGCATTACGCAGTGACGGGAGCAGCAACATCATCTCCACGCCCTCGCTGATCACGATGAACAACGAGGAAGCCGAGGTGAAGGTGACGCAAGAGATCCCATTGATCACCGGCTCCTACAGTAGCTCGACCGCCAGCGTCTCCGGCACCACCAGCCCGTTCACGACGATTCAGCGCGAGGAAGTGGGCACGATTCTGAAGGTCACGCCGCATATCAACGAAGGCAACTCGGTGCAGCTCAAAATCGAGCAGGAAGACTCCTCGCCGGGCGCAAAACTCGCGAATTCGGCCGACATCTCGACCAATAAGCGCTCCATCAAGACCACCGTACTGATCGAGGACGGGGGAGTCATCGTACTCGGCGGCCTCATGTCGGATACCGTCTTGGAAAGCGAAGATCGCGTTCCGGGATTGGGCGCCATTCCTCTGATCGGCAACCTGTTCAAGTCGCGCAGCGGTTCGCGCCAGAAGAAGAACCTGTTGGTGTTCATCCGTCCGAAAATATTACGCGATGCGGACGCAACCGAAACCACCAGCGAATTGCAATACAATGACTTGCGCCAGCAACAGAGATCCTTGAACAAGGGACACATCACGCTGTTGCCGGGTCAAAAACAGCCCGTCGTGCCGGCCATGCCGCCGGGTGCGGGGTTGCCTGCGCCGTCGCCGGCCGGCACCAATGCCCAAGGGGCTACGCCCAATACACCGTCGCCGCAATCGGCACCGCCCCAATCGGCGCCTCTGCCGCCGCTCTCAATCCTGCCGGAGGACGCCGCGCAGCCGGCGCCCTCGCCCAAGCCATGAACGCCGAACTCAACGATCCGGGCGAGCAGAGGAAGCTGTCGTTTCCTTTTGCCAAGCGGCATGGGGTCCTGATTCGGGGCATCGCCAATGGAACGGCCGACACGGTGTGCCGTCCGGGCGTGACGCCGCAAACCTTGGCGGAAGTACGCCGTTTCGTCGGCGTTCCCTTGAAACTCGAGCGTGTATCGGTCGAGTCCTTCGATTCCATGCTGCGCGTCGCCTACGAAGCGGGCTCCGGCGCCGCGATGCAGATGCTGGAGGGCTTGGACGACAATACCGACCTTGCGCATCTGGCCGAGGACATTCCCGAGTCCTCCGACCTCCTGGAAAGCGATGACGAGGCGCCGATCATCCGCTTGATCAACGCGCTGCTCACGCAGGCGGTC
>DASWEO010000270.1:0-19922 GCA_036394715.1 Steroidobacteraceae bacterium
TGCGCTGGGACCACAACGGACCCGAACTCCGGTCCCTGCCGCGCAGAGGGATCGTGACCGAGGGTTGAGAGCTACTAGCGATCGGCTGGTGGGTAGGAAGGCGCTGCCAGGCAACGAAGAACGCAGTTGCCTGGCAGCGCCTTCCTACCCGCCAGCCGAGCACTCGAGTCGCTCCACACTCGGTACTCGTCGCTGTGCGCGGCTGTTGACCGGTACCGCGTGGCGGGCTGTGGGGGATGGGGAGCCTGCGGGCAACTGTATTCTTCGTCGCCCGCAGGCTCCCCATCCCCCGCAGACCTATTCGATACCGCTCAACATCCCTCCCCCGGGGGTGGCCCCGAGTGAAAGCGAAACACTGCGTCGGGCGCCGTGATCAACTCCGCCTCGAGCGCGGCAAACTCTTCGACTCGCGCCTGCAACGCCACGCCCGCCCTCTTAGCGGCGCGCCCCGCGAGATCCAGGTAGACCTTGTGGTGGCGGGCCTCGGCATGGTGCAGGCCCTGGAACAAGTCGCTCAGGGGAGCGCCGATGGCGGGCGACAGGGCCGCGAAGCGCTCGCAGGATCGTGCTTCGATGAAGGCGCCGCAAACCATCAAATCGACTTCGCGCTGCGGTTCGGACTTCGCGACCAGGCGGCGCATGCGCTCGGCATAGCGCCCGGGAGCCAGGCGCTGCGGCGTCACGCCTAAGCTGCGGATGAGCTTGGCGACCTGCTCGTAGTGACGCAGTTCCTCCCGGGCCAGACGCGACATTTTGCCGGTCAGCTCGAGGTCTTCGGCGTAGGCGAACATGAGGGCGAGAGCGGTCGACGCAGCCTTCTTTTCGCAATTCGCATGATCGATCAGCAAAACGTCCGGCGACGCTTTGGCCGCCGCGACCCAACCCGCGGGTGTGGGGACGCGCAGCAGGGGATGCGCGAAGCCTTCCGCGCGGCTCACGCCGGAATCTTGAGGGCCGAGATCGCCTCGAGCAGCGCGCCCGCCGACTGATAGCGGTCGGCCGGCGACTTGGCCAGCAAGCGCCGGAGTATGTCCTGATACTCGGCGAACTGCGGCGCGATCTCCGGCAGCTCCGCCCGCTTGTGCTTGTAGATCACTTCCATGGCGGTGGCGCCGGTGTAGGGTTTGTGGCCGATCAGCATTTCGTAGAACATGACGCCCAAGCTGTACAAATCGCTGCGCCCGTCGATCTCCTCGGCGTGCCCCTGTTCCGGGCTCATATAGTACGGTGTGCCGAAGATCTCCCGCGAACCGGTCAACGAGACCTCCATCTCGTTGGCCTTGGCCAAACCGAAATCGATCAAGCACAGCGAGCCGTCGGCGCGCAGCATCACGTTGGCCGGTTTCAGATCCCGGTGCAGCACTCCCACCGAATGAATGGCCTCGAGCGCGCTGGCGATCTGCTCCAGATACTTGAGCGCCGTCGCCGGCGACAGCGGCGCCTTCATGCGCTGGCGCAAATCGCCGGACGGAAAATGTTCCATGGCGATGTAGGCATGATCGTCGGCGACGCCGAGATCGTAAATTCGCACGATGTTCTGATGCTTGAGTCCCGCAACGATTTCGTATTCCTGCAAGAAGCGGTCGAAGCTGACGAAGCGCTCGGAAACGTCCGGCACTTGATTGAAGACCTTGAGGACCACCACCGTGCCCGCGCGCTCGCTCTCGGCGAGATAGATCGTGCACATGCCGCCGCTGCCGACCTGCCGGATGCAGCGATGGCCGCGGATCATCACGGATCCGAAACGGTAGCGCTGCTCGAAATCCGGATGCGAGCGCAGCAGGGAGAGCGCCTGCTTGTGCTCGCGCGAGGCGGTCATGATCGCCCGGATGAGCCGGTCGCGGTCGATCTTGCGCCCGTAGAGCCGGTGCAGGCCGGAGACGGCGGGGGGTTCGGGATTGGGCGCGTCCTGGAGGATGAGCAGCACGATGGGCGCGAACTCGGGCTTGGCCAGCAGCCCGGCCGCGAGCGCTTCCGCGGCGTCGGCCGGCGGTGCTCCGACGATGATGACCGCGTCGAAACCGACGGCGGCAAACTGTGCCTCGAGAGGATTGTCTTCGCCCAGGCGATGTTCGACGAGGCTCGCGTCCGGCCACTCGATCTCAACATGCTTTCTGACCAGCAACCGATAGTCGGCGCGCGCTGCGATCACCAGTAGACGCATGCTACGCTGCACGGGCTAGCGCCGGCTATCGAACTGATTTGAGTCCACGACCGGGGCCATCGCGACGCTGCTGCTTGGCTTCGTCGGATCGCTCTCCCTGCAGGCGCTCGAGATACTCCGGCGTCACATCGCCCGTGACGTACTCGCCCGAGAAACACGAGGTATCGAAATCCTCGATCTTTGCATTGTCGTGGCGGACCGCATGCTCCAGATCTTCCAGATCCTGGTAGATCAGCCAATCGGCGCCGATGATGTCCCGAACTTCGTCGTCGGTATGGCCTGCCGCCACCAGCTCGGACGCATCCGGCATGTCGATGCCGTAGACATTGGGATAGCGGACCGGCGGCGCAGCCGAGGCGAAATACACTTTCTTGGCTCCCGCTTCGCGCGCCATGTCGATGATCTGCGCGGACGTGGTGCCGCGCACGATCGAATCGTCGACCAGCAATACATTCTTGCCGCGGAACTCCAGATCGATGGCGTTCAGCTTGCTGCGTACCGACTTCGAACGCTGCTCCTGGCCCGGCATGATGAAGGTGCGGCCGATGTAGCGATTCTTGATGAATCCCTCGCGATACTTGACCCCGAGAAGCTGCGCCACCTGCACGGCGCTGGTGCGGCTGGTGTCCGGTATCGGGATGACCACGTCGATGTCGTGGTCGGGGCGCTCACGCTTGATCTTCTCGGCCAGGCGCTCGCCCATGCGCAGCCGCGCCTTGTACACGGAAATATTGTCGATGATCGAGTCCGGCCGCGCGAAATACACGTATTCAAAAATGCACGGCGTGTGCCGGGCCATCGCCACGCATTGCTGCGCATAGAAGCGGCCCTGCTCGTCGATGAACACCGCTTCGCCGGGGGCGACGTCGCGCACCATGTCGAAGCCCAGCATATCGAGAGCCACGCTCTCGGACGCCAGCATCCATTCCGTGCCCTTCTTGGTGTCGCGTTTGCCGATCACCAGCGGCCGGATCCCGTTCGGGTCGCGAAACCCTAAGATACCGTGGCCGATCACCATCGCCACGACCGCATAGCCCCCGCGGCATCGGCGATACACCGCGTTGGCCGCGGCGAAAATGTCCGCCGGCGTGACACGGGGCGTACCGACGCGCTGCAGCTCGGACGCCAGGACATTGAGCAGCACTTCGGAGTCGGAACCGGTATTCAGATGGCGGCGGTCTTCCCGCACCAGCACCTCGGTCAGTTCGCGTGCGTTCGTCAGGTTGCCGTTGTGGCCGAGACAAATGCCGTAGGGCGAGTTCACATAGAAGGGTTGCGCATCGTTCGCGCTGTCGGCGCCGGCGGTGGGATAGCGGACATGCCCGATTCCGACGTTGCCCTTGAGCTTGAGCATGTGCTTCTGCTGAAACACATCGCGCACCAGGCCCGAATCCTTGCGCATGAAGAGTTCGCCGTTCTCAGAGGTCATGATGCCCGCGGCATCCTGGCCGCGGTGCTGCAGCACTGTCAGCGCGTCGTAGATCCGTTGATTGACCGCGCTCACACCCACCATCCCGATGATTCCGCACATCAAGCACCTCCGCCGCTAGGGTCTGACTTTGACTCCGGTCAGGCGCTCGAGCTTGGCCCAAGGTTCGCCTTTCTCGCCGACCATGGCCCGCAGCCAATCGCCGACCGTTTCACCGTAGGGAACCAGCTTCGACCGATTCCACCACTCTTCGTGATTCAAATGCAGGAGCTCGCCGCCGATGACTATCAGGCCCACGAGCACCATGCCGCGCACGATGCCGAAGAGCACCCCGATGACTCGGTCCATCACGCCCAATCCCAAGCTGTGCGCGAAGTACCCCACAACCAAGCCGACGACCCAGCCCAACAAGAGGACCAGCACCAGAACCACCAAGCGCCCGACCCACGGCGCCACGTTGGGCTCGGCGAGCAGACCGCCCAGATGAGGCTCGACGACGGGACCGAATTTCCAAGCAGCCCATATGGCGACGACCCAAAAGATCAAGGACACCGCTTCGCGCACGAATCCACGCAGTAACCCGATGATGGTTGAACCCAACAGAACCAAAACGATTAAGACATCGGCTCCGGTCATGTTCCTTTATCAGGCGCTTCGCGCCACTTTCAACGGGGTCGAAGCGACCCCGTCCGATAGATTTTGTAAAACACTGCAGCATTCTACCGGAGCGGTTCGGGCGCCGTCGTGAAACGCGCGTCACAAACCCCAAATTAGGGTGCCGGGGCCACTAAACTCGCGACTTGTCCCGCGGACTTCAGCTTCGCGACAGCCTGGGTAGCGGCACCGCGATCCGCCATGGGGCCGATGCGCACTCGGTACCGTAGAGAGGGCCCGGAACCGCCCGACACGACGTAAACCGAAAAACCCTGCGCCTTCAATCGGCGCACCAATTTATCGGCGTTGGCGCGGCTCGCAAAGCTGCCCAGCTGCACGGCCCAGGCCTTTCCCGCCATCGCCGGCTTCGCCGACGTTGAAATGGGGGCGGGCGCCCCTGTTTCAAGCGGCTCGGGTCTCGGCGGGGCTGTCGAGGGCT
This sequence comes from Steroidobacteraceae bacterium, assembly GCA_036394715.1. Taxonomy (GTDB): domain Bacteria; phylum Pseudomonadota; class Gammaproteobacteria; order Steroidobacterales; family Steroidobacteraceae; genus Bog-1198. The sequence goes on from DASWEO010000270.1 coordinate 4,687, forward strand.
CTGTATTCGAGGGGCGCACTTCCGGCGAGCGCTGCGTATCCGAGGGGAGCGTCGCATTCGCGGGCGGCTCCGCATTCGCGCCCGTGTCTGTGCCGGCGCTCGCGCCGGCACCCGCCACCGCGCTTGCAGCTTCCCCGCTGCGGGGCTCCGGCGGCTGGGCACTCGAGGCGGGAGGCTCGGCCTCCGGGGGCTCCGGCGCCTTGCTGGTGGCCAGATCCACGGTGACGTTGCGAACCGGTTCCGGCGCGCTCGCAGGCAGCCTCGCACCCACGGGAGCGGGCGCGGGTACCGGGGGTCCCGATAGCAGTTCCGGGACGATCAACACGATGAGCACCACCAAGATCGATGCGCCGACCAGGCGTTCTTTGACGCGACGATCCATAGGGGTCAGCCTTGAACTTAAGTGGCTCGGGGCGTCGCAGTATATTCGGGAAGCGCGGCCGGTGGCAGCAGGCCGCGCGCCTCGAGCCAATCCAGCGCAGGCCCTGCCACGTGAAAGGATCCGAAGACGAGGATCCGATCCGACGCCTTTGCAGCCTCCAGCGCTGCCGTGCATCCCGCAGGCGTGCTGTCCGCTGCTTCGACAGGCGCCGCGACCTGGCTCTCCACCATCTGGGCCAGCGAAGCACCGCTGCGGCCTCGATCTCCCTCGGTGGTAACGCACCACCAGGCATCGACGCAACCGCGGAGTTCCGCCACGACGCAGGATGCGTCTTTGTCGGCCAAAATCCCGCATACGGCCAGGGTCCGACCATTGGTCTTAAGGTCGCGCAAATTGCGCGCCAGCACGCGCGCCGCAGCCGGGTTGTGCGCGACATCCAATATCCACGTCGGCGCGTTGGGCTCGGCGGGAGCGATCACCTGGAAGCGCGCGGCCAGCTGCACTCCCGCGAGTCCCTGCGCCACCGCCGCGGCAGGGATGGTCAGGCGCGCATCGAGCTCCTCGAGGGCGGCGATGGCGGTCGCCGCATTCGCGTATTGCATGTTGCCCACGAGCGCGGGCGCGGGCAAATGAGGCAAATTCCAGCGACTGCCGCGGAAGTGCCAGGAGGCGCCCTCCCGAAGGTAGCTGTACTCGTTCCCTAAGCGCTTGAGCGGCGCGCCGATTGCCCGCGCGATGTCTTCGACGATCCCGGGCATGTCGCGGCTGCCGAGCACGGCCGGACGGCCTTGCCGGAAAATACCTGCCTTCTCGCGCGCGATGGCCTCGATCGTCGCCCCCAGATATTCCTGATGGTCGAATCCGATGCTCACGACCACCGCAGCATCCGGATCGACCACATTGACGGCATCCAGGCGGCCTCCCATGCCGATCTCGAGTACCCAGGCGTCGAGGCGCGCCACCTCGAACACCAGCAGAGCGGCGAGAGTGTTGAATTCGAAAAAGGTCAGTCCCACCTCGCCGCGCACGGCCTCGATTCGCTCGAATGCCGATACCAATTCGGCTGCGCTCACCAACCGGTCATGGACCCTGACCCGTTCGCGATAGTCGCGGAGGTGCGGCGAGGTGAATGTGCCGGCCCGGTAGCCTGCCGCCGCCAAGATTGCCGCGCAATAACCGCTCACCGAACCTTTGCCGTTGGTGCCGGCGATGGTGATCACCGGGACCTTGGGCTGCCGCCAGCCCAGGCGATCAAGCACCAGCAGCAGCCGGTCCAGTCCAAGATCGATGGCTTGCGGGTGCACCTGCGTTTGATAGGCGAGCCACTGCTCGAGACTCGGCACGGCGGCGGATCTTTATTTATGCCGCGGCGGCGGGTTCTTTGCCGGTCAGCAAGCGCAACATGGCGCCGATCCGATCGCGCAGTTCGCGCCGGTCGACGATCATGTCGAGTGCCCCGTGCTCGAGCAGAAACTCGCTGCGCTGAAACCCTTCGGGCAGCGTCTCGCGCACGGTTTGTTGTATCACACGGGGACCGGCGAAGCCGATCAGTGCCTTGGGTTCACCGATGTTGATATCCCCCAACATCGCAAGGCTTGCGGACACACCGCCGGTGGTCGGATCGGTCATGACCGAAATGAAGGGCAGCCGCGCCTCCGACAGGCGTTTGAGCGCGGCACTGGTCTTCGCCATCTGCAGCAGCGAATACAGCGCTTCCTGCATGCGCGCACCGCCGCTCGCCGCGAAACATACCAGCGGCATTCGATGTTCGAGACAGTGTTCGACCGCGCGCACGAATTTCTCGCCGACGACGGACCCCATCGAGCCGCCCAGGAAGCGGAACTCGAACGCGCACGCGACCACATCCAAGCCGGCCAATTTTCCCGCCATCACGATCAGCGCGTCGCGTTCGCCGGTCTGCTTCTGGGCTTGGGTGAGCCGGTCCTTGTAGCGCTTCGAATCCTTGAATTTGAGCGGGTCCTCCGGCTCAACCTTGGCGGCAAGCTCGGTGGTGGATCCGGTGTCGAGAAACTTCGCGAGCCGCTCGCGGCCGTTGATCCGCATATGGTGGCTGCACTTCGGGCATACGTGCAGATTGCGCTCGATCTCCGCGCGATACAGAACGGCATCGCAGGCGGGGCACTTGGTCCACAAGCCTTCCGGCACCGAGCGCGTGCGACGCTCGGTTTTGATACGCGACGGGACAATTCGCTCGAACCAGGACATGCGCTAGTTTAGCCCAATCAGCCCGTCGGCGGCAGCAAAAGCCGGTGGTCCGGCGCCGGGATGCCGAAAACCTCCGGGTACTCGACCCTCCACAAGTACAGGCCGGCGGCCGGGGCGGTGGCGCCTGCGAAGCGGCGATCGCCCCGCTCGAGCACCCGGGCCATGGCCGCCGCCGGATCCGATTCGCGCTGCACGTCGAGCAGCGTTCCCACGATGTTGCGCACCATGTGATGCAGATAAGCGTTCGCCTCAATTTCCAGCCATAGGTAGTCGCCCTCGCGCCGCACCTCGATGCGCTCGACGCGCCTGACCGGAGTTTTGGATTGGCACTCCACCGAGCGAAACGCGGAGAAATCGTGCTCGCCGATCAGCGCTTGCGCCGCGGCGTGCATGGCCTCCGCATCCAGTGGGCGGTGGATCCAGGCAGCCCGCGTACGCAGCAGAGCCGAACGCGCGCTGCGGTTCAAAATGCAGTAGCGGTAGATACGGCGAGTGGCCCTGTGCCGTGCGTGAAAGCCGACCTCCACCTCACCGGCCCATTGCAGGGCGATCGCCGGCCCAAGCTTGGTATTGGCGCCGAGAACCCAGGCGCGGGGGCTGCGAACGGCGTGGGTGTCGAAGTGAATGACCTGGCCGACGGCATGCACGCCTCGGTCGGTACGGCCGGCGCAGATCGCGATGACGGGTTCACCGGCGACGAAGGATATCGCCGCCTGCACGGCGTCCTGGATCGATGCCGAGTGCTCCTGCGACTGCCAGCCGGCGTAGTCGGTGCCGTCATACTCCAAAAGGGCGGCGACGCGGCGGGCTTTGGGTCCCGGTCCAGAGGCCCCCACGCTAACCGGGCAGAGTCTCGATCAGCCGTTGCGCTTCCTGTTTCTGGCTGGCGGAGCCTTCCTGCACGACCTCGTCGAGAATGCTGCGCGCGCCTTCGGGGTCGCCCATGTCCATGTAGGCCCGCGCCAAGTCCAGCTTGGTCCCCACCTCGCTCATGGTCACCGGTTCCAACTCGACCGGCGGGAAATCGTCGGCGTTGAGCTTCGCGGTCCGATTGGTCGACGAGATCGCCGCCAGCTTGTTGGTGGGCGCCTCGGAGCCATTCATCGCTTCGCCCACGTCGTGATCGACGCGGCTGCGCTGACTGGCCTCGAATACTTCACTCGAGAACACGTCGTCTTCCGAACGCGGCTGCTCGACGGTGTCGCCGCTTCCCAATGCATTCGCCAGCCGATCCAGATCCAGGTCGATGCTGTCGCCGCTGAGGCCGCGCAGCTTCGAGGTGGAATCCACGTCGACTTTCTCCGCATCATGCACATCCGAGTATTCGGGCGATTTCAAGCGCGACGTGGAATTGACGTCGAACTTCCCCGGCATTTGCACCGTGGGCGCGGATTCGGGGCCCAGCACCGCGGTCTTGACGTCCTCCTGGCCTCCGTCGAGATCCGCGATGAAGGACGCTTCCAGCTCGCGCTCCAGGTTGGTCAGATCGCGATCGCGTGAGCGGTTCTCCATTTCCGCCATCATGCGCCGCGACTTTTCATCGAGGCCGGCCACCATCGTCGGCGCATCGGCCGGATGGTCGGTCTCTTCGAGGTGTGCGTTGCTGACCGACGGCGTCCCGGTCTGTTCGAGCTGGTCGAGATCCAAGCCCAAATCGTCGATGGACACCTCGGCGGTTTGATCGGCGTTCACCGACCCCAGCTTGGAGGAAATACGGTCGCGTACATCGTCGCCTCTCAAGGCCGGCGATTCCGTCGTGGGCGCGTCGGTGAAGCCCATCATCTCGGACTCGACGGTCGGTTCATCGCGCGGCGGCATGTCGCGGGTCGGGGACTCGTCCGAACCGCGTTCCGGCGCATCCAAGGTAAAGTCGAGATCGGATGAGGTGCGGACGGCGGGCGATTCGCCCGTCGACGCCGTATCGTCGCCCTCTTTGGCGAAGGAGTGATCCAACTTGCTGCGCTCGCCCTCCGGGTCGCCGAACAAGTCGATATCGACGCGGTTCTCTCCGCCCTCGAGATTCAAGTCGACCAAAGCGCCCGCGCCGCGGCCGCTTCCGGCGGTGGTTGCGAACAAAGGCTCGTCGGGGCAAATCTGCTTGCCCATGATGACGATCTTGTCCCACTCGCCGGCGGGGGCACGGTCGCGCGTCGCCTCCAGTCCCTTCGCCGTTTGCAGGAACGCGTCCTTGTTGCCCCAAACGAAATAAATCTCCAGCAGCTTGAGGCGCAGATCGCGCCGATCGGGTTCGCGCTCGAGTGCAATGCGCACCAGATCGGCCGCTTGGTCATAGAGGCCGTACGCCATGTGAAAATCGGCTTCGGCGAGAGGGTCGCCCTGATCGAGATTGACCGCGCTCTCGCTCGACATCGTGTCGTCGGAAACTTTGACATCGGCGTGCGTATCGGCCAGGCTTTCGGGTGCGGCATCGAATTCCGGCATGCGATGTTCGCCGGATTCCTCGACCACGAATGAATCGTCGCCCCTGCGCATGCCGGTGAGCTTGGCGCTCGGATCGCGGAAGCCGGCGACGCCGGCCGTTTCCAGCCCGTGCAAGTCGCCTTCGCCGGCGCGTCGCCGCCGCCAAGCGGCGAACATCAGCACGCCGAACAACGCGATGATCACTGCGGCCGGCATCCACCAATGGGCAGCCACCCAGTCGATCCAAGATCCTGACTCTTCAGGCGGCACCACGGCCGGTTTCTTTTGCACGACCGTCGACGGCGCGGGCACGGGCACCGGCGGTGAGGTGCTTTCCACCGGCGGCGGCACCGGAGTTGCCGTGGGCGCAGAGGGCGTGGATGCGGGCGCCGTCGGCGCGGGTGGAGGAGCCGCGGCAACCGACGGTGCGGGCTTCGTTTGAGCAGGCGGCGGCGTTACGGGCGCCGGAGCCGGCGCCGTGGCCGGCGCTCCGAGCTTGCGCTGCAGGGCGCTGAGCTCGCTGTTTCGGATATCGATCAAGCGATGCGATTCTGCGAGCTGCCCTTCCAGATCCTTGACTCTCTCCCTGAGCGCTTGCGCTTCCGCGGTGGCTGCATTCGCATCGCCGGCCCCGGTCGAACCGCCGCCGACGCCCGGAGTCACGAGACGCAGGTGACCGCCGGATTCGCTGCCGCCCGCGCCGCGCCACGCATTCATCTGGCGGTGCACTTCACTGGTGGCCTCGGATTGATTCAAAGCGGCAATATCATCCGCGCCCGGCACACGCAGCACTGCGCCGCGCCGTAAAATATTGATGTTCCCGCCGAACGCGTCAGGATTCGCGCGATACACCGCCATCATGGTTTGATCGATGTCCGCCTGCCTCACCGGCACATTGGCGCGCAAGCTCCGCGCAATCCTGGTCAGCGTATCCCCCTTGCCCACCCGATAGGTGTTGCCGGCGAGCGGTGCGGCCGGCTCTGGCGCGGCGGCGGACGGGGTGGCCGCGGGCGCCCGATTGGGAGCCGGCGGTGCCGCGGCGGGCGCGGGCCGGCGCGTCGGAGCGGACGAAACGGTTGGCGCGGCGACCGGAGCTGCGCTGCTCGCGGTCTCGCCCGGCGTGTACACCGGCGGGTCCAGCAATACCGTGTACTCGCGCATGAGGCGGCCGCGCGCCCAATTCACTTCGACCAAGAAGGTCACGAACGGCTCAGGAATCGCGTCGGTGGAATGCACCAACAAGGTGTCGCGGCCGTCCTTGCCCTTGCCCACCTTGAAGGTCAGCGTCGACAGGAACGGCGGCCGCTCGATGCCATAGCGGGTGAACGCATCGCGGCCGGCCAGGCTCGCGCGCAGGGCAGTCAATTCATCCGGGGTGGCCGCAATCAGGTCGATCTCAGCATTCATCGGTTCGTTGAGCGCCGATTTCAAATGGATCTCACCCAGGCCAAGCGCCCAAGACGAGGACGGCCACAAAAACGAGGAGGATAGCAGGCACGCCATCAGCAGTAGGCGAGGCATCGGCTCGAACATTTCTTCTCCCGGGAATCTGGCAGGCAAGCGGGTAAAGCTCATTGTGCTATAGGAGCTTGCAATCGAATTCTCACTTGCCACTTACCTTTTACATAAGCGAATAACTATATCTCACTGGGGTCTATTTACCAAAATATGGGCCACTGAAACTGCGTTATGTGCCGCACATTTCCGAACATTATCGGCCACGACCCAAAAATTTAGAGCGCGGTCACGAGTCAAATCCGCCCGTAGACGGCCTACATATACCTTATCGGGTGCCATTGCCAATGTGGCAGGCGTCGGGAATTCCATGGTCGAACCCGCTTCGATGACGCTGAGGCCCCTGCCGCGTTGCAACACTGCCTCCGCCTCAGCGGCGCCTAAATGGCGCTCGAAGCTGGCATGCACTGCCAGGCTATGGCCGAAGAACACCGGTACCCGCACCGCCGTCGCATTGATCTTGAGAAGCGGCAAGTCCAGCACTCGGCGGCACTCCTCCCACAAGCGCCGCTCTTCGCGCGATACGCCATCCGCCTCCAAAGCATCCACTTGCGGAATCACATTGAAGGCGATCTGCCGGCCAAACGCCCGTCCCCTCGCCTTCTTGCCGCTCAGCATGGCCACGGTCTCCCCGGCGAGCTCATCCATGGCGGCGCGTCCGCTGCCCGACACCGCTTGATAGGTTGCCACCTCGGCGCGCTCGAGGCCCGCGAGGGCGTGCAGCGGCGCGAGCACGGTGGCGAGCGCCACGCTGGCACTCCCCGGCAGCGCAATCAGACCCTGTGTGCCGACGGCATCCAGAGCGTCGGGGTTGACATCCGCCGCCACCAGCGGCACATCCGCGCGCGCCCGGAACGCGGCGGAACCGTCGATGACCCACGCATGCGCGGCGGCCGCTTCGGCGTAGCGCTCGGACAGTGCCGCACGCCCGCAAAAAAAGGCCAGGTCAACGCGCGAAAAATCAAAAGCCGCGACGTCGCTCACCGGAAGTGTCTTCGCGGATTCCGCTCCCTCGTCCGTCACCGGCCGGCCCACATTACGTTCGTCATCGAGCGCATGCAATTCGGCAAAAGCGATCTTCCGCGCACGCAGCTCGTCGATCACGGCCTCGCCGATCAGGCTCGAGACGCCGACCACGGCGATGCGCAACCCGGCCTTCATCGCGGGTACCGTCATTGCGTGATGACCGGCGTGGTGCGGACCACATCCCCGCACTGGGCGCGAAACCGCAGATAGTGATCCATCAACACCAGCGCCATCATGGCCTCGGCGATGGGCGTCGCGCGAACGCCGACGCAAGGATCATGCCGTCCGGTGGTGACGACCTCGGTGGGCTTGCCGTGAATGTCGATGGTCTTGCCCGGCAGGGTGATGCTCGAAGTGGGCTTGAGCGCCAGGCTCACCACGATGTCCTGGCCCGAGGAAATACCGCCGAGCACGCCGCCGGCGTGATTGCTCGTGAAGCCCTGCGGGGTGAGTGCGTCGCGATGCTCGGAGCCGCGCTGTTCGACCGCCCGGAAGCCCGCGCCGATCTCCACGCCCTTGACCGCGTTGATACCCATCATGGCGCTCGCCAGGTCCGCGTCGAGCCGTTCGAACACGGGTTCACCCCAGCCCGGCGGTACGCCCCGCGCGATGACGGTCACGCGCGCACCGATGGAATCTCCCGCCTCGCGTATGCGCCAGATGAATTCTTCGAGCTCCTTGATGCGGGCCGGATCCGGGCAGAAAAAGGGATTGTCGTAGGCACTGGCCGGGTCCACCGGCTGCAGCACCAGCGGGCCCATCTGCGCGAGATATCCGTGAATACTGACCTGCAGCCGCTCCCGCAGAAACTTCCGTGCGATGGCCCCGGCCGCCACGCGCATGACCGTCTCGCGCGCCGAGGAACGCCCGCCGCCGCGATAATCGCGAAAACCGTACTTCTGCTGATAAGTGTAATCCGCGTGACCGGGGCGAAATCGGTCCTTGATCTTCTCGTAGTCGCGCGAGCGCTGATCTTCATTCGCCACCAGAAGGCCGATCGGCGTGCCGGTGGTCTTGCCTTCGAACACGCCCGACAAGATCCGCACCGTGTCGGGCTCGCGGCGCTGGCTGGTGTACTGGGACGTGCCCGGGCGCCGGCGCTCGACGTCGGCCTGCAAGTCCGCCTCGCAGAGAGCCAGACCCGGCGGGCACCCGTCCACCACGCAACCGAGTGCGGGGCCGTGGCTCTCCCCAAAACTCGTCACCGTAAAGACACGACCGAATGTATTGCCCGCCACTCGCTAGCTCTCCTCGTCCAAATCCCGCGCCCTCAGCAAGAATACTCCCCCGCCGCCCATCGCGATCTGCGGCCAAACAAACGGGAGCCTCCGAAAGGTGCGTAGCAGCGTGTCTTCGGTATTGCCGACTTCCACGACCAGAATGCCGTCGCTGCGGAGGTGCCGCCGCGCCCCGGCGAAAATCGCCCGCACCGAATCGAGGCCGTCGGCGCCCGAGGCGAGCCCAATTCTCGGCTCGTGCTCATACTCGCGCGGAAGTCTGCGCATTTCCGCGCGCCCGACATAGGGCGGATTGCTCACGATGATATCGTAGCGGCGGCCCTTCACGGCGTCGAAATAATTCGATTGCAGCACCCTGACGCGCTTTTCCAGCTTCAGGCGGCGCAGATTGCGGCGCGCCACCTGCAGCGCAGCCGCGGACACGTCGACGGCATCCACTTTTGCCTTGGGAAAGGCCATGGCACAGGCCAGTGCGATCGCGCCCGAGCCGGTCCCGATATCCAGGACCCGCCGTACGCGGCGCGCATCCACCCAAGGCTGAAAGCGCTGCATGACGAGTTCGGCGATGGGCGAGCGCGGCACCAGGACGCGCTCGTCCACATACAGTTCGAGACCGGCAAAGAAAGATCGGTGCGTGAGATAAGGCAGCGGCATGCGTTCCGCGATACGCCGTGCGAGCAGCGCATCGATCCGTGCCGCCCGGCGCACGCTCAATCGTTTGGAATAGGCGCTCGAACCCAAGTCGTGGTTGAGCCCGGCGATGAAGAACACGAGCTCAGCAGCCTCGTCGCGTGCATTGTCGGTGCCGTGACCGAAGTGCACGCGCGCCGATTTGAGCGCGCGCGCGACCCGATCGATGGCCGAGCCCACGGATTCGCCGGCGGCTTCACGTCTGGCGCCGGCTTCACGTCCGGTCAGAGCGGCGTCAGCGGCTGTGTGGGATAATCGGCGCATGGCGGCTCAATCGAAATACCTGTCGTTAGTGATCTTGTGCATCGTCGGCATTGCGGGCTTCGCCGCCTCGGCAATATGGCGCCACCGCGCGCCCCCGGTTGATCTGTCCACGGGAACCTATCTCACGCTCAAGCAAGAGGCGCCGGATTTTAGCCTGATCGACCAACAAGGGCGGGGCTTTAGCTCCGCGAATCTACGGGGTCACTGGTCCTTGCTGTTTTTCGGCTATACGAATTGCCCGGATTTTTGCCCGACGACGCTCACCACCCTGGCCGCGATGCAGAAACGCCTGCGTGCAGCCAAGGCGCAGGTGCTGCCGCAAGTGATCTTCGTGTCGGTCGACGCCAAGCGGGATACCCCCGCGCAAATGGCCAAGTACGTGCCGTATTTCGATCCCGAATTCATCGGCCTCACCGCCCCCGATCAGCCGAGCATCGAAGCCGTCGCCAAGAAGCTCGGAGTCAGCGTGATCATCCGGCCGGCATCCGACGGCGCTTACACCGTCGATCACTCCGGCGCCATTTTCGTGTTCAACCCCGACGGACGACTCACCGCGATTCTGAGCGGCCCCTTCAGCGTGGAGGCCTTGCAGGGTGATTTCCAGCGCATCGTGGCCGCGCGCGGCGTCCTCTCCGGCCCTGCATGAACGACCAGGGCGGCGCGAGCGGCAGTGGGGGTACGACCCGCGGCGGCATTCGCGAGCGGCTGTTCGTGTGGCTTCAATACCTGCTGCCGCAGCACGGACTCTCGCGGCTGGTACTGGCGGCGACCCGGGTGCGCACCGCGTGGTTCAAGAATTGGACCATACGCGGCTTCCTCGAGCTTTACCGCGTCGACATGACCGAAGCCGCCGAGGGCGATCCCTACCGCTACGGAAACTTCAATGAATTCTTCACCCGCGCCCTGAAACCCGGCGTACGCCCGATCGCGAGCGACCCTGCCGCCGTCGCAAGTCCCGTGGATGGCTGCATCAGCGAAGCGGGCACGATCGATCGTGACCGGCTGTTCCAGGCCAAGGGGCGCGACTACCGATTAACGGAGCTGCTCGCCGCACAGCCCTGGGCGAGCCGCTTCGAAGGCGGCTCATACGCCGCGATCTATCTCGCGCCTTTCAACTATCACCGCGTGCATATGCCGCTTCGCGGCGTACTGAAGGAGACCGTGTACGTTCCCGGCCGCCTGTTCAGCGTCAATGCCGTGACGGCGCAGCATGTCCCCAGGTTGTTCGCGCGCAATGAGCGCGTCTTGACGCTGTTCGACTCGGATGCAATGGGCGAGTTCGCCTTGGTGCTGGTGGGGGCGCTCAATGTGGGCAGCATGGCCACCGTGTGGGCGGGCGATATCACGCCCGCGGCGCGGCGAGTGGTCACCCGGATTCCCGGCCCGCCGACGTCGCTGGAGAAAGGCGCGGAGCTCGGCCGGTTCAATATGGGGTCGACCGTGATCCTGTTGTTCGAGCCGAATCGCGTGCGCTGGCATGGCGAGGTGCACGCGGGCAGCGTGGTGCGGCTGGGGCAGCCGCTGGGAGTCATCTCGTGAGCTGGCGCCCGACGGCAACCTTGAGCGCTCTGCAACGCCGCGCGGCGATGTTGGCCGCCGCGCGCTCATTCTTCGCCGGCCGCGGCGTGCTCGAAGTGGAAACTCCGGTATTGAGCAGCGCCGCCGTCAGCGATCCGCAAATCGAATCGCTGGCGACTCGGGTCGCCGGCATGGGCGCACCGGCGTATCTCTGCACCTCTCCTGAATACGCCATGAAGCGGCTGCTGGCGGCCGGCTTCGGCGATATCTACCAGATCTGCAAGGTGTTTCGCGATGGAGAGCGCGGCCGCTGGCACAATCCTGAGTTCACTCTCATCGAGTGGTACCGTCTGGGGTTCGATGATGCGGCTCTGATGACCGAGGTCGAGGCGCTGATCGGCTGCCTCTTGGCGCCCCATCAGCTCGCGCCGGCGGAACGGTTGAGCTACTCGGCGGCCTTGCAGCGGCACGCCGGAGTCGACGCGCACGGCGCGAGCGACAGTGATCTCAGCGAATCGGCGCGGCGACACGGCATCGTTTGCGATGCCGAGCTCGACCGCGATGCCAAGCTCGACCTCTTGATGGGCGTGGTCGTGGGTCCGCGCCTCGGGCTCGAGCGGCCGTGCTTCATCTGCGACTACCCCGCCTCACAGGCGGCGCTCGCTCGATTGAAGCCGGGGCTTCGGGTCGCGGCACGCTTCGAGCTCTACCTCCACGGCGTTGAATTGGCGAACGGCTTCCACGAACTGGTGAATGCCGGCGAACAGCGAGCGAGGTTCACGCGCGAATTGAGCGTGCGGCGCGCGAGAGGCCAAGTGGAACCGCCGCTGGATGAGCGCTTGCTGGAGGCGCTGGCGGCGGGCATGCCGGATTGCGCCGGTGTCGCCTTAGGGTTCGATCGCCTGGTCGCCGTTGCCTTGGGAGCGCCGCGGCTCGGCGACGCCATGGCCTTCACCATCGACAATGCGTAACCCGCGCGATGAGGCGCAAGGCTTGGGGGGATGGGGAGCTTCAAGGCAACGAAGAACACAGTTGCCTTGAAGCTCCCCATCCCCCCAAGCCTCTCACGCTGGGCCGCTCAACATCGAAATCCCTGTGCTGAGATACCGAGGCTGCCTAGTTCTTGCCGCGCGACAGGTACTCGCCCGTGCGGGTGTCGATGCGCAAGATCTCGCCTTCGTTGATGAACAGCGGCACCCGCACCACGGCGCCGGTTTCCAGCTTCGCGGGCTTGGAGCCGCCGGTGGCGGTGTCGCCGCGAACGCCGGGATCCGTCTCGATGACCTTGAGCTCCATGTGCGCGGGCGGCGTCACCTGCAGAGGGACGCCGTTCCACAGGGTGACGACGCACATCGTGCCGTCTTTCAGCCACTGGGCACCGTCGCCCACCGCTTCTTTGGACGCCGTCAGCTGTTCGAAGGTTTCGGGCACCATGAAGTTGAAAAAGTCACCGTCCCTGTACAGGTACTGCATGTCCGTATCCACCACGTCGGCAGCTTCGACCGTATCCCCGGACTTCCACGTGCGCTCGATGGTCCGGCCGGTTTTCAGGTTGCGCACCCGAACACGATTGAAGGCCTGGCCCTTGCCCGGCTTGACCATTTCGTTCTCGACGATCGCGTACGGGTCGCCATCGATCAGGATCTTGAGACCGGACTTGAATTCGTTCGTGCTGTAGTTCGCCATCGAAGGCCTCGGACTTGAAGGGCGCGTATGATAGCCGCAACCCCTGGCCTTGGCCAATTCCGGGATAATTCGCCCGCTCGGGCGAGTCGCCGGCAGCCTTAGGGGGTTGACGGCGGTCCCAGAATCGATAGACCTCAGGGTGTTACACTTTGCGCCCATTTTTGGAGGATTTTGACCCGTGAGCGAACAGGGGGCCGTTCCGATGATCGTCATGACGCGGTCGCAGGACCACGTCGAGGCGATCAACAGCACGCTGCGCAAGGCCGGCCACCCGGTGCATTGCACGTGGCTGCCGGATGCGCGCGACCTCGGGGATGCCCTGACGCAGCTCAACCCCGAGATGCTGGTTGCGTTCATCGAGGAACTCGGCATCGATCTGGCGTCGCTGATGAAGGTCAAGCAGCAGAGCGCCCCGGGGATGCCGGTGCTCATCATGCGCGAGCACGTCGACGAAGCCTCGATCGCCGAGGCCATGCGCCTAGGCGCACAGGATGTGGTGACCCTGGCCAACCGCAGCCGCCTGCAATCGGTGGCCACCCGCGAGCTTCGGGCCTACCGCCTGGAGCGCGCTCTCTCGACCACCCTGTCCTCGGCCCGCGAGTACCGCGAGCAGCTGCAAAACTTCCTCGAAGGTTCGGCCGACGCCATCACGCACGTGCAGGAAGGCATCATCGTCGATGCGAATCGCGCATGGCTGGAGCTCTTCGGCTATTCGGGCGACGACGCGCTCACCGGCACGCCGCTCATGGACTTGTTCGAGCAGGAGACGCATCCCGCCCTGAAGGGTGCACTGGTCGCGTGCTTGCAGGGCAAGTGGTCGGGCCATGGCCTCAAGGTGCAGGCATTGCTGTCGGACGGCTCGACTCTGGCGCTCGAGCTGCTCCTCACCAAGGCCGACTACGAGAACGAGCCCGCCATCCGCATTGCGATATCGGCGACGCACAAGAAGGACCACGATCTCGAGGTAGAGCTCGCCGATGCCGTCAAGAACGACGCCTCCACGCGCTTTTTGCAGCAGCGCTATCTCATCGCGGCGGTGCGCGAACGGTGCGCGCTCAGCATGAAGGGCGGTGTGCGCCAGTTCGCCCTCATCAAGCCGGACCGCTTCATCGAAATCCAGAATGCCATCGGCGTGCTCGCGAGCGAGGATTTCATGGCGCAGCTCGCCGACCTGCTGCGCAAGCAGCTGACGCCCACCGACCTCTGCGGCCGCTTCGGCGGCAACGGCTTGGTCGTCTTGGTGGAACGCGGCACGGCCCGCGACGTCGAGACCTGGGCCGAGAACATCGTGAAGCGCGTGAACGAGCACGTGTTCGCGAGCGACGATAAGACCCTGGCGGCCACGGTGACCGTGGGTTTGGGGCTGTTGCCGGCGGCCAACCCCGACGCGGGAGGATCCATCGTCCCGGACGTGGGCGGGGCGATCACCGATGCGGTCAGCGCGGTGCGGCGCGGACGCGAACTCGGCGGCAATCAGATGTACGTGGTGGACAAATCCGACACCGACACGCGCGTGCAGGCCTACGACAAGATCTGGGTCAAGCACATCAAGAGCGCCTTGATGGAGAACCGCTTCCGCCTGGTGCAGCAGCCGATCGCGAGCCTGCTCGGCGAGGACAAGGGAATGTTCGACGTGCTGGTGCGCATGCTGGACGAACAGGGCTCGGAAGTACTGCCCGCGGAATTCATCGCGGCCGCCGAGCGCAACGACTTGATGAAGAACATCGACCGCTGGGTGATCGGCGCGTCCATGTCCTTCGCCGCCAACCGCAAGGCCTCGTGTATTTTCGTGCGCGTGTCGAAGGACACCGTCCTCGACAAGAGCTTGCTCCCGTGGCTCGATGCCCAGCTGAAATCGCTCAGGATCGAACCGAAGCGCCTCTGCATCCAAGTGACCGAAGACCTGGCGAATCAGTACGTGCGGCAGACCAAGGAGCTGGCGGAGAGCCTGCGCAAGCTCGGCTTTCGATTTGCTCTGGAGCACTTCGGCACCGGGCGCGATCCCTTGAAGCTGCTCGCCGACATCGACATGAATTTCATCAAGATCGACGGGTCGCTGATGCAGGGACTATCGACGAATCAGATTCAGCAACAACGCGTGAAGGGCCTTGTCGAGGCCGCGAAACGCAGAGGCATGGAAACCGTGGCCGAGCGCGTGGAAGACGCCAACACCATGGCCGTGCTGTGGCAGCTCGGCGTCGAATTCATCCAGGGGTACTTCGTGAATGCTCCGGAGGATGTGACCATGTCGTCGAGCGACAAGCGCTAGC
>DASWEO010000271.1:0-6501 GCA_036394715.1 Steroidobacteraceae bacterium
GTCTTATCGATGACGGCGCTCGGGGGGCCGTTCGCCATCCACCCGGCCAGCAGGCGCTCGTACCCAACGAGTGGCGCGGCAAGCCGGGGGTTCTCGACGATGATGGAGCCGGGGAACATCCAGTGGGTGCCGAAGCCGCCCCGCGATCGAAACGCGAGCGGGAGGGCCAGATCATGGACCTGCACGGTTCGATTGCCGCCGCCGGCAGGCGCCGCCAAATCCCGCACTTCGTTCAAGAGTTCCTGAGTGAGTCCACCCGTCAATCGCTCTTTCGAGCCGCCGGTCGCCGCATTCAATCCGCGATCCGGCGTGTAGTCATAGCCGGTTGCCGATGCCTCGATCGTGACGATGTGAATCTCGGGGATCTGTTGCCCCTGCAGTTGCTTCAGTGCCGCGCGCAGCGCATAGAGCGCCGAGACCAGTCCGAGATTCTCGGTCGCTCCGCCGTCGGTGACGTAATAAGAACGCTCCGGACACGCGGCATCCTTCGTTTCGCTTGCTACATCCACGCGAGCGTTCGTGAATATGGGCGGGAAGTTTGCGTTCAGCGCCGCGGCGCTCGCCACGGGAACATCGCGATCTTGCACGACGACATAGGGCAAGCGCACGTCGGGAATGTGCAACTCGGTATCCGCCGGCGGCAACGCACCGGAGGGCGGGAATGCGTCTCGATCGGCCAGGTTGGTGAAAATCAGGCGGCCGCCTCCCATCGAGGCGTAGGGCCTGTGCAGGGCATTGCACGAGACGGCCCTATCTACGGGAGCCGTGAATACGCCGCGCAACAAATCCGAGTCTTCCTGCGGATGCGCGGCAATGGTGGTGTTGAGAATCAATGCCAGTTGGCTGCTCGCCCCCATCGTGGCTTGCCGGCCACTCACGGGGAACAGCCGCCGCTCGAAACTTTCGACCAATAGTTGTCCCAGGGGCGCGCGGCTCAACAGCCGCCATTCGGCGGCGCCCTCGAGCACATCGCCGATGAACGGTTCCGTCATGCGGTCCTTGAAGAGCGGCCACTCGGTATTCGCCGGGTTCACCGCCGCCAAGAGGGAGTCACGGTGGGTGTAGAAATAGGCCTCGGCTACCCCGCCGCCGGATACGCCGCTGAGGAGGACGATGTCCTTGGCAACCCCCAATTTGTTGAGGCCCTCGAGCGCCGTGGCCGTGAACAAGGCTGCGCGCGTGCCGCCGCCGGAGGCTGCGACGATGAATACGCGCCGACGCGCCTTCAAGAGCTCCGCCAAATCCGGGCGCTGCGGGTCATGGGGCACCGGCCTTACGCTGATGACGGAAGCCACGGTATTGTGCCTGTCGCCGTATCCGTAGTAGACGTAGCCTGCGAACAGCAGGGCAATCACCAAGGCATTCACGGTCAAAAAATACAATTCGATACGGCGTTTGAAATCGTGCCCGAGGTCACTCAAGGCCGGCGGCGTCAAGCGCGCGAATAATTCCATGAGATCGAATGTCTGAAAGGCGATCAGGGGTTCATTGGAATCCTTATCCCTGAACCACCCGAGCACTGCGAAGCGCCCGGCGCCATGCGCGGCGATGAAGCGATCGTTCAGGTCGACGGTGAGCCGTTCCGGCGGAACCTTATCCGGCAAATACTCAAGATACCCGGCTTCCACATCGTCGTCGGTGCCGACCACACGGATCAACTCCGCGGCGACCGCGCTATTGACCGAGAATTCGAACCACCAGAGCAGGGCGTAGGCCATGATGATCCATACGAAAATGACCCCAAAGGGCGCCGCGTCCAACACCGTCGTCGCGTATTGAACTTTGGCGAACCGCAGGATCGCAATCGCGATCACCGCGACTGATACGGCGAGGGGAGTGCCGACCAGAAACCAGCGCCTCACCTGGGACACCATGGCCCGCCAGCGCAGGGTGAAGTTGCCCATCATCAACAGCCAAGCGGCGAACACGCTGAAACCCAAAATGGTCCAGCCCAGATAGCGGCTGGGCACCATCAACGCAAATAGGGAGGGCAGCAACAGGAATTCCAACGAGTGATAGAAAATTCCCGTGGCCAGTGCCGCGACCACCCGGCGGGTGGAGATATCGGGATCAACTCGCGCACCGGGGAAGAGCTCCGTCTCGCGCAGCGCCGCACGATACAATTCCCGCTGCTGATCGCTCACGGACCCAAACTGCCAACGAGCCAATGGCCTGGCCAGCCAGGCCAGCAATGCCAGCACGCAGGCAAACACGCCGTAGGTGTGTACGTACGGCGATTGGTTTGCTTCGCTGGCCCAGGGAGGAACGATCACCATCCAGAGCAGAATCACCGTACCCAGAAGGAGAGCGATCTGCTGGCGGAGCCGTGACTCGCCCTCGAGCGGGCGCCGGGCTAAAACAGCGGCAACGCAGATGACCCCGACCAGGAGGATTGCCTGGTACCAGGCGGGGCGATCGGAGGGAACGACCCGACATACCGAGGTGTTCGCTGACTCGAATACATAGACGCCGAATCGGCCGAGTGCAAGCGCCGCGCAAAGCGCCGCAAACTGCACGCCGGCGCGCACCCATAGCCGGCGCCAGAATTCTTCTTCAAGTACCGGTGCTTTTAGAAAGCGCTTCTGGGTGCGCGCTTCCCCGAAGCGGATGAGTTTTCCCCAGACAATCAGCGCCGACAGAACGCAGACGACGCCGAGCGCGGCTCGTGAATAGCGCATTCCGGCCGCACCCACGACGCTGCACCAGGCATCGAAGGTCGGCCCATAGGCGACGAACACCAGCGTCGCGAGAAATAGCCAAAACGTCGAGACCCGCGTGTATGGGCGCCGCGAGAGGGTGCAATTGACCTTGCCCCAGGGAGATAGATCGATTTCATACCGAACGAGCCGATTGAGATTGAACTCGGCGCGCCGCCACACACTGTCCAGGATATAGGGAAGATCGAGGCAGACCGCCTTCGTGAAAGCGCCGTGGGCAGGCATTTCACGTTGAAAATCGTTCCGCCGCCCGGGCGCGGGCCTTGGCAGATTCAACTTCTCTATTCTTCATCGGCGCACTGGTCTCGAGCGCGCCGAGAAGGGCGCGGGAAGTGCCTGCAATTTCATCGACGGCCGAAAGGAAGGCGGCCTCATTGGCCTGCGAGGGTTTCGTGAACCCGCAGATCTTGCGTACGAACTGCAGTGATGCAGCGCGAATCTCTTCGTCGGTCACGGGCGGCTCGAAGTTGAACAGCGTCTTGATGCTTCTGCACATGGAATGTCTCGGGCTCGTGGGTGGGCACAATGGAGAGTCATGAGATAATCCGGCACTCTCCGGCTGTCAAGCGGCATGCCGGCGAAGGGAAATTGTTCTATTCAAATCAACCGGTTGCAAAGGGGTCCCATGAAAAGCGGCACCATCGAGTTTGACGGCATCGAGTATCCGGACGGGAATTCGTCCGACCCCAACGCGCTGAAATGGATGCAGGGGTCGCCGCCGCCGGCGGCGAAACGAATCCGCTTCGAAGACGACCGGTATCTGGAGTTTCCGCAAATCCGCTGGAGCCTATCGCATATGCGCGAACTGATGCCGACGGTCGCCGTGTGGCGCGGTGCGGGTGCACCGAGCGATATCGGTATTGCGGCTCGCGCCGGCGAAGCGCGGATCGATGCGATGAAGTTTGCCGACCTGCAGGGCAGGCAGCTGACGTGGGCGGACTCGCTCTCAGAGACCTATACCGACGGCATCATCGTCATGCATCGCGGCAAGCGCGTGTACGAGCGCTACGTCGGAGCGCTGCAAGCGCAGCGGCCGCACACCTGCTTTTCGATTACGAAGTCCTATGCGGCCACATTGGCGGCAACGCTGATTCGCGAGCGCGTCTTGAATGAGGACAAGGCAGTCTCGTATTACCTCCCTGAGATGGCGGCAACGGCCTATGAGGACGCGACACTGCGCGAGGTGCTCGACATGCAGGTCGGCGTGGACTATTCAGAAGACTATGCGGACCCGCAGGCACATATCTGGCATTACTCGCGTGCCGGCGGCCTTCGCGCGCGCCGGGCGGACTATACGGGGCCGGGAAATTACTACGAATATCTGCTGACGCTGCGCAAGTCGGGCGAGCACGGCAGGGTGTTCGATTACAAGACCGTCAACACCGAGGTGCTGTGCTGGGTCATGAAGCGCGCGACGGGTGTCCCGCTCGCCGACATGCTGAGCGACCGAATTTGGTCGCGGATCGGCTGCGAGGAGGACGGATACCTCGCGGTAGATTCCATCGGCGTGGCGATGGGCGGCGGAGGCCTGAACGCCACCTTGAGCGATCTCTGCCGATTCGGGGAACTAATGCGCTGCGAAGGAGCCTGGGCGGGGAAACAGGTGATTCCCGCCGAGGTCGTCGCCGATATTCGGCGCGGAGCCGATCCCGGGAAATTCGCCGGCGCCGGCTACACGCTGCTGCCCGGCTATTCCTACCGCAACATGTGGTGGGTGTCTCATAACCCGCTCGGCATGTTCGAGGGCCGCGGCATTCATGGCCAGCGACTGTATATCGCACCGCGAGCCGAGGTCGTGGTGGCGCGCTTTTGCTCCCATCCCATCGCGACCAGCGCGGCCAACGATCCCGTGACCTTGCCGGCCTTTGCGGCTTTGTGTCACCTCCTCATGAACGGCGGATCATAGCTCGGTACTCCCTCCCTACTCGTAGCGCAACGCGGCCGCAGGTTTTGCCCGCGCGACGGGCCAGCAGTGAGCACTCACCGTGATCAGCGCAATGACAAGCGTCAATGCCGTCGTTGCAATGAACAGCCAGGGGCCGAGCTCTACGTGATAGGCAAAACCTTGCAGCCAGCGATGCATGATAAAGGCGGCGACCGGCCACGCGATCAGGCTTCCGTAGAAGACCGGCCTGCTGAATTGCCAAAGCAGCATGCGCATGATGTCGCGGGTTTCCGCGCCCATCACCTTGCGAATGCCGATCTCCTTCGTCCGGCGCTCTGAGCTGAATGCCGCGATGCCGAAGAGCCCGAGGCAGGCAATGAGGAGCGCCACGGTTTCGAGGGCGGTCATCAGCTGCTGCTGGCGGATCATGTCTCGGTACGTATCCTCCACCTGCTGATCGAAGAAAAACCGGGATACGGGGCGGGTATTGCCCAACCGCTTCCACAGGAGGTCAATTGATGCCAGAGTTTCAGGTATCTGGCGGCCGCTCAGCTTGACGCTCATCAGTTGAAATAAATTGGGTTGGACATAGAACACCGTGGGCCCGATCGGGTCTCGGATGGACCCCATCGGAAAATCGGTCACGACACCGATAATTTCAGCCGTGTATGCATCGACCTGGTTGTCATCGAGCGAGCGGAGCAACGCCAATGGAACGCTCTGACCGATGGCGTCGCCGGGAGACGCATACCCGAGCTGGCGCCGGGCTGTTTCATTGATGACCACGGTCAGCCCGAGCGGCAGCTTTGAATGCTCGGGAGGAACGTCTTGCTCATGCGCGGCTGAAAAGAAACGACCCGCCAGCGGCTTGAATCCGTAGAGTTCGAGAAAGCCGACATCGATGGCGCTCTCATGAATCGAAAGACTCTGCCCGTTGTGCAACCGAGTCGGAATAACGACAGGATTGAGGGTTGGCGCCAGAAATGAACACGCCGCGGATCGTACGCCGGCAAGCCCTCTCACTTCATCCTTGAATGCCTTGGCGCAAGCCCCACGGATCAGCAGTACCTGGTCCTTATCGAGCCTCAAGCTCTCGCGCGTCGCGAAATTGGTTTGTCGATACAGAACTCCCGTCGACACGGTCAACCCAATCAGGATCGCGAACTGCAGGATGACGAGAGCCTCCCGCAATCTTTGCGAACCGATAGGGCCGCCGGAGCGATTCCTGAGCACCCACGCCGGTGGGAAAGCCGACAGCACGACGGCCGGATAGGCGCCGGCCAGTGTCCCGACCAACAACACGGCACCGACGATGCTCATCGCGAGGTCAGGACTCCGCCAGTAGTCGAACAGGATCGTCCGGCCCAGAAAAGCGTTGAAATAAGGCATCAGCACTTCGACCAGCGCCAGCGCCAACACCATGCTGAGCGCGACATAGATCATCGACTCACCGATGAACTGAATGACGAGATCGGTCCGGCTGGCACCGGAGGCCTTGCGGACGCCCACCTCGATCGCGCGCCGTGTTGCGCGCGCCGTCGTCAAGTTCACGAAATTGAGGCTCGCCAGCAGCACCGTCAGGGCACCGATGGCTGCCAATGCGTAGTCCGCGGTCGCGGATCCCGGGCCATACAGATGAATGGCAGCGATCGGAATGAGCGTTAGTTGTATCGCTGCGCTGATCTTGTCGGCGCCGGGAAATTGCATGTGCCTATCAATAAAGTCGGGCAGCGCACGAGCCAATTCATCGATCGATGCCGTGGGAGACAGGCGGACGTAGGTCAATGCATCCCAAGGTTTGTGGATCGCCGCTCCCGGCATGGCGTCGAGCACTGCAAGGCGCGAGTACGCGGCGCGCCCTGATGCGAATATTCTGGCGTCGAGGTGCGTGTTCGACGG
>DASWEO010000272.1:0-3983 GCA_036394715.1 Steroidobacteraceae bacterium
GCGGTACGCAACATCTCGAGCAGGGTTTCTTGATTCGGGTGCATGCGAATCGATTCGGCCAAATATCGATAGCTGGCCTCGTCCTGGGCCACGAGCCGGCCCAGCAGCGGCAGCACCTTGAAGGAATAGGCGTCGTAAATCGGCTTCAGTCCGGGCGCCACCGGCGTGGAGAACTCCAGCACCAGTAATTGGCCGCCGGGCTTCAGCACGCGGTGCATCGACTTGAGCGCGGCAGGCTTGTCGGTCACATTGCGGAGCCCGAAGCCTATGGTGACGCAATCGAAGGAGTCGTCTTCGAAGGGCAGGCGTTCGGCGTCGGCGACGATGCACTCGACATTGCCCACCCAGCCTTTGTCGAGCAGACGGTCACGGCCGATTTCCAGCATCGCCGGATTCACGTCCGACAGCACGACCCGCCCTGATCTTCCCACTTGCCGCAGCATTCCCAAAGCCAGATCGCCGGTGCCGCCGGCGACGTCGAGCGCGCTCCGGCCCGGCCGCAGACCGGTCAGAGAGAGGGCGAATTGCTTCCACAAACGATGCACGCCCAGCGACATCAAGTCGTTCATGACGTCGTATTTGCCGGCCACCGACGCGAACACCGAGCGGACGCGCCCGGCCTTGTCGCCCCAGGCGACTTTTTCGAATCCGAAATCGACCTTGGCATCGGAGTTGTCCATGGCGCTCCCCAAAGTGTTGGCGCCATTGTAGCCGACTGGCACGCTAACCCTATGGCCTGGGGGGAGAGGAAGAGTCCAGGCAACGTAAGAAGCAGTTGCCTGGACTCTTCCTCTCCCCCCAGACCTTTCACGCTGGGCCAGTCAACATTCGTGTGCGGGAAGACGATTTCCGAGCGGCCATACTCGTCGTGTGGCCTCATTCGCGCCCGTCGGCTGGAAAATCTAGTGTCCAACACCCGCCAGTACCGTCGGCACTCGAATGCTGACCGATTCTAGTAATCGTCCGGGAGGGGAAGAAGCCTCAAGGCAACTGCTCCCTCGTTGCCTTGAGGCTTCTTCCCCTCCCGGGCGAGAGCTACACCTAGGGATTGCGCGTCGATTTCCCGGCTTCGGCGCAGCGTTCCAGATAGCGCGCCCAGTTGACGTCGCGATCGCGGCCCAACTCGTGCAAGACGCTCCAGCTGTACAGGCCCGTGTTGTGGCCGTCGTCGAACAGCAGGCGCAAGGCATAATTTCCCACGGGCTCGACTCCGGTGATGCCGACGTTCTGCTTGCCGGTCACGAGCACTCCCTCGCCACCGCCATGCCCCTTCACCTCCGCGGAGGGGGAGAAAACCCGCAGGTATTCGAAGGGCAGTTCGAAATGCGACCCATCATCGAAGCTCACCTCGAGCACCCGCGACGAGGTGCGCAACTTGATATCCGTGGGCCGGGGCATCTTGCGGGCCTGCGGCGCTCTAGAGAATGTACCGCGACAGGTCTTCGTCTTTCACCAGTTCGCCGAGATTGCTCTCGACGTACTCGCGGTTGATGAGGACATGGCTGCCGTTCCGGTCCGCGGCATCGAAAGACACGGTTTCCAGCAGCCGCTCCATGACGGTGTGCAGGCGCCGCGCCCCGATGTTCTCGGCGCGCTCATTGACCTCGAAAGCCACCTCGGCGAGGCGCTGCACGCCGGACCCGGCGAATTCGAGCTCCACGCCTTCGGTGGCGAGCAGCGCCGTGTACTGGCGGCATAGCGACGCGTCGGGTTCGGTCAAAATGCGCACGAAATCCTCGACGACCAGGGGCTCGAGCTCGACTCGGATGGGCAGTCGTCCCTGCAGCTCCGGGATCAGGTCGGAGGGTTTGGACATGTGAAAGGCGCCGGACGCGATGAACAGCACGTGATCGGTTTTAACGGTGCCGTACTTGGTGTTCACCGTGCATCCCTCGACCAGGGGCAAGAGATCGCGCTGCACGCCCTCGCGCGACACGTCGGCGCCCGTGGTTTCCTGCCGGCGGGCGATCTTGTCTATTTCGTCGATGAACACGATGCCGTTCTGCTCCGCATTCTCGACGGCGCGAACCTTGAGTTCCTCTTCGTTGATCATTTTCGCCGCTTCTTCGTCGACCAGGAGCTTCAACGCCTCCTTGATCTTGAGCTTGCGCTGACGCGTGCGGCCCGCGCCCAAGTTCTGGAACATCCCCTGCAGCTGCTGGGTCATTTCCTCCATGCCGGGGGGCGCCATGATTTCGACGCCCATGGGCTGGGAACGCACTTCGATTTCGATTTCGCGGTCTTCGAGATGGCCCTCGCGCAGCATTTTACGAAAACGCTGCCGGGTCTCGTTATCCCGTGGCGCCGAGTCTCCGGTGAAACCCGCGGAGGCTCGCGGCAGCAACACATCGAGCACCCGTTCCTCGGCGCTGTCGGCGGCGCGATGGCGCACCTTGGCAATCTCCTCCTCGCGGGTCATTTTAACGGAGATCTCAACAAGATCGCGTACGATCGAGTCTACTTCCCGTCCAACATAGCCCACTTCGGTGAACTTGGTGGCCTCTACCTTGATGAAGGGCGCCTTGGCGAGCCGCGCCAACCGCCGTGCAATCTCGGTCTTGCCGACCCCGGTGGGGCCGATCATGAGAATGTTCTTCGGGGTGATCTCGGCGCGCAGCGATTCGGCGACCTGGCCTCGGCGCCAACGATTGCGCAGCGCGATCGCGACCGCGCGTTTGGCCGCCTTCTGGCCCACGATGTGCTTGTCAAGCTCCTCGACTATTTCACGCGGCGTCATCTGCGACATGGGGTCCTACAGTTCCTCGATCGTCAGGTTGCGGTTCGTGTAGATACAGATATCCGCGGCGATATTGAGCGAGCGCTCGACGATGTCGCGCGCGGACAAATCCCCTTGCATGAAGGCCTGGGCCGCAGCCTGCGCGAAGCCTCCGCCCGAACCGATCGCGATCAGGTCGTGCTCGGGTTCGATGACATCGCCGTTTCCGGATATGACATAGGTGCTCTCGGTGTCCGCCACACAGAGCAACGCCTCCAGGCGGCGCAGGCTTCGGTCGGTACGCCAGTCCTTGGCGAGCTCGATGGCGGCCCGCGTCAGATTGCCGTATTTCTCCAATTTTCCCTCGAAGCGCTCGAACAGGGTGAAGGCGTCGGCCGTGCCGCCGGCAAATCCCGCGAGTACCTTGCCGCCGTAAAGGCGGCGTACCTTGCGGGCATTGGCCTTCATCACGTTCTGGCCGAGCGTCACCTGGCCGTCGCCGCCGACGGCAACCCGGCCATTCCGCCGCACGGCGAGAATGGTGGTGCCGTAGATTCGTTGGGGATCGTGAACCATATGAATCCCAAGGGTGGGGCCAGGATCCAGCCCTTTCAAGCGCTGTTAGGAGCCTGTCTGACTAATGATGCGCCTGCTGCGGCCGCCCCACATCGGCATATTTCTGCGATCGTTTCACTCACATAGTACCCACTATGCTCGCGAAACGATCGCAGAAATCTGCTCGATGTGAGGCGCCCTCGCGACGGCGATCATTAGTCAGACAGGCTCCTAGCGGCGCCGGGCTCGCGGATGCGCGTTGTCGTAGACCGTCGCCAGATGTTGGAAATCCAGGTGAGTATAGATCTGGGTGGTCCCAATATTGGCGTGGCCGAGCAATTCCTGCACGCCGCGCAAATCGCCGCTGGACTCGAGCAGATGGGTGGCAAACGAGTGGCGGAACATATGCGGGTGGACATGGACATTCAAGGCTTGACGGCGGCCCCATGCGCCGACCCGCAGTTGCACGGCGCGAGCCGACAGGGGGCGGCCGCTCTGCCCCACGAAGAGCGCGTCCACGTCGGATTTGACCATGCCCGCACGCTCTTTCAGCCATACCTTGAGAGCATCGACGCCCTTGCGGCCGATGGGCACGATTCGAGTCTTGCTGCCCTTGCCGAGCACCCGCACGGTGCGATCCGCGAGGTCCACGGAGGCCAGGCTCAAGCTCACGAGTTCGGCCAACCGCAATCCCGAGGAGTAGAACAATTCC
>DASWEO010000273.1:0-3072 GCA_036394715.1 Steroidobacteraceae bacterium
TATCATCTCACCAATACGGAAATAGCCGAGCGCCTCGCTCATGCCCTACGGGCTTGGCGAATTTCACCGCAGGGCGCGGCCATGTCCCAGGTTGATCTCGCGCATAAGAGCGGTATCGGTTTGACACCGCTCAAGCGGTTCGAAAAGACGGGCGCCATCACCTTGCGCAATCTCGTGGCGCTGTTGCGAGCGCTCAATTTGTTGGACGGTCTGGAAACCCTCGTTCCCGAGCCTGATGCCCCAGGGCCCCTCGCGCTGCTTGCCGCTGAGCAAAAGAAAACCCACCGCAAACGGGCACCGCGAACCAGTACACCGCGCGCAAGCACATCGGCCACGAGCACACCGGGCACTGGCAAAGCGCCGGCAACACCGGAGGACCAGAATGGCTGAGGTCAACGTCGTCGAAGTGCGCATCTGGGGGCAGTCCGTCGGCGCGGTTGCGCCTTTGCAGGGGAGGCCGGGGTTCTATGAATTCCAATACGCTCCGGCCTTCGAAAATAGCGGCTTGGAGTTGTCGCCATTACGCATGCAGCTCAAAGCCAAGCACCGGTTCAGCTTTCCGGAATTGGCGCCGGGCACTTTTCACGGCTTGCCAGGACTCTTGGCTGACGCGCTCCCAGACACGTTCGGCAATGCCCTCATCGATGAATACCTGACCCGGCATGGAACTCGAACCGAAGAGATCACGACGCTGCAGCGCCTCGTGTACATCGGCCGCCGCGCGATGGGTGCTCTTGAATTTGAGCCGGCCCTCGCCGAAACGCGCAGTCCGGCCGTGACCGTGCCTCTCGATATGGGGCATCTCGTCGAGGACGCCCGCCGCGCATTGCGCGGCGAACTCGGCAAGATCGCCCAAGAGATCTTGGATGTCGGCAGTTCAGCCGGCGGCGCTCGCGCAAAGGCCGTCATCGGCTGGAACCCACGTACCAACGAAGTCGTCTCCGGACAATTCGACTTGCCCGATGGATATGAGCATTGGCTTCTCAAATTCGACTTAGGCCGCGACGCCGTCTTGAGCAACACGGCCGGCTTTGGCCGCATCGAGTATGCGCACTACCTCATGGCGCTCGAGGCGGGCATCGAGATGAGCGAGAGCCGCCTCTTGGAAGAAGGAGGCCGTGCGCATTTCATGACCAAGCGGTTCGACCGTCGAGGAAATGACAAGGTGCACGTGCAGTCCCTCTGCGGGCTCATGCACTTGGATTTCAATGCGCCCTACGTACACGGTTACGAACAATATTTACGCGCCGTGCTGGAATTGAAGCTGGGTGCGCCCGCGCTCGAGCAAGCGTGGCTTCGCTGTGTATTCAATGTCGCCGCCGTCAACTGCGATGATCACACCAAGAACCTCGCATTCATGCTGGATCAAACCGGGAATTGGGACATCGCTCCCGCGTACGACACGTGCTTCTCGCACAATCCGGCTGCGGGCAAATGGACACGTCAACATCAAATGCTGGTCGGCGGAAAAGCGTGGGATATTACCGACGCTGACCTCATCGCCCTGGCCAACACGTTCGACATCCGCAAGCCGAAGGAATTGCTCGATCGCGCAGCCGGCGCGGTGGCGCGGTGGCCTGAATTCGCACGCCGCGCCGGTGTACCTCGAGTCGAGACCGATCGCATCACGGCATATCATCCGGCGTGGGTCCAAAGCTCGTGAAGAAAATCGTCGACGTCAAGGAGATCGGATGAATCATCGCAAGTTTTCCGCGGCCATGGTTGCGGCCTGTCTGGTCGCGCCGCTCCTGTCGGCGGCCCAAGCGGCCGCATCCTTGCCATGATCTCGACGAATCAGATTCTCTCCGCCTACCAAATCATCAGGCCGCATATTCGCCGGACCCCGATCGTGGAAGTCGATGGCGCGGATTTCGGCATCGAGACTGCGCGGCTGACCTTGAAGCTGGAGTCGCTCCAACACGCGGGTTCATTCAAGGCGCGCGGGGCCTTCACGAATCTCCTGACACGAAGCGTGCCCGCCGTCGGCGTGGTGGCGGCATCGGGCGGAAACCATGGAGCCGCCGTGGCGTTCGCCGCCATGAGACGCCGCGTGCCGGCAAAGATATTCGTCCCGAATGTCGCCTCGTCCGCGAAGATTCAACAGATATCCGCTTATGGCGCGCAGCTCTTGATCTCGGGCGAGCGCTACGCCGACGCTCTGGCGGCGAGCGAAGCCTGGGTCGCCCAATCCGGCGCCATGCCCATTCACGCCTTCGACCAAGAAGAAACGCTGCTGGGCCAGGGTACCGTTGCCCTTGAGCTCGAGGAACAAGCCAGCGACATCACGACGCTTCTCGTCGCAGTCGGCGGCGGCGGCCTGATTGCCGGCATCGCGGCGTGGTATCAAGGACGCATCAAAGTGATCGGCGTCGAACCCGAACTCGCACCCACCCTCACTCGCGCACTCGCGGCCGGCCGGCCGGTGGACGCCGAAGCCGGCGGCATCGCCGCAGACTCCCTGGCGCCGCGCCGGGTGGGAGAGCTGGTATTCCCCATCGTTCAGCGCCACGTGAGCACCACCGTGCTGGTCTCCGACGACGCCATTCAGGACGCGCAGCGGCTCTTGTGGAAGAACCTGCGCGTCGTCGCGGAACCCGGCGGCGCCGCCGCGCTGGCAGCGCTCAGCTCCCATCGGTACCTGCCCGCCGCGAACGAGCGCGTCGCCGTGCTCATCTGCGGCGGCAACACCACCGCCGTCGATTTTGAGCGTTAGTGGTAACGCAACACGCAGTGGCAACTCAACATAAGGAGCGGCACTCCCTCCGGCGCTCAAACGCCTGCCGCCTCCCGTAGAAATCGCCGTTGCTATCGAGCGCCGGCGCGCCGCAGCGCCGCCGCGATGGCGGGCCGGTCGCCGGCAATGGCCGCCTGCAGAGGTGTAACGCCCTGCGCGTCCGCCGCATTCGGATCAGCGCCGTGCGCCAGCAACAGATCAACCGCACGGGCCTGGCCGGACAGCGTCGCCAGCATCAACGCCGTACGGCCGCTCTCGTCGCGCGCGTCGATGTCCCCTTGTTGGCCGAGCAGCGTTTGCAGTTCGGGGACGGCGCCGATTTCAGCCGCCCGCCGCAC
>DASWEO010000274.1:0-8658 GCA_036394715.1 Steroidobacteraceae bacterium
TCAAGGATTGTGCTCCGATCAGCGCCACTACCTCTTCGCGCAGGTTCGCGAGAATGACAATGTGCCGCGTGCGCAGCAGCGCGAGGGCGGCTCCGAGTTGCGGCGCGTCCTCATTACGGCTGTTGGTGATCATCACAACCAACCCGCGCTTTCGCCTTTGCGATAGGCATTCGGCCGCGATTTGTTCGTAATCGGAAAACGTCGCCGTGGTCTCCACATCGGCAAGTGCCGCCATCAAGGCGTTGAGGGTTTGCTGTCCCTTGCGAGGTGCGAAGCGCTTTTGCGCGCCGTCGGCGACGCCGAAGGTCATCGCACCGACTGCATCACCACGGCTCAAGGCTACAAACGCGAGCAGCATTAACGCGTTCAGACACTGATCGAAATGCGTCGCACCGATTCCATGCTGCGTATCGTCGGCGCGCATTCGGCGGCCGCAGTCGAGCAATATGGTTACATCCTGATCGCGTTCGTCCTGAAACTTACGGACGATCGGCCGGTCATGCTTCTCTGTGGCCTTCCAGTCGATGTGACGGATAGGATCCCCGGCCCGATAGTCGATCAACTGATCGAAGTCCGTGCCGGATCCGCGCCGCTGCACAGACTTCAGCCCCGCCGATTGGACGCGGCGGTCGCCGGCCAGCCAGGCAAACCGGGCCTGTTCCTCAAAATTGGGGAACACTCGGCGCGACTCGCTCGTCCCGATCCGCAGATCCAGGTCCAGCAGGCCAAGGCGCGAGCGCAGGCGAACCCGACCAGCGTCGAAACGGTGTAAACCGCGTGCGGTGGGGGTCACTTCGATGTTCAGCAGTTCGCGCTGCTGCGGACCCACATCGAAAGGCAGCGGCAATCGATGCATCACGAGCGTGGGATCGGCATATTCCTGATATAGGCCGAGCCGCCGCGAGCCGCCCTGGTTGTCGAGGCTCACCTGCACCGTTACCGGCACTCCGATGGCAAAGGCGTGGGGCAGATGACGGCGCATTTCCAAGGGTGCGCGCCGCCAATCCAGGACGCTCAGCAGCAGGTCGGCGCCGCACAGCGCGAACAAGAGCACACCGCCTGCGAGGGCGGCGCCTTCGACGACGACAGAATCAGTCGACGCAAAGGCCAACGCTGTGCAGATCGCAGCGCCACCCGCGGCAATGGCGATCAGCTGCCTCGATGGAATGACGGCGGTGAACATCCGATCGGCTACACGCGAGGCGCGGCGGTTGACTCGAGAATGCCGCGGAGCAGATCGTCGATCCGGCGCCCGTCGAGCTGCGCGTCGGCGGACAGCACGATGCGGTGGCGCATCACCCCGAGCGCCACCGACTTGACGTCGTCCGGAATCACGAATGAGCGTGCCTCCATCAGCGCGACCGCTTTGGCGGCACGCACCAATGCAATGGCGCCGCGCGACCCGGCACCCATCGCGATACCGGGCCACTCGCGCGTGGCCCGGGCAATGCGTACCGCATAGTCGACCACCGCCTGGTCGACATGCTGACGGGCGGTAAGATTCTGCAAGGCGAGCACCGCCCTTTCGTTCAAGACGGCGGTCACGCCCGAGAGCGGGAGCTGATCCCCGTTTTGGCCCGTGGTGGTGCGCAGTACCACATCCACCTCTTCCGCCTCGCTCGGATAGTTCATGGCGATCTTCAACAGGAAGCGGTCCAGCTGGGCCTCGGGCAACGGATAGGTGCCCTCGGTTTCGATGGGATTCTGGGTCGCCAGCACCATAAACGGCTTGGGCAAGTGCAGAGTGCGGCCTTCTAAGGTCACCTGATATTCCTGCATGACCTCGAGCAGTGCGCTTTGCGTCTTGGCTGGCGCACGGTTGATTTCGTCAGCCAACAGCAAGTTCGTAAACACCGGCCCGCGCACGATGCGTAGCTCGCGCGTCGTGCTGTCGAGGACGGCGTGACCCGTGATGTCCGATGGCATGAGATCGGGCGTAAATTGTATCCGCGCCACGTTCAGGGACATTGCTTGTGCCAGAGCGCGGATCAGCAATGTCTTGCCCAGACCCGGTACGCCCTCGACCAGCACATGCCCCGAAACGCAGAGGGCGATGATGGTTTGGTCGACGACCGCAGTCTGACCGACGAGCGCTTTGCCGACGCTGTCGCGCAGCTTGGCCAGCAATTCGCCGGCCCGCAGGATCGTATTCGATTCATCGTTCATAACCGAGCACCTTGGGTTTGAGAACTTAATAATTCAATTGTCGTCGCGCCTTCTCGAGCAGCACGATTGCCGCCCGTTGCGATTCCGCACCGCCATCGAGATTTTCGCCCAGCGCATCCCGCAGAGCGCCGGAGTCGAGGCCCGTGCGCGCCGCCAACGCGCCGATGCGCTGCGCGGCGTCCATCCGTTCATAGAACGCGAGCCTCCGGAATGCCGACTCGGTAAGCGCCTGGCACTCGGCCCGGCGCAGGGATGCGAGGCGTCGAGTACGCCAGGCAAAGCGTGCTCTGGCGCGAATCTGCTCGGCGAGCGAGCGGCGCATCAGCGGCGGCGACGGAGCGATCGGCCCGAAGCGCGGCAGGTTGCGCCAGATCATCAATCCGATGGCAGCTAGACCGTAGACGATCGCGGCCGCCGCGACACGCCACAACAGGGCCAGCAGGTTTCCCGCACTTATGGGATTGAGAATTTCCACATGATCGCCCGCCCTCAAGGGAATCGAGTCGAATACGATGCGCGCATGGTCTCCGCGCAGCAGGCTCTTGTTGCCCATCAAACATTCGCACGAAATCACGGCGATACTGCCCTTGCCGATATCGATGCGCAGCATCTGAAATCCATACCCGTTCGACAAAGACCAAGCGGGCGTGCGCATGCTCGAGAACGCCACGCGCATCGCTCCTAGACAGGCGCGAAGGCTCTTCCCGCTTTCGTGACCTGCAAGACGCTCCGAGTAAGGTGCGCAGTCGTCATCGGGACCCGCCGCGCGCGGAGGGGCACGGGGCGCACCATCCTCGTCGTCGTGTCCGGGCGACCTTATGCCTATACCACTCCACGATTGCAGCTTCGGACTGGATAGCAATGCACTGCGCGACAACAGCAAGCGACCGCCGCCGGCGACCCATTCTTCGAGCGCGTCGATGCGATTGCGAAGCAGAGCCCCCCGCAAATCATCAACGAGCAGCACGCCGTCGGCTGCGGGAAATGTCCGCAACGTGGGAACTTGCCTCGTATGAACGGCGAGCCGCTGCGCCAGGTGTTCGAAAGCGTAGTAGCGATTGTGTATGGCCTCGCCCCGCGGGGGGTTGTCCACCATCTCGTAGTCCCAATAGGTGTTCATGGCAATCCAGACGGCCACGGCCGCCAGGACCACGGCCACCAGCAACTGCAAGGGGCGCTTGCCATTCACGGCGGCGGCGGATCGAAGTAGGTAGAGAACCCGGCGCAGAGCGGCAGGACTGCGTCCGGTGCCACGGCCTCTCCGGCGTAAACGACCCTTTGCCAGATCGCCACCAGGTCCGCGAAATAGCGGGCGCGGACTTCATCGAGCGCGCCCTTCACCGTTTTAAGCACCTCGCGCTCGGTGTGATGGGCGCCGAGGGTCACCCCGTAGCGGTGTACCGCGGACGAAAGCGACGCCCGGTACAAGAGCGACAAGGAGTCGCGCAGGCGACCCGCGCGCAGAAGCTCGATCGCTGCAGCGCTGACGTCGTCGGGCAGCGTGTCGGGGCGGATATCGAGATCGAGCACCCGGCGGCTGTCAACGTCGGGTTGGGTGGGAACGGAGCGCGGTTCAACCGATTTGAGCAGCCGAAGGATCCACACCGCCGCTATCGCCGCCGCTGCGGCGCCGGCAATCCACAGCAACAATCCGCCGAATTGACCGGCATAGTTGAACAATCCGATCATCCAACTGGGTGATGCCGACGACGGAGGTCGCGGATGCGACTTGGTGACCCAGCGTAGCGTACGGACCTTGGTTTGGCCGCCGAGGTTCGGGTCAAGACGCAGGTGGGCGACGGCGGCGTCCATCGACGCCGGGGAAATTGCGGTGTCCGTGGGCGGCGCGGACTTGACTGCATCTGCGGCCGGCGCGGGCGGCGATAGGAGACCGATCAGCACGGCGAGCGCAACGGCTTTAGCGCGCGAACGCACGACGAAACTCCTGTTCGATATCCCATGCTTCGAGTTCGACGCGCCGATTCAGATACATCCCAAAACCGGCGGCTACGTAAAACGGCTCGAGAAAACAGACGATCGCCGCGTATTCAACGGTGCTGACCCATGCGTGAGCGGGCCGCCATATCGACTGCAGATCACTCCAAGGGTCGGCGTCCGTGTGCGGCGCAAGCCACACTTGCAGAAAAAACATGCTTGTGAACAACGCGAACTCCGCCACCCCGAAGGCCTGCGTCGCGGCACGCGCGACGCCGCGATGTCGCGCGGCGAGCCGCCTTATCCGAGCGCGCAATTCGGGCCCGCGAAGGCCTTCGAGCTGAACGATGGGTTGCGTGAAAGACCTGGACGCTGTCAACCGGCGCAGGGTGAGGGTGGCGGCCAGCTGGTGCCACCACACATCCGCGCGTGCGCGCCACACGTCGAGCGGCGAGGTTGGCCGGCCAAACAGCGCGCGCGACAGCACGAACAAGATCGTCCGGTCGAGCCAGGGCTTCGAGAGCCAAATCAACAGGGGCGGCAACCATGAAACAGCTGCACCGGTCGCGGCGAAGATGCAGAACAAGGGTACCGCGACTGCGAGGTAGCATGTGAACACCGGACGCAGCCATGATTGCAGGAGCCGAATGCCCAGGTCGCAGCCCTCCCAGGTGGTGCGGGGCCGCCACACCACGTCCGCTGTGTCATTTTGCATGGGGGCGCCGCAAGAAGAAGCAGAGCACCAAAATCCAGCAAAATCCGGCGCAAACGTACTTTGCAGTGGATGTCACCCACGGAGCCGATGACCAGAATGCTTCGACGGCAGCTGCGATCACCAGCATGACCACGGCGCCGAACACGATCGGGCTGGTTTCCCGCGCCGCGAGTTCCAATGCTGCGACTCGCGTCAGCCGCCCCGGCAGCAACACGGATTGGCCGATGCGCAGACCGGCCCCTCCGCACAGTACGATCGCCGTCAATTCGAATGCCGAATGCGTGGCAACGAAGGGAAAGAATGTGCTGCTGTAGCCTAACGAAGCGACGTAACCGGCGATACCGCCTCCGAAGGCTCCGTTGGCCAGCAGGAAATACAAGGATCCCAAGCCGAACACCACTCCCGTGGCATAGCATTGAAAGGCTATGCCGATGTTGTTCTTGATGTAGAAACCGAACATCATCCAGTCGCTCGCGATATCGCGTGGCCGGCCGATGGCCTGCGCTGCAGGACTGTACATCTGCTCGAACGCCTCGGCTGTCCTGCGATCCACAATGGAGAGGATCAAGTCCGGGTTGAGGTAGGTCGCGATCGCAATCGCGATCGTCGGAATCATGAAAAGCGCCGCTGCAATCGCGCTGTAGGCCCAGAGCCTGCGCACCATGGCTGGAAAATCCTCGAGCAATGCTCGAGCAACTCGCGCGAGGCCAACATCGCTCTGGCGGTAGATGACCTGGTGCGCGCGCGAGGTGATCGAGGAGAGGCGTTCGATGACGTGCAGCGGAAAGCTGCGCGAGCGGGCGAGCGCCAGATGTTCACAGCATAGCCGATACAGGGCCAGGAACCGGTCGGGATCGAGATCGCGTTGTCCTTTTCCGAGTACGCTTTCGAGTTCTTTCCAGCTGGCCTGGTTTGCGGTTTGGAAATCGAAGGGAGTCACGTCTGCTCCGCCGGGTCCCGCGGGATGAAGCGCCGCTGACCGTGCTGCCAGCGTGCAATCCCGACCAAACGGGCCGTCACGGCTGAGTCTTTGGCGCCCGGCACCGCGGCGGCCGCCAAAACCGCAATCTCTTCGGCGCGCTCCGGTGTCAGTCGATTGACGCGCCAGCCGAACGCGGCGATGGCCGTCTGCTGACGGATGTTCAAGGGCATCGGTGGCGGCAGGGGCTCGCCGGGGCCGAAATCGCTTGTCGGGGACGTCCGATCGCGATACACGACGATCGTGCCGGCCGCTAAGTCGCCGAGCCGGCGGGCGTCCCGGCGCATCAGCACGGACACGATCGCGAAGCCATACAAGAGAGGCAACATGTCCACGGCGCGCATCAAGTTGCGGATCAATGAACCCGCGGGGGTCAGGGGCAAGCCGTTGGCCATCATCACCTGAATGCCCATGGCGCGCTTTCCCGGTGTGGCCGCGGCCGGCGTCAATTCAAAGATGATGGGGTAGAGCCACAAAATCAGGAAGACGATGATCAGCAACACCCCTGTACCCACACGGCCGCCGGGACCGAGGGTTGCGGCCACGCCGGAGACGATCATGTAGCGTATCAAGGCGTCGATCAGAAAGGCCATGCATCGCACCGGAAAGCCTGCGGCGCGCATCGAAATCGCGATGCCCTCGGGCGTTTCCGCAGTGATGACCGTGTCGATAGTCGAGATCAAGCTTTGATGACGATGGTATCAGCGATGCGGTCGTGCACCGTTCGTCTCGATTCGCTGAATATCATCAGAGAGTCCACCAAGGAATAGAGGGGCCCGAAAAGCGGAATGAGCGTCAGAAGCGTGTTGCAGACATAGCGCAGAAAAAAGACTCGAAACAGCGATACCGGCGATCCGTCGACGCGCACGACTTTAATGCCCAGCAGCTTCTTGCCGATCGTCTGACCATTCCGCGCCAACAAGGTGAGATCGATCGCGAGCACGACCAGCGCGCCAAGGACGCCGACATAAAACCAACCGCCGGTTTTTGCGAGATTGATCCAGACCATCAGTGCGTTGCCGCGCGCCTGTTGCGCAAGTGTCGCAAAATTCGTGATGTAGGCCGGCGTGAAGCAGACGAAGCCGAGAAGGCCATCGAGCATGACGGCCGTCAAGCGCGCCCACCGGGATGCCGGTTCGAGCGCTTCGTCGCCACCAATGTCTTTGACCGCACTCTTGGGGGGAGCATATAGGTTGCTCGATTCCGTTGCCATGGTCGCTCCTTGCGCTGGTGGGGGCCGTATGATAACCCCGTGGCGGGAAGCGGCGGGAACCCATTTGAAATCCTGTGCGCGACCTCACAGCCGCCGGACGCGCAGGCTTCGCCGCTACCTCGTATCCCAATCAAAGCAACTCGTTGTTGACGAACCCTATCTTTTTCAGGCCGCGGTGCTGTAAATCCGCCAAGGTCTGCGCCACGATCTCGTACTTTGAGAATTTGTCGACCGCAATGTGCACTTCGGGCTGCGGATTCTTGGCGGCCTCATGGCTGATATAGCTCTGCATCGTGGTGCGATCTACCGTTGCCTTGTTCCACTGCAATGTGCCGTCGAAGTCTATCGACAAATCAATCACTTCGGGACGCGTAAGCAGCGGCTGATCGTGTGAGGGGTTGTCGATCTTCACCGCGTGGGTCTGGCTCGGAATCGTGATGATGAAAATGATCAACAACACCAACATCACGTCGATCAACGGGGTCATGTTGATATCGGAATAGGACTTACCTTCGTTGCTGCTGACGGCCATGGCCATGGTGGGTGCTCTCCTTGAGTTTTGTGACCAGTGAGCGACTTGACATATATCCGAGCGATGCAGCTCCCTCGCCGTCAACTTGCATTTATCTTATACCCTATGTAGAGTTTCTACTATGGGTAAGAAAGACTCTAATGTCCGGATGTCATTGCAGACGCTTCGGGTATTGGAAGCCTTCTTGGAGAATCCGACCGTGCAGTTGGCGGGCGCGGAAGTGCACCAGCGCTGCGGTATTGCATCGGGAACCTTGTATCCGATCCTACTTCGACTCGAATCTGCGGGCTGGTTTGTCAGCCAGTGGGAATCCGTTGATCCCTCGATCGCGGGACGGCCGCGTCGTCGGCTGTATCGGCTGACTTCGACGGGCCTGAGACGTGCCAGCGAAGTGTTCGCAAGCTTTAATCGAGGAGTACTCGCATGAGCCAGCGTAACGAGCGATCGACGCAACCCGAGTCAGAGGGCGTGTCTCAATGGTTGATCCATCACGCGGCACGTCGGGCGCCAGAATGCTTATCCTCGAGGCTCGAAGAGGAGTGGCTCGCGGATTTGGAGTCTCGATCTTCGGCACTGTTGAGACTGCGCCTGGCGTTGGGTTGCTGTTGGGCGACCATGGTGATCGTTAATGAGTACTCGCGAATCCGAGTTCCAGCCGCAAGTCCTGTGGTGGCGGCGAGGGGATATATCGCCCTTGCTGATCGAAACTTCGGCTACTTCTCGCTTCGCTCCGGTACGCTTTTCTTGATTTTGGGTCTTCATGCCGCGCTTTTCTGCGGACTGATCACGACGTTCTCACACACGCGCGAATTGGCGACACAACCGAATTTACCGAATCAGGTACTGAACACTGTGCCGATAGAAATGACCGCTTTACCTGGAAGGTGATACGGTTGGAGCGAGTGAATGACGAGCCTAGGGCAAGGAGGTGCTATGCGGAGACTGAGAGGGATTTCTGCGTCGTTGCTCCTATGGTTGTTACCCCTAAGCGCTCTTCCGCAGTCATTTATTCCCAAGGATCTCGAGGGCTGGCAATCCTGGGTGCTGCAGGACCGGCCTTTTTTGCGCTGTCCGTTCTTTGCTAATACGGACGGTACGCTGAAGGAAAATCGTGTGTG
>DASWEO010000275.1:0-25628 GCA_036394715.1 Steroidobacteraceae bacterium
TTCAACTCCGACAATTACGATGCGTCGACGCGTTCCCGAATCTTCACCAATCGGCCGCGCACTGCGGGGCTGTCGCTGCAGTGGAAATTTTGAACCCGGTGCGCCCGGGCCGGTCGAGCAGGCTTAAGATTCCCCGCCCCCCTTCCTCGATTCCGGCAGACCGATTGTTGGTTTAAAGTGCGCCTGTGCAAGGGAGACTCGAGGGAACATCGTGACGCCACCGTTGAGAGGGTTCAGATCGCTCGTGGGGCCGGTAACCCCGGATTTGATCTGGCGCGCGGGCATATTCATCATTGCCCTGGGTGTCCTGATCGTCATCACCACGCGCTGGACCCTCTGGGAGGGCAATGCAGAGTGGCAATCGACGGATGACGCCTATCTTCAGGCGGATCTCACGCCGATCGCGGCCAAGGTCGCGGGCTATGTCCGCACCCTGCCGGTACAAGACTTCGAGCGAGTGCATGCCGGCGATGTGCTGGCTCAAATCGTCGACGATGACTATCGCGCCACAGTCGCGCAGCTCGAAGCGGGCGTGGCGTCCGCCGCCGCGCAGATCCAGGCTCTCAAAGCGCAGCGCGAGCTTCAAGACGCGAATGTCCAGGCGGCGAGGGCGACCATCGACGCCACGATCGCTAATGTCGAGCAAAACAGTCGGGACGTCGCGCGCCAGCAGCGGTTGCTCAAAACCGGGTCCTCTTCCACCGAGGCCGAGGAGAAGCTGCAAACGCTCCGCGCCCAGCTTGCCGCGCAGCTCGCTCAGAACCGCGCCCAGGCGACCGCGGCGGCGCGCCAGCTCGCCGTCCTCACCGCCCAGCAGGCCCAGGCCGAAGCGTCGATGGTCGCGCAGACGGCAAGTCTAGAGATCGCCCGGATCAACCTTGGCTACACGCGCATTCTCGCACCCCAGGACGGCGTGATCGGCCAGCGTCAAATCAAACCCGGTCAGTACGTGGGGGTCGGCGGCCAAATCACCACGCTCACCCCGCTGCCGCACGTCTGGGTGATCGCGAACTACAAGGAAACCCAGTTGACGCACATGGCCGTCGGCGAGCAGGCCGAGATCAGCGTGGATACTTTTCCGGGCCATCGGCTGCGCGGTCACGTGCTCGCGTTTGCGCCCGGCGCCGGCTCGCAGTTCGCCCTCCTGCCGCCCGACAACGCGACAGGAAATTTCACCAAGGTGGTTCAGCGCATCGCCGTCAAAATCGCGATCGACGACGCAGACGGCCTTCTAGACCGTCTGCGCCCCGGCATGTCCGTCATCGCCCGGGTCGACACCCGGTCCCGCGATCATCGATGAGCGCGCAGGATCAGCCTCCAGCCCCGGCGGCGCCGATGGCGGCGCCCGCGCCACCCACCGAAATTCCCTGGATGGGGCTGTTGGGCGTATTGCTCGGCACATTCATCTCTACATTGACTACCCGCCTCTCCACATTCGGCCTCGCCGACATTCGCGGCGCCGTGCATGCCGGCTTCGATGAGGGCGCCTGGATCACGACGGCGCAAACCGTGGGTCAAATGCTCGTTGCACCGCTCGCCATCTGGTTGGGCGGCGTTTACGGACCGAGGCAGGTGCTGATTTACGCGGCGACGGCAATGGCCATCGTTTCCGTGATCGAGCCGTTCTCGCCGAATTTGCACTCGCTGTTGGGCCTACAATTTGCGGGCGGGCTTGCGTCGGGCTTCTTCGTGCCGCTGACGTTGAGCTTCATCCTGAGGAACACGCCGCCCAGGGCCTGGGCATATGGTGTTGCCATCTACGCCTTGAACTTGGAAGTATCGCTCAACGTCTCCGCCTCGCTGGAGGGTTGGTACCTGGAGCATCTCTCATGGGCATGGATCTTTTGGCAAAATGTGCCGCTCGCCGTGAGTATGGCCCTGTGCCTGCGCTTCGGCGTCCGTCCCGACCCTGTCAACCCCGCTCGCCCTCCCGCCGATATTTTCGGTCTCGCATCCGGAGGCATTGCCTTGGCGTTGATCTACGCCGCCTTGGATCAAGGTAACCGCCTCGACTGGACCCATTCGGGATTGGTGTGGGGTCTGCTGTTGTCCGGCGCCTTGCTGCTGATCGCGTTCCTGGTGCACGAATTGCATACACCCCACCCCGGCGTCGATCTGAGGGTCGCCCTTGCATCGCCGCTCCCGCGCCTGCTGCTGTTGATCGCCTTCCTGCGGCTTACCATTCTGTCCACCTCGTACGCCATTCCGCAGTTTCTCCAGGTGGTTCGGGGTTTTCGGGCACTCGAGGTCGGGCAGACCTTGGTGTGGATCGCGGTCCCGCAGTTGTTCGTGTGCTTCGCGGCCGGCTATCTGCTGCGTCGGACCGACCCGCGGCTGGTCGCTTCGGTCGGCTTCTTCTGCATCTGCGGCGCCTGCCTGATGGTCGCGCACGGTCTCACGCCGGTGTGGGGCACGGACCAGTTTCTTCCGTCCTCGCTTTTACAATCCGTCGGCCAAAGTTTCGCCCTCTCGGCGGTCGTATTCTTCGCGGTTCTGCATCTGCGCCCGCAAGACGCGATCACCTTCGGCGCCGCCACGCAGGTCACGCGTCTCATGGGCGGGGAAGTCGGTACCGCGTTCGTCGTCACGTTCATTCGAGTGCGCAGCCAGATCGCGTCGAACCTGCTTGGCCTTCATGTGCAGATCGGGGACGGACAGGTGACTCAGCGGCTCCAGACCTACGCCGCGGCCACGGCGCCCGCGGGCAACTCGGCCACCGCCCGCGGCGCGGCCGTGCTCGGCAGCGTCGTCCACAGCATGGCGGTCACTCAGGGAATCATCGATGCTTTCGTGGTGATCGCCGCGCTCACCGCCGTGACGCTCATTATTATCGTGACCCGCAGGGCCGCGCCGCCCGGACCCGCGTCCCACATATCGCCATTCGCGCGGCGCGTCCCATGATCCGCGCCGTGCTTCGCATGATCCACGTTCTGCGCCCGGTCATCCGCATCCTGCGTCCGGCGATCCGCTTCTCCTGCGCTCTTGGCCTGATGGCAACGCTGGATATTCTGAGCGGCTGTGCGGTCGGGCCTGACTATAAGCCGCCGGCCCCTGCGGACGGCGCGGATGCGCCGCTGATCTCGCGGACACCGACCGCAGAGACCACCGCGGAGCCGCCCGATGATTGGTGGCATCTCTACCACGACGCGCTGCTCGATCGGCTACTGCAGCAAGCATTCACCGCCAATGCGGATTTGAAGGCGGCCGAAGCAAACCTCTCGGCAGCTCGCGCGCTGCTGGAAGCGGCGAAGAGCGGCCGCTACCCGCAGACGAAGGCCGAGGCCGCGGGGACGTACGGCCGCGACCCGGTCACGGAGGAAATCTTGGAACTCGGAGGCCATCGCCCCGAAAACCTTTGGGTCTTCGATGCGCTATTGGATGTTTCCTACGAGATCGACTTGTTCGGCCATGTGCGCCGGTCCGTCGAAGCCTCGCGTGCGGACACCGCGGCCAATGCCGCCGTCCGCGACGGCATCAAGGTGACGGTCGCGGCCGAGACCGCGCGCGCCTACGCGCAAATCTGCGCCCTTGGCGAACAAATCGCCGTGGCCCGTCATTCCCTCGACGTGGTCAGCCGCGAAGCCGAGATTACCGTGCGCCGTCACGAAGCCGGCGGGAACTCGGAGTTCGATGTCGTGAGAGCCCAAGGGTTGGTCGCGCAGGTGCGCGCCGGCATTCCGCCCTTGGAAGGTCAGCGGCAGGCGGCGATGTTCCAACTCGCCGCCCTGTTGGGCCGAACCCCCGTTCACGCGCCGGCCGATGTCGACGCTTGCGTGACCCCGCCTCGCCTCGATACTCTGATCCCCATCGGAGACGGGGCCGCGCTGCTCAAGCGGCGGCCCGATGTGCGCCAGGCCGAATGGCGGGTCGCTGCCGCCACAGCGCGCATCGGCGTTGCCACCGCCGACCTGTACCCGCGCATCAGTCTCACCGGCTTCTACGGCGGCGTGAGCGCACAGTTCGACCAGCTCACCACGAACAACGCGCGCGCCTGGGGCGTCGGCCCCAGCATCAGCTGGAGTTTCCCGAACCAATCCCTGCCGCGGGCGCGCGTGGCCCAAGCCAAGGCCAATGCGGCTGCCGCGCTCGCGGGTTTCGACGCCGCCGTACTTCAGGCTCTCAAGGAGACCGAGCAGTCGCTGGCGACGTACGGCGCGGAGCTCGATCGCCGCCAAGCCTTGGCCGATGCGCAGATCAGCGCTCAGAAGGCGTTCGATCTGGCCCATGACCAGTTCGTCGCAGGGTCATTGACCAATCTCGATCTGCTGACCACGGAGCAATCTTTGGTCGCCGCGGACGCGGCCGTCGCGGCCTCCGACGCCGCGCTGGTTCAGGATCAGGTTGCCGTGTTCAAGGCGCTCGGCGGCGGGTGGCACACGCTGTAGATCACCTCGTGAGCAGCACGACGACCAGAGCGGTCACAATGGAAACAACGACGGTCGTGACCATGCCGAGGATGCCGTCTTTGTGCTCTCGGTACCAAAGGTCCATGCGCCCGCGCCGCGTGTGCAGGCGAATCGCCCGATCGGCACCGGCGAACGTCACGGCAACGGAGAGCGTCGCGTCGCCGCGGCGCGTGTACTTGATCAATCTTCGGTACTGCAGGTAGCGGAGGGGCAGTTCCAGTTTCGCGGTGACCAGCTTGGATCGGATTTCGTCCGGAAAGGCCGACGTGTCGACACTCTGCAACTGACCCTCCTTGTTCCAGGATTCACCCTCTCGCAGGGGATGCATCGAAAGCCACAGTACCTGTTCGCCGCTGACCGGCACTTCCTCGTCAATGTTCTCGCGATAGTAGTAGAGACCGTGCAAAATCCGATCTTCGTCGTCTCGACTCATGTCAATTGGGCGCCGCTGCTGTATGGAAAGACGAGTGTACTCGGTAGTCGCTGAACCGGTGAACGGGCTTTCCGCCCGCCTGTCGCATTTTCGGCTCGCACCCGTAGTCTTCGCTGTGGCGCTCGCCGGCGCACCGATGGCTCACGCGGCAAACAATTCACGTCTCCCGTACGGCCTTTCCGCGCGGATTGCTCCGGAGGCGTACTTGGGGCTGCCGCACCTGGCGGGCGGCAACGTTCCGCCGCTGCTTTCTCAAACGGGCGCCTTCAGCGATACGCGCAACCTTATCCCCGCCGGCGGGCTGATTCCCTACGATATCGTCGTGCCTTTCTGGTCCGATGGGGCCGCCAAGTCGCGGTGGGTCGCGGTTCCGAACGGGAAGATCAAGTATTCGCCCACCGGAGATTGGACTTTTCCGAGGGGCACGGTATTCGTCAAGACCTTTGAATTGCCCACCGACGCGGCCAATCCCTCCGTCAAACGGCGGCTCGAGACGCGACTGTTGGTATGCGACAGCGCCGGCGGCGTGTACGGCGTCGTTTACAAATGGCGGCCGGACAACAGCGACGCGGATCTATTGGGGACGAGCCAGACCGAAGAGATTCCGACCAAGACGGCAATGGGAGAATTGCGTGGGCAGACATGGTATTACCCGAGCCGGCGGGACTGTCTGGCTTGCCACAACGCGAACACCAGCGGCGTACTCGGCGTGAAGGCACGCCAGATGAACCGCGCATTCACCTACCCGTCAGGGGTGACGGACAATCAACTTCGCGCGTGGAATCACGCGGGACTCCTCATGCCGAAAGTGACTGACGCGGAGCTCGAGAACGTCCCGACGCTCGCGGCCGCGGACGATGCCACGCGAAGCGTGCAAGACCGGGCCCGATCGTATCTGGACGCGAATTGCGCGCAATGTCACCGGCCGGGAGGCACCGTCGCCTATTTTGACGTCCGATACGACACGCCGCTCGAAAGGCAGGAGCTGATCAATGGGCCGGTGTTGATCGATCAGGGAATCGACAGGCCGCGGGTGATTTCGCCGCATGACATCTGGCGCTCGATCATATTCATGCGCGTGAACACGGTCGACGACGTCAAGATGCCGCCCATCGCACGCGAAACAATCGATCAAGCGGGCGTAAAGCTGCTGCAGGACTGGATTACGAGCTTGCCCGGACGCCCGGTATTGGACCCGCCCACGATGTCGCCGCAAGGCGGGACTTTCAGCGCACCGGTCGAGATCTCATTGACCGAACGCGAACCCGGCGCCGACATACGCTACACCTTGGACGGGAGCGTGCCGGGTCCCGGAGACATGCGCTACGAAGCGCCGATCCAACTCACGGGTCCCGCGGTCCTGCGCGCGCGCGCGTACAAGGACGGCTTCACCCGAAGCATCACCGCGCAGGAAGTATTCATCATCGGAAAATGATCCGCATCGGCGCGCCAAATTCGTCGCTCAATTCGTATTGGGCACGACAGCCACCGCCCAGGGGCTCGAGCCTGCCTTGATCCGCGCGATTTCCTTATTGGCCTCGAGATCGACGACGGATACATCGTTCGAGGGTCCGTTGGCCGTGTACAAGAACTTTCCGTCGGGTGAAAGCGCCATCCCCCACGGACGAACGCCCACTTTGATCGTGTTCAGCAATTCGTAGCT
Source organism: Steroidobacteraceae bacterium (assembly GCA_036394715.1). Lineage (GTDB taxonomy): Bacteria > Pseudomonadota > Gammaproteobacteria > Steroidobacterales > Steroidobacteraceae > Bog-1198. The sequence goes on from DASWEO010000275.1 coordinate 6,503, forward strand.
GCGGCTATCAAGCACCGAAACCGTTCCGGCGCGTCCGTTGCTGACATAGACCTTTCGACCGTTGGGTGCCACTTTCACGCTCATGGGCCGCGAGCCGGGCGGCAGGGTGATGACCTTGAGCACGTTGAGATTCACCGTATCAATGACGTTCAACTCGCCGGTCGATTCCGAGGGAATAAAACCTACGCCCGTACCCGGCAAAAAATCCACGCTGCGCGGACGCACGTTCACTTTGAAATGCCCGAGAGTCGCGTAACCGGCGGCATCGATGACGTATACGTCGCCGCCGGCTTCGCAGGTGACATAGAAGCGCTTTCCATCCGGCGTCGTGGCCACTCCCTCGGGCTCCTGGCCCACCGAGACGATGTGCTCGACCTTGCCGCCGGCGATGTTGATCACGCTGGCCGTTTTGACGTCTTCGTTGGAGATGTAAATGCGGGTGCCGTCCTTGCTGAGGGAAAACTCCTCCGGATCCGAACCCGCGGATATCTTGCCCGTCAATTTCTGTTTCGCCACGTCCACGATGCCGATCGCATCGGCCGATTTGTCGGCCTTGACGCCATCGTCATCGTCGTCGTCCTTGCTCTTCTGGAAGATGGGATTGCCTTTGGCATCCAGCTGAGGCGGCGCCGCGATGGGAGTGCCGCTCAGGGCTACATACACCGTCCTGCCGTCCGGACTGGCATGGATACCGCGCGGACGCTTGCCGACCGGAATCGTGCCGAGCACTTGGTTGTCGCTGCCGTTGATGACGGTGACATCCCCCGATTTCTCGTTGGAGACGTAGACCTGATAATTCTGGCCCGCCTGCGCCGTCAGCGGAGGCAGGGCAATCAGCATGCACGCCAGCGCGCGAAGACTATAGAATCCGGAGATGCGCCTACGCGTCAACATCGACACCCCCCACCTCGAAGCCCAAGCTTTAGGTTGGATTATAGACGCGCCGGGTCCGGAATCCAACGCAATGGGATCCGCGCCGATCAAGTAAACTCGACTTCCGCCGATACACCGGTCGACCCATGTCAAACTCATATACACCTGCCGCCAAGCTGTTTGGGCGCCGCATTCGCATCATGTATGTCGCAGTGCTGGTCCTGTTGTTCACGGCGAGAATGTGGAGCGTGCACGGCGTGCACGGATTTCTCGAAACGGACGCGGCCCACGGCAAGATGGCCGGCATTGCCGGGCGGCTTACGGGACGGTCGATCGAAGTCACGCACGCGGTGTTCGTTCGCGTCTACGCACCGCAAACGGCGGCCGCCGACATCGTACTCGGCGCTGCGCGCCTCGCCCCTAACGGGGCCGCCCCTTCGGGCGTTCAAGTCGGCCGGACGGCCGACTTAGTCGAACGTTCGATCGAGGACTGGCTCGCGCAGCATGCGGAGGTGGCGCGGCTCCTGGCGCAAGTCTGTGCCGGCGGCGATACGCTATGCGCTCACTTTCACGCGCTCGATGGGGAGATGCTTGCCGTCGCCGCGAGCGCGCGCGCTGCCGCTCGAGCGCCGCCCGCCGACCGCACGGCGGCGCTCGGCCGACTCGCGGCAGTACAGGGCACCTACCTCGCAGCGGCCAATGCGTGGGTAGACGAGTTGGCGGCACGCTTCACCGCGGAAACCAAAACGCAGTGGCACACGCTGCTTCTGTGGGCTCTCGCCCAAGTGCTCGCCACCGCCCTGATAGTGGCGGTCATCGTGGAGCCCGTCATCCGGCGCCTGCAGCGCGAGCGGTCCCAAGTCGACCGGGCCGCCGAGCGGCAAACCCGGCTCGCCGCCATCGTCGAACGAACCGGTAGCGCAGTCATCATTTCCGATCCGAAAGGCCGCATAGAGTGGGTCAATCAAGGATTCGAGCGTCTGACGGGATATCCGATCGCCGCAGTCGCCGGCCGCCGGCAGGATGAGGTTCTATGCGGCGATCGAACCGATGCAGCAACACGCGCGGCGCTCCGCGCAGCGATCGACACCGGAAGCGGCTGTCAGGTCGAGCTCCTGAACTATACGCGCGACGGCGGCGAGTACTGGGCGCATATCGACTTTCAGCCGATTCGTTCGGCCGGCGGCGCCCTCACCTCCTTCATGGCGATTTGTACCGATGTCTCGGAGCGCAAGCGCGCGCAGGACGTCCGCCACGAATTGCTCGGCCGACTGCAGAAGATGGGGTCGCAACTGCCCGGTATGGTGTACCAGTTTCGGCTGCGGCCCGACGGTACGTCGCATTTTCCGTACGCGAGCGAAGGCATCCGGCAAATCTACGGCGTTTCGCCCGAATCCGTGCGCGAAGATGCCGGCGGCGTGTTCGCGGTCCTTCATCCCGACGATGTGCCGAGGGTGCACGCGGCAATCGTCAGCTCAGCCGCACAGCTCGAGCAGTGGCGTGACGAGTATCGCGTGCGCCTGGCGGATGGCCGCGAACGCTGGGTGCTCGGTAACGCGGTACCGGAGCGGGAACCGGACGGCAGCGTGCTTTGGCACGGATTCATCACGGATGTGACCGAACGGCGCAACGCGATGCAGGCGATCGCGGATGCCCGAACTCTGCTGCAGAGCGTGCTCGATGCAGCCACGGAGGCCGCAATCATTGCAACCGACGTATGGGGCCTCATCACCGTATTCAATTCCGGCGCCGAACGGATGCTGCAATACAAGGCCGCTGAAATGGTCGGATGCGCCGACCCTCTGGCCCTACACCTCGAGAGCGAGGTGATCGAGCGTTCCCGTGAACTTACCGCGCTGTGCGGCCGTCCGATCAAAGGCCTGGAGACGCTCACCTACGCCGCCCAGCAGGGCGGATTCTCGATCCGCGAATGCACCTATGTGCGTAAAGACCGTTCGAGACTCACCGTGAGCCTCACCGTCACCGCGATTCGCAACGCGGCCGGCGAGATCAACGGTTATCTCAGCGTTGCCACCGACGTCACGGAGCGGCGCCGGGCGCGGGAGACTCTGGTGGCCGCAAAGGAGGCGGCGGAGCGGGCCAATCGCGCGAAAAGCGAATTCCTCGCGACCATGAGCCACGAAATCCGCACACCGATGAACGGCGTGCTCGGCTTCGCAAACCTGTTGCGCGACACCCCGCTCGACGACGAGCAGCGCGATTTCGTCCGCACGATCGAGACATCGGGCCAGAATCTGCTCGCGATCATCAATGACATCCTCGACTTTTCGAAGATCGAGGCCGGCGCAATGACCCTGGAGAACATCCCGTTCGATCTCTCGGACGCCATCGAGGAAGTCGTGGTGCTGATGGCCGGCAAGGCGGAGCAGAAACGCTTGGAGCTGGGGCTGTCGATCGCACCCACCGTACCGGAACGGATTGTCGCGGATCCGGGACGCCTGAAGCAGATTCTGGTTAACCTGATCGGCAACGCGATCAAATTCACGAGTTTGGGATGGGTGCATGTCGAGGTAACGGCAATCGGAAGAGATGAAAATCAGGAGTTGCGGGTCAGCGTGCGCGACACCGGCATTGGTATCCCGAAGGCAGCTCAGGCGGCGCTGTTTCAAAAATTCAGTCAGGCAGACGCATCGACGACCCGCCGCTATGGGGGTACCGGCCTCGGCCTGGCCATTTGCCGCCAACTCATCGACCTCATGGGCGGCAAAATCGGAATCGACAGCACACCCGGCGCCGGCTCGACGTTTTGGTTCACGATGCCCGTCAAGGCGATCGACGCAACGGGACCTTCCGCGGCGCCCCAAGAGATCGCCGGGCGGCGCGTCCTCATCGTCGATGATCTCGAGATGAACCGGCGTGTGCTCGAGTCCGAGCTGAAAAGCTGGGGCGCCGAGTGCACGAGCGTGGAAGGCGGTCGGCAGGCGCTCGCCGCCTTGGAGCAGGCCTTCGCGGCCGGCCGGCCATTCCATGTCGCCCTGATCGACCACTTGATTCCCGATGTCGATGGCGCGGAGCTTGGCCAAATGCTCCACGCGGATCCGCGGTTTGGCGAATTGAGGCTCATACTGCTCACCTTGAGTGAGCAGCTCGGCAGCGCCAGGGAGCTGCTGGAACGTGGGTTTTCCGCCTACCTTACCAAACCGGTCGTGCGCTCACGCCTGCTGCGCGAAGCCATGGGGCGCGCCCTGCTGCCCTGGACGGCGCCGCCGCCGAAGCTCGCCGACGCATCGCAGGAGCCCGCTGAGGCCGTCGCGGCGGCCGCGGGCAACCTGATTCGCGTGCTGGTGGTGGAGGACAACTCGGTGAATCAGTTGGTCGCGGTGCGTTTGCTCGAGCGCCTCGGGTGCCGCGTGGACGTGGCCGCTAACGGCGCAGAGGCGGTGCAGATGGCTACCCGGCTGCCCTACGGCCTCATATTCATGGATTGCCACATGCCCGAGATGGACGGCTTCGAAGCGACCTTGGAAATCCGGCGCCGCGAGAGGGAACTTGGCCTGACGGCCATGCCGATCGTCGCGCTGACGGCAAGCGTTCTTCAGGAGGATCGCGATCGCTGCGTGTCCGCCGGCATGGACGACATCATCGGCAAACCCGTGCAGCCGGCCGAACTGGCGCAGATCTTGCGGCGCTTTGTTCCCAAGGACGCCGCCGGCGTAGCTGCCTAACTCTTTGCTCAATCCGGCGGCCGCACAAACTGTGTGAAGTCCGCCAAGCTGATCTCTGGAAAATACAGGCGCTCCGGCCGACGCACCCACCACTGGCCTGTCATGGCGTGTGTGCCTCGATCCGCGAAGCGATACTCGTAGAGTTGCGCCCGCACATATTTGGGGGGAGCATCGTCAAACGGATTGAAATCGAGCAGCGCCAACACGGGCGGACTTGCTTCGAGCAGCCGACGCAACAGGCCTACGATCCAGAGATTCTCTCTCGGGCTGCCGAGCGCGGCGAACCACATCTGCCAATCCAGCCGCGGTTGGTGCGGGATGTTCCACATTGCCGGACGCGATAACGGTCCCGGTTTGTAGCGGAATACATATTCGCGCCAGACTCGCCCATCAGCCGATCCTTCGATCACAATCTCAGGCCGAGTGGTCGTCATCACGGCGAAGAGGCCGTACGGATTGACGATGAACAACGGCGAGACCGCCCGCGTCACGGCACCGAGCACGGGCAGATCCGCACGCGCCACCGTCTGCCAGATCCGGTTCAGCCCCACAGGCACCACGATGAGTGCGAGCGCAGCGGCGACAGCGGTTGCCGTGCGGCTCGGGAGCGGCGCATGACTCGGCGCGCGCGACTCCAGCCACCGTGAACTCAAGCGGTGCAGCGCTGCGTCGTCGAATAGAAAGACGCACATCAGCATGGTGAGCAGATTGAAGAAGTTGTAGTTTCCGGTCAGAACGATCAATGATTGCAGCAGCAGCACGCCAAAGGCGGCAGCAGCTCGAAGGCGTCGCGGCAGGAAGATTAGAAACACACTGCCCAGCTCGATGACCAGAGTGGCGGCGGTTCCTCCGATGAGCAGCCAGGGCGGCAATTGCGAGGCATACCACGCGAGGGGGGTCGGCAGCGGCTGCGTCCAGAAGTGGTACTCGAGCGCCGTCAAGGTGTGCCATGTCGGGTCGCCGGACAGCAGCTTCACGACTCCCGACAGAAACAGGTAGCGAAAGACCAGCCAGCGGAAAAGCCAGACGATTATCCTCGATCCACCCGGAAGGAATAGGGCCAGAAATCCTGCCTCGAGCAGCAGCGTGTCCCACTGGAAGCTCATGAAATCCTGCCCGGCGTAGACGTAGGAGAGGTAGAGCGCGAACAGACCGGCGAGCGCGGTTCGTGTCCACCTGTCCACGAACACCAGCAATCCCAGCAATGCGCCGACGACGGTGCCTGCAACCAACGCCATATCGCCCGAGTTCAGCCAGAATAGCGTGGGCAGTGCCCGATAGGCTGAGTTGCCGAAAGCCCGGTGTGCTGCCGAAAGATAGTCTCCCACCGGAAGAATCCCTTTCTGGCCGATCAGTCCCACGATCTGCACGCCGAGCGATGCGAACGCGGCGATGTAGATCGCGCCCAACAGTCGCAGGAAAATCCAGCTCACCAGTGCATAGCGCTCCGCCTGGAGCGCGGGTCCCCACAGGATTTTCGTCAGCCGGCTGAGCAGGCCTCGGCGTCGGGCGAGGAATGCATACGCCCATTCGCTCATCGCCGCGACGCCGGGCAGGTGTGAATAGGACCACCACCACGCTCCGCGCCCCGGGGCATGACGCAGAACGCGAAACGTTGCGGCCGCGCCCGAATACACGCGCCCGTCGGGCTCGATCAATTGGATGGCCCGCTGAAACGCCTCCACCGGGATGGTTGGAAAATCTGTTGCGGCCTCTTGATATGGGCGGAAGACGACGCGTCCATTGGTCAGGCCTTGCCAATAGACCACCCAGTAGCGGCAGACGGCGCAGTCGCCGTCGTACACCAATGTCGCAATCCCCTGTGGCATTCCGCTCCCCAAGCAACTGACGGGCGTCGACGCACCCGCCGGAGTTCGGCTAGTCTGCCCTCTTGGCGAATTCGCCGGCGCGGCCCGCGAAGCGCCGTTGGATTTCGCCCACGAAGCCGCGGCGAAAGATCATTACACATACTACAAAGATGGCGCCGATGATCACCGAAACCCAGGCACCCACAAGGTCGGAGAGGTACTCCTGCAGCGTGACCACGAGGTTCGCACCGACCACCGGCCCGAGAAAGGTCCCGCTGCCGCCGAGCAAGGTCATTAGAATCACCTCTCCGGAAGTTCCCTGGCTCACATCCGAGAGCGTGACGAACCCCAGAACCAACGCCTTGAGGGAGCCTGCCAAACCGGCAAGACTCGCCGACAAGACGAAGGCCACGAGCTTGTAGCGGTCGACCTTGTATCCAAGAGAAATGGCGCGCAGTTCGTTCGCGCGAATCGCCTTGAGAATCTGACCGAACGGTGAATGCACGATGCGGCGAATGAGGACGTATACCGCGACGAAGGCCGCCAGCACGAAGTAGTACATCGCCCGGTCACGGCCGAGACCGATGATTCCGAAGATACTGCCCCGCGGAATACCCTGCAGGCCATTCTCGCCGCCGGTGAACTCCGCCTGCAGGCAGACGAAGAACACGAGCTGGGACAAGGCCAGCGTGATCATCGCGAAATAAATACCCTCACGACGTACCGCGATGGCGCCGATCATGAGGCCGAGAGCCATGGCGACGGCGACTCCGGCGGCGATCCCCTCGATGGTGCCCCAACCGTGTGTCGTCACCAGCCATCCCGTGACATAGGCCGACGACCCGAAATACGCGGCGTGGCCGAAGGACAGCATCTTGGTGTAGCCGAGCAGCAGATTGAACGCGCAGGCGAACATGGCAAAGCACAGCAGCTTCATCAGAAATACCGGATACAGGCCGAGGAAGGGCGCGGCCAGGGCCATGATCGAAAGGACTACATACATCCCGGTGTGGGCACGCATCCCCTACTCCCTGCCGAATAACCCGGTGGGCCGCCAAATCAGAACCACCGCCATGATGACGAAGACCACGATATTCGATGCTTCGGGATAGATGACTTTGGTCAGCCCTTCGATCAGCCCGAGCACGAGGCCGCTGACGATGGCGCCGATGATCGACCCCATGCCGCCGATTACCACCACCGCAAAGACCACGATCACGAGCGATGAGCCCATCAAGGGACTCACCTGAATCACGGGCGCGGCGAGCACTCCCGCCAGCGCAGCGAGCGCCACTCCCGCGCCGTACGTACTCATGACCAAGAGCGGTACATTGATGCCAAAGGCCTGCACCAGCCGCGCGTTCTCGGTCGCCGCGCGCAGCATCGCCCCCAAGCGGGTCCGTTCGATGAAAAACCAGGTCAAGCCGCACACGGTCAGGGACGCGAGCACCACCCAGGCTCGATAGACGGGCAGCACCATGAAGCCGAGGTTGAACCCGCCCCGCAATAGATCCGGCACCGGATAAGATCTGCCGGAAGAGCCGAAAAGGCCGCGCATGATCCCCTCTGCGATCAACGCGATGCCGAAGGTCAAGAGCAGTCCGTACAGTGGGTCGAGCTGATACAAGTGGCGCAGAAACAAGCGCTCGATCGCCACCCCCAAGAATCCCACCGCGAGCGGCGCGAGGACGAGCGCGCACCAGTAGTTCACCCCGAGAAATTGCAGGCCGATGTACGCCGCGAACGCCCCGAGCATGTAGAAGGCCCCATGGGCGAAATTGACGACCCCGAGGAGCCCAAAGATCACCGCGAGACCCAGACTCAGAAGCGCGTAGAAGGATCCATTGACCAGTCCCAGCATGAGCTGCCCGAGAATCGCCGGCAGCGGCACACCGAACACGGCAGTCACGGGTCACCTATCATCGGTTCACGGGCCATACAGGGTGGTGCGGATCGACGAGGGTGGACGGCGCGCTATTTCTTGGCCAGAGAGCAGGCCGGGTCAGGTTGCGACCCGTCGGCTTCCTCGCCCGACATGACCTTGATCACCTTGTAGTAATCCCACGGATACTTGGACTCCGCCGGAGTCTTCACCTGCATGACGTACATGGTGTGAACCATCAACCCGTCGGCGCGAATGTAGCCATTCTTGGTGAACATATCATTGATCTTGGCCTTTTTCAGTTCCGCCATGACCAAGTCCGGATCGGTCGATCCCACCGTCTTGACCGCCTTCAGGTATTGCAGCGTGGCCGAGTAGTAGGCGGCCTGGGTCATGGTCGGCTCCCGATGCATCTTCGCGAAAAAGCGCTGGGCGAATGCGCGCGTTTCCTCGTTCAGGTCCCAGTACCACGCCGTCGTGAGGTACAGACCCTGCGCGGTTTGCAGCGTGAGGCTGTGGATGTCGCTGATGAAGGCCAGCAACGCCGCCGGTTTCATGGTCTTGGTGATGCCAAATTCGTTCGCGCCCTTGAGCGAGTTGGAGAAGTCGGTGCCGGCGTTCGCGAGCCCCAAGACCTGCGCACCCGACGCCTGTGCCTGCAGAAGAAACGATGAATAATCGGTTGTGCCCAGGGGTGCGCGTACTGCGCCCAGAACCTTGCCGCCGTTGGCGGTCACGACACGCGCGGCCGCCTCCTGCAGCTGCGTGCCGAAGGCGTAGTCGGCGGTCACGAAGAACCAGGTCTTGCCGCCTTGCTTGACGATCGCGCTCGCCGTGCCGTTGCCAAGCGCGGTCGTGTCGTACGCGTAGTGTATCGAATAGGCTGTGCAATCCGCGCCGGTCAGCGAGGCGCCGCCCGCGCCGACAGCGAAAAACGGCACCTTCTTGGCGGCCGCCACCTTGGCCATGGCAATGCTCACGCCGGTATTGGACCCGCCCAGGAGCATATTCAGGCCGTTCTGATCGGCCCATTCGCGAAATTTCGAGGCGCCGATATCCGGCTTGTTCTGGTGGTCGACGCTGAGCACGATGATCTTCTTGCCGAGGACCGTGCCTCCCATGTCGGCGATGGCCATGTTGGCGGCCTCGACGCCGCCCTGACCTTGGACGTCCGCGTAGACGCCCGATAGATCATCGATATCGCCGATGACGATCTGGTCGCCGGCGGCGGCGACCTGCGGGTATGCACACAGGCCGAGGAGCGCGCCGAACGCGCCGGTCATTGATTTCCGCATCATGTTGTCTTCCTTCTTGGAATGCTATTCAGACGCCCAGATATTCGTGAAGCAACCCCATCTGTGAGCCGAGCTCCGATTGGTCGAACTGTTTGACTATCCGGCCACTCTCCATGACATAGAACCGATCTGCCAGAGGAGCCGCGAAACGGAAATTCTGCTCGACCAGCACCACGGTGAAGCCCTTCGCCCTGAGGGTGCGGATTACTTCGCCGAGCTTTTGCACGATCACCGGCGCAAGACCCTCTGAAATCTCGTCCAACAGCAGCAGCCGTGCGCCGGTGCGCAGGATGCGCGCCACCGCCAGCATCTGCTGTTCTCCGCCCGATAGACGCGTGCCGGGACTGGCGGCGCGCGCGCGCAGCTGCGGAAAAATAGCGTAAATCTCTTCGAGCTGCATAGCCTCCGCGCCCTCGAGCCGCCTCGGCAGCAGCAGATTCTCCTCCGTCGACAGCGAGGCGAAAATGCCGCGCTCCTCGGGACAATAGCCCACTCCGATGCGGGCGATCCGATGCGGCGCCAGCCGTACCGTCTCCGTCCCGTCGATCCGCACTGAGCCGGTGCGGGCGCCGACCAACCCCATGATCGCTCGCAAAGTCGTCGTGCGCCCCGCCCCGTTGCGCCCGAGAAGCGTGACGACTTCGCCTTCCTGTACGCGGAACTCCACACCGTGCAGGATATGCGATTCTCCGTACCACGCCTCGAGGTTGGCAATTTTCAACACCTCTCGCGCCATCAGCCGGTGCCCGTGAGCTCGGTACTCGAGGTCCCCATATAGGCCTCGACAACCTGCGGATTTTTCGAAACCTCGGCATAGGAACCCGCGGCGATCACCCTGCCTCGCTGCAACACCGAGATGGTATCGGCGATGGATGCGACCACACTCATGTTGTGTTCGACCATGAGCACGGTACGGTTGGCCGAGACCTGCTTGATCAGCTGCGTGACCCGCGACACGTCCTCGTGCCCCATGCCCTGCGTCGGTTCGTCCAGCAGCATCAACTCCGGTTCGAGCGCCAGTGTAGTGGCGAGCTCCAGAGCGCGCTTGCGTCCGTAGGGCAGGTCCGCCGCCGGTGTGCGGGCCCACCGTTCAAGACGGACTTCGGCCAACAGCTGCATCGCGCGATCATCGAACTGCGCCAGGCTCTTTTCCGAACGCCAGAAATAGAACGATGTGCCGAGACTGCCTTGAAGCGCCACGCGCACATTCTCGAGAACCGTCAGGTGCGGAAAGACCGCGCAAATCTGAAACGACCGCACGATGCCGCGGCGGGCAACGTCAGCGGGATTTTCCCGCGTAATGTTCTTACCCTGATAGAAAATATCGCCCGACGTGGGCTGCAGAAACTTGGTGAGCAAATTGAAGAAAGTCGTCTTGCCGGCGCCGTTCGGACCGATGAGGGCGTGCACCTCTCCCCGCCGCACTCGCAGCGATACGCCGTCGACCGCAACGAATCCCTTGAACGCCTTCACCAGCGCATGCGTCTCGAGGATCACCTCATGTCCCAACACCATCGCGCTCCCCTTCGTCGATGCGCTGCGCGGGCTCGTTCCCGGGCCGCAAACGCGACGGTAAACTCTTTTACGCTTCGGTGTCGAGAGAAAGGATCCGAGCCGCACGGACCGCCTCCATGCAAGGCTATTCGTCCTCGTCAGCGTCCGTGTGTTTGCGGCTCGCCGGGACCGGATTCTTGAAATCATCCGGGTGCACCCGGTATCGAGCCAGAAGCTTGTAGAAATCGGTCCGAGTGCGCTTGGCAAGACGGGCGGCCTGGGTCACGTTGCCGGCGGTGCGTTGCAGGTTCTCGGCCAGGTAGTCGCGCGAGAACTTTTCCCGTGCTTCGTCGTAACTCGGTATTTTCGTCGGGTCCGCGCCCAAAGACTTCTCGACAAATTCCTTGGTCATGATATTGCCGTGCGAGAGAGCAACGTTCTGCTTCACCAGGTCGAAGAGCTGCCGGACGTTTCCCGGCCAGTCCGTGGTCGCCAGCAGTTCGATGGCCTTGGGAGAATAGATCTTCTTTTGCCCCCCCGGTTCGGTGGCCTGCTCCAGGAAATGCGACACCAGCAAGGGAATATCCTCGCGGCGGCGTCCCAGGGGAGGTATCTCAATGGGCAGAATGCTGATTTGGTAGTACAACTCCTCGAGAAACGCGCCGGTATCCATCAGCGGCTTGAGGTCACGAGATGTGGTGCAGATCAACCGCACGTCGGAGCGCTTTGCATCCCTGCCCTCTCTCGAGGGAATGGGATTCTTGTCCAGCGCTTTGGCGAGCGCAATCTGCAGGTGGATGGGCAAATCGCCGATTTCATCCAGCAACAATGTGCCGCCGTCCGCTCGCCGGAGCGCCCCCTCCCGCGGCGTCTCCGCAGGGCCCGTTTCGTCCGGCTGCTCGCCGAAGAGTGCCGACTCCAATGTATCAGGGGCCGTGTCCCGGCAAGAAACAGCGACAAAGCGTCTCTCGCGACGCGCACTCGCCGCATGGATCGCACGCGCAAGAAGTTCTTTTCCGGTGCCGTTTTCGCCGGTTATCAGCGCGGGCTCGTCGCTGCCTGCGGCCTGATTGGCAATCGCCAAGCGGTCTTCCATGAGCTGACTGCGCGATACGAAGTTCGCGCCCCAGTCACCCTCGGTCAGCGCAAAGGTTGAGGCCGCCGTCGCCCTCTGCACCTGTCCCAAGAGCTCTTCCTTGCCGACCGGTTTGACCAGGTACCCGAATGCACCGCATTGGGTGGCCTGCACCGCCTCGGAAATGGTCCCGTGCGCGGTAAGAATGATCACGGTCAACTGTGGCCATCGGCTCATGAGCTCCTTCAGGAACACGAGCCCGTCCATGTCCTTCATCCGCAAATCCGTAATCACGAGATTGGGGCGAGAGCGTACACAGGCATCCAATGCCGCTTGCGCACCGTCAGCGGTTTCAACCGCATAGTTCTCCCTGCCCAGACGGCTCACCATGAGGCGGCGCAATTCCGGATCTTCGTCTACCACCAGAATCTTGGCTTTACGGGCCCCTGCCGACTCGGCATCGTCTCTTGGGCCTGTGGAGTCCTTTGCCCTGCGACTCATGCCAAATCCGAGGGAGGCCGTCGGCGGCGGTGTGTAAGGCTTTTCCAGAGTCCCCTCCTGACGGGCGTCAGTCCAAAAAAGACAACCCGGCAATTGTCGCCTCGCCGGACTGTGGGAAAATCTTGGCATATCGACGCGATCGCGTCATGGCAAAGTTAAATAAACTGTGATCCCGCAAACATTATCCCCCTGCCCGCCGCCGGGGCAAACAACATACCCCTCAAAATGGGGGCACGAGCGCTCTGGCTCTGCCGCATGGACTCCGCGACCGAGCATTTCGCAACTACCAGGCATAGGCGACCGACAGTGCCAGGGCGCGTTGCACGGTTTTCTGCGTGATCGGACTTTCCCTCGCGCTTCCCAGCAGCCAGTCCGCGGCGGTATCCATATTGACCAGCCAGTGATCCGTCATGAACCAGGTCGCACTGAAGCCGAATCCCACGGCGTTCGTGCCGGCATGGGGATCGAAAACCGGATATCCGGAGGCCAACGCCTGGGCCGGGGTCACCCCGAATTCTTTCCGCAGGTATCGGTGATCCGCATACGTGATGGAGGGGCCGGCGAACATGATGAATTTCTTCGAGCTCCCAGGAAGCGGCATATACACGCCGACATCAGCCACCATCCCGTCGGCGCCGCCGATGATCTGACGAACGTCTCCGCGCAAGACCAGGGGAAATTCCTTTGAGATCGCATAAGAGACGAACAGCTTGACGACGGGCGCACGCCCAATGTCCCCGAGACCGTGCAGATGCCCAATATCGTCCTCGACGCGGCGGCCGAGGTCATAACCAAGAACGACTCCCGCGCGGTAGTTCTCGCCGCGCAGCACGTTGACGCCGACGCCCTCCCCGACGGAGACGAAGGCGATGTCGTTGTATCGAATATTTATCACGGGACCGCCTTGCACCCGGGACAGCTGTGCGCCGTCATACAGCGGCTTCGCCTCTGCGCCGGCGCCGAGCACTACGCGCCAATCCGGCAAATTCGGCTCGAACATTCTTTCCAGCACGATTCCGCTCGAATATTGCCATTCCTGGAGCGGCGACGGCGTTTGGGACAACGCAGTCGAGGGCGAGCAGGCCCAGAGCATGAAGGCGAGACAAGTAAGCCGTGGCGAGAGTATCGCCGTTCCAAGGAAGTTCCCACCCATCTTGCTATCGTGTACGGGTGTCGCGTGAATGCCGGTTCATGGCGTGACTATACCTTGCCCCGGTAGGCAGATAGCAAGCCATTGACAACTGCACGCTCGTCGAATATGCGGTAAGTATTACAACTCTTGCCGGCGTGCGCAGTTACTCGCACAAAACAATTGTCATCGGCGAAAAATGATCGTCACCGACAAAAAATGCACTAGTAGAGCGCTATCAACGTCACTCCAGGCTGTGGCTGGGCGTCTGCGGTGTGATCGTACTGGTCACCGACCCGTGAATCGTGTTTTGCCGAATGCGCTCGAAGGTGTCTTCCACGATTTCGCGACCGCCATTGCCCGCGTGATACATTCCCGACAGAAAATAAATCGTGCGCATCGCCGCGTCGGCGAACTCGAAAACCGAGTCGACGAAATGATTGTCCTTGAAGGTCGGCGAAATGTCGCCCCGATAGATCAACTTGCATTTCTCGAACGTGCAGCCGTGAAATCGGTTGCCGCTCAGTTCAATGCTCTCGTTCCTGAAGGTCTGACCTTGGTAGTAGTTCTGTTTCATGCGCTAACTCCTCGCCGGGGCTGAGCAATCCATACGGAATCCGGACTCGCAAGGGCGATCGCACCTAACTCCGATCAGACGGGATTATTGGATGCCGCCGCATTTTTGTATACTCGGTATCGGTCAAAAAAGCATCACGATCCGGAAAATCGACCCGAACGCAGCTATTCGAAGGATTCGCCATGGACAGGACATTGAGGTGGGGTTACCTTTGTCCGGACTCATGGCTATGCCGGGCAGATCGATTGCGAGTTGATCAGTGAAAATCTCGGGCAGGCACTACCGCACAATCTGGCCCACCGCCGCCGGTTCCGTCCGGGTCATCGATCAGTCTCGCCTCCCGTTCGAATTCTCGACCATCGACCTCGATACTCTCGATGACGCCGCGCGAGCGATCCGGAGCATGGTGGTGCGCGGCGCACCGCTGATAGGAGCGACCGCCGCCTACGGCATGGCACTCGCTCTGCGGTCGAGCGCGTCGAACGAGCAGTTCGACGCAGCAGAGCGAACTCTGCGGGCGACGCGTCCGACAGCCCACAACCTAGCCTGGGCGTTGACGAGAATGCGAGGCGCGCTCATGGAAGTCGCTCCGAGTGAGCGCGCCGATGCGGCGTTTCGAGAAGCTGCGCTGATCTGTGAGGCCGATGTCGAACAGTGCCGTGCCATCGGCCTTCATGGTTTCGAGATCATACGCCCCTTGGCGAATACCCCCGGCCGCGTAGTGAACATCCTGACTCACTGCAACGCCGGTTGGCTCGCCTGTGTCGATTGGGGTACCGCCCTTTCGCCGATCTACACCGCTCATGACGCTGGGATTCAGGTCCATGTGTGGGTGGACGAAACCCGGCCGCGCAACCAGGGCGCCGCGCTGACGGCGTTCGAGCTTGCTGCGCACGGAGTGCCGCACACGGTGATCGCCGATAATCTCGGCGGCCACCTCATGCAGCAGGGCCGGGTCGATATGGTTATCGTCGGCAGCGATCGGATCACGGCGACGGGGGATGTTTGCAACAAAGTTGGCACCTACCTCAAAGCGCTGGCCGCCCGGGACAACGGCGTGCCCTTCTACGCCGCGCTTCCGCTCAGCACCATCGACTGGTCCTTGGGATCAGGCCGCGATATCCCGATCGAGGAGCGATCGCCGACGGAGCTCACGCATGTCACCGGCCGGACCTCCTTCGGCTCGATCGAGACCGTGAGAGTGGTGCCGGAGGGGAGCCCGGCCCTCAACCTGGCGTTCGACGTGACGCCCGCGAGACTGGTGACCGGATTGATTACCGAGCGCGGTCTCTGCTCCGCGAGCCGTGCCGGGTTGCAAAACCTGTATCCCAACCGATGAGCGCTACAATGACCCATCCCGGCGGGGCGATGACGGACGACAGGCTGCGCGAAGCGGTAATTGCCGCCTGTCGCGCACTCACGCAGCGCGGCTTGACCCATGGAACATCCGGCAATGTCAGCGTACGCCGGGATGAACGGTGTTTTTTCGTGAGTCCGAGCGGAATTCCATATGACGCCCTCGAGCCCGACGACATTCCGCTCATGGACCTTGGCGGCCGCTGGTTCGGACGCCGCCGTCCGTCGAGCGAATGGCGGTTTCACCGCGACGTATTCACGTCCCGGGATGAAGTCGCCGCCATCGTTCATACCCACTCCTCGAAGGCAACGAGTCTCGCTTGCACGGGCCGAGGAATTCCCGCATTTCACTATATGGTCGCGGTTGCGGGGGGGCCCGACATCCGTTGTGCGCCGTACTTCACCTTCGGCACACAGGAGCTTTCCGACGCCGCGGTTGCGGCCTTGGAAGGCCGCAAGGCGTGCCTGCTTGCCAATCACGGCGTCATCGCAGTGGGTGCCGACCTTCCTGCAGCTGTCGCGCTCGCCGGCGAGGTCGAAAATCTCGCCGCGCAATACTGCGCGGCGCTGGCGCTTGGGGAGGTCCGCATTCTCGATGAGATCGAGATGCGCCGAGTCGTTGAGAAGTTCCGCACCTATGGCAAACCTGACGCGGCGGACTCTGGTCTCGTCTTTGGCGGCGCAGATATTCCCGGTCCGGTCGTCAAGGGAAGGTGATCGTGGCGAATGACAAGGTGGTCTCGACGTATCGGATACTCGATCCCAAGAGCCTGGTTGCGCTGGTCGAAGACCTCGAGGACGTTCGCGCGCTTCTCGGCGGCCGGACGGAAAATTGGCAAGTCCGCGAAGTGGGCGATGGCAATCTCAATCTCGTGTTCATCGTGGAGGGACCGGACGGGTCGGTCTGCGTCAAGCAGGCTCTACCCTATGTTCGAGCGGCCGGGCCCTCGTGGCCGATGTCGCCCGAACGGGCATACTTCGAGAATTCCTACTACGTTGCGGTAGCTCCGCATGTGGGAGCGTCGATACCCAAGATCTTGCATTACGACCCGGAACTTTATTGCACGGTCATGGAGCGGCTGTCACCCCATGTCATCCTGAGACAGGGATTGATCGCGGGGCGCCGTTACGACGATCTGGCGCGCGATATCGGCGGGTATATCGCCCGAGCTTGCTTCTTCACGTCCGACTTTGCGCGGCCGTTCGAACACAAGATGGACGGAATTGCGCTGTTCACCGGCAACAAGCCTCTGGTGCGCATCACCGTGGATCTAATTTTTGCGGATCCCTACTTCAGAAGCGCGCGCAATCGCCACACCTCCCCGCAACTCGATCAGATCGTCTCGAACCTTCGATCCGATGGGGCGCTCAAAGTCGCCGCGGCTCGTTTCGGGCAGAAATTTCTCACTGAAGCCCAAGCGCTGGTTCACGGTGATCTCCATTCCGGCTCGGTAATGGTTACGGAAAATGACACCCGCGTCATTGATCCGGAATTTGCCTTCTATGGCCCGATCGGATTCGACCTGGGCGCGTTTTTCGGCAATCTTCTGCTGAACTGGTACTCCCAGCCCGGGCACTCGACGGCCGACGACGACCGCGCCGCCTATCAGGAATGGATTCTCCGGCAAACGAAGATCTTCTGGGACACATTCCGCAGATGCTTCCTCGCGCTATGGAACGAGGACGCGAAGGGTGACGCATTCCCGGCGGCGATGTTTTCCACTCCGGGGGACACCGCCGCGCTTCAGTCGGCGCGCAACGCCTTTCTGGATTCGCTGTTTACCGACATGCTCGGCTTCGGCGCTTGCAAGATGATCCGCCGCATTCTCGGTTTCGCCCATGTCATCGATTTTGAATCCATCCAAGATGCCGCTCTGCGCGCCGATTGCGAAGCCGGCGCGCTGGCCATGGCGCATGCGTTGTTGACGCATCCGGAGCAGTTCCGTTCCGTCGACGACGTGATCGACGCGGTACCGCGCATGGTACGGCGGGCGACCGTGCCGTGGCCCCGCGGCGATAAATACCATGTGCCCGCCTAAGCCGCATCCCGTCGCGGCGCTGGCGCGTATCGCCCCGATGCTGGCGGGTTTCGTGTTGACGGGCTGCTCTTTATTGACGATCAAATCACCCGAAATCCCGCTGACCGCACGTGAACAGGAGGCTCGGCTGCTGACTCGCGATTACGCAGCGCACTTTGCGGCGACCATCACCCATCTGATCGATGACACGTCGCCTGCAGATGCCGGGACCGCAGTCCGATTGCAGGCGCTTCGCCTCAAGCTCGGCGCCGTCACGGAAATCACCCGCGCGTCGACGGGGCTGTCGCCGACCGCAAGCCTGCTTGATACCTGGGCGTTTTCGCTGCAGTTTCGCGATTTCCTCACCACCGGCGCGGGCGCCCATCTTCTGGGCAACGGCCAGCCCGACGTGAGCCGCGCCGCCACGCTCCTCGCCGCTGAAGCCGATGCGCTTGCCCGAAAGGTGTGGGACAACGACTACGCCCGGTATCACACCTTCGTGTCGGCCTACGCCGAGCACAATCCGCTCGAGAACGCCGACCTGGTGCGGCCGTCCGTGCTGTCAGCGTGGATCATCGAGGAACACGACAAGGGTCCACTGCGTGCAGTAGGCACCGTGGCCCAGGCGCTCAGCGATGTGTCAGACCGCATGCGCATCTATAGCGAACGGGTGCCGGCCATGAGCCTATGGCAGGCCGAGCTGGCGCTGGACCGCGCCGGATTCGACGACGCTTCGTACCGAACCGCGCTGCGGAACATCGACACCCAACTGGCGCGAATCTCCAAGCTCGCGGACACGAGCCCCGAGTTGGCGCACGAGGCGATCGCCGAACTCCGCGACGGCCTTCGCGCTTCGTCAGACCGGCTCGACGCGTCCTGGATGCAGATGCTCCGCACTCTCCGGGTCGAGCGCGAAGCGCTTGCCGCAAACATCGCAGCTGAACGAGAGGGTGTCACCGCGGCGTTCGACACCGAGCGCACCCGACTCTCCGCGGACGCCGCACAAATCGCGGCCCAAGCGGTCGATACCTCCTGGCGCGAGCTCCGCAAGTTAGTCCGCGAGGCACTGATGCTGACGATTCTACTGGCGGTGGTGATGCTCGGCCTGCCCTTTGCCGCGGGCTATCTGGTCGGACGGCGGCGCGGTACGCGGTCAGGCGCTGAGGTCCGAGTCTGAGTCTTTGGATACTTACCGGTGCTCGGCGTCTTTTTGATCTCTGACGCAGACTATGGCTCCATTCCAGCGATGACCGGCAGACCATCCTCCGACGCGACCTTCACCCTCATCGTCGCGGCTGCTGACCGACTTCCCCTCAAATACCAAAACATGTTCCCCATCCTTGCTGCCGGGCGTGGAGGTCCAGAATCCCAGGTAGGGCAAAATTTCCTTGTTGGTCGACAATTCACCGTCGAGCCGGACTGTCGCCGAGTC
>DASWEO010000276.1:0-2059 GCA_036394715.1 Steroidobacteraceae bacterium
GCATGCCGGCGCGGGGGTCCGCGAACACGAACAGCTTGCCGCCGCGCGCGCGCACCTCTTGAAGATTGGATTTGAGCTTCTCGAGCAGCTCATTGTTGGGCGCCACCGCGACCACCGGCATGTCTTCGTCGACCAGCGCCAAGGGACCATGCTTGAGCTCCGCCGCAGCGTAGCCTTCTGCGTGGATGTACGAGATTTCCTTGAGCTTCAGCGCACCCTCCAGGGCAATGGCATGCAGAGAGCCCCTCCCCAGAAACAGGGCGTGGTGCTTGTCCGCGAAGATCTCGGCAAGCGCCTGGATGGATGCGTCAAGCTTCAGGGTCTTCTCGACCAGGCCTGGCAATTGCAGCAATTGCGCGATCAGGTCGCGCTCCTGTGCCGCACCGGGGCCGTGCTTGGCCAGCGCGACGGTCAACATCGCCAGCGCCGTCAGCTGGGTGGTGAGGGCCTTGGTGGACGCGACCCCGATCTCGGGTCCGGCGCGGGTCAGCAGCACCAGCTCCGATTCCCGAACCATCGAGCTCTCGGCAACGTTGCAAACGGTGAGCGTCGATAGATACCCCGCTCGCTTGGCGTTGCGCAGCGCCGCCAATGTGTCGGCCGTTTCGCCGGATTGCGAGATGGTGACGAACAAAGTATCCGGTGTGATCACGGGATCTCGATAGCGGTATTCGCTCGCGATCTCGATGCGCGCCGGTATGCGGCAGATTTGTTCGATGAAGTAGCTCGCGACCAGGCCCGCGTGGAAGCTCGTACCGCAGGCGGCAATGTGCACGGCCTTGACCTTCTTGAATACTTGCGTGGCGGACGGGCCGAAGGCCGCGTCCAGCAGTTTGCCGCCGGCAACCCGCTCCTCCAAGGTCTGCGCGATGGCCCGTGGCTGCTCATGGATTTCCTTGAGCATGAAGTGGCGGTACTTGCCGCGCTCCACGGCATCGGCCGGCAGTTCGCTTTCGCGCATCGCGCGCTCCGCGCGCGTCCCCGCTGCGTCCACGATCTTGACCGAGTGACGGCGAATCTCTGCCACATCGCCTTCTTCCAAGAACATGAAGCGGCGGGTAACCGGTAACAGCGCGGCGACGTCGGACGCGACGAAATTCTCAGCGATGCCGAGACCGACGACGACGGGACAACCCTCGCGCGCCACCACGATGCATTCGGGGTCCGCCTCGCAGACCACCGCGAGCGCATAGGCGCCCTGCAATTCGGCGACGGTCTTGCGGACCGCCTCGAATAGATCGGCGGAGGTGCCGAGATGGAGATGAATGCGGTGTGCAACCACTTCGGTATCGGTTTCAGAAGTGAACACGTAGCCCAAGCCTTTCAGATCGGCGCGCAATGCCTCGTGATTCTCGATGATCCCGTTGTGAACGATGGCCACGCCGTCGCGAGAGACGTGAGGGTGGGCGTTGTGCGTGGTCGGAACGCCATGGGTCGCCCATCGGGTATGCGCGATGCCGACGTGGCCGCCGATCGGAGCCGCGTCGAGTGCGTCCTGGAGAATCTTCACCTTGCCGACGGTCCGCAGACGGGCGACCCGGCCACCTTGGAGCACGGCGATGCCCGCCGAATCATAGCCGCGGTATTCCAGGCGACGCAGTCCCTCCATGAGGATGGGAACCGAGTTGCGCTCCGCAACGACACCCACGATTCCACACATGTTCGATTGGCTCCCGCGGCGGGAAAAAGGCTGCCTAGTGTGCCCGACCCGGACCGGAAGTCCAGCGCCGGCATATGCACGGCATTATTGTAAACTAATCGATACTGGTCCCTACCGGCGAGTAACGGCGGGAGCTGCGGACAGGGACGTGATGGATCCGCCCAGCGCTTGGAACAATGCGGCCGTATCGGCATAGCGAGGCGCGGGCCGCGGCGCTCAGGGAGTCGGCGTCCGTATCGAGCGCATGCAGGGCATCCGCCACATTCTGAAAGGCGGACAACACCGCCGAGCGATACAGGGCTCCCGCCTGATCGAGAGCCGCATCCGCTACTTCTTCAAATACTGGTGAACAATTTCGATGAGTTCTTCAGCGGCCAGCGCCTGAGGTGTCTCGCGCCC
>DASWEO010000277.1:0-15689 GCA_036394715.1 Steroidobacteraceae bacterium
CGTCGCCTTTTTGCTGTTCGGCATGCTGGAAACGGTCGACTACGCCTTCTCACATCCAAGCACCGGAGTCACGGGCGCCGACAAGCTGATCACGACCAACAAGTATTCGATCACCCTGCCGCTGCCGATTGCCGATGCGCAGCAGATTCGCTCGGTGCCGGGCGTAGCCGAAGTCACCTGGATCAGCTGGTTCGGCGCCTATTATCAGGAGTCCAAGAACTTCGTTTTCGCGCTCCCCGTCGACGCCGACAGCTATTTCAATCTGCACAGGGGCGAATTCATCGTCAGCGACGAGCAGATGCAGGCGTACCGAAACACGCGCACAGGCGCGCTGGTCAATGAGGCGCTGATGAAGAAATTCGGCTGGAAGGTGGGCGACAAAGTGCCGCTGCATTCGACCATCTGGACGCAAAAGAAGGACGCTTCCCTTGATTGGACTTTCGACATCGTCGGCACCTTTTCAGTCAAGGATCCAACCCAGGCGAGCGCGCAGTCCCAGACCCTGCTGTTTCACTATGATCTCTTCGACGAAGGGCGCAGCTTCGGCAAGGGCGACGTGGGCTGGTTCGAGGCGCGCGTCAGCGATCCGTCGCAGTCGTCCGCGATCTCCAATCGGATCGACGCCTTGTTCGCGAATTCTCCCAACGAGACCAAGACGCAGCCGGCCAATGACTTCACCATGGCCTTCATCAAGCAGTTCGGCGACATCGGCTTCGTCCTCCGCGCCATCCTCGGCGCGGTGTTCTTCGCCCTGCTGTTCCTGACCGGCAACACCATGATGCAATCCGTGCGCGAGCGCATTCCCGAACTCGCGATACTGAAGACCCTGGGTTTCGGCGACGGCATGGTGCTCGAGCTGGTGCTCGCCGAATCCCTCCTGCTGTGCGTGATTGCGGCGATCATCGGCCTCGCGCTGAGCTTCGCTGCGCTGCCCATCATCAAGCAAGGTTTGCAGGGCGTGGAGCTGTCGCCCAGGGCGCTGATCCCCGGCATGGGTGCGGCGGTGTTGCTGGCACTCATCGTCGGCCTGCCGCCCGCACTGCGCGCCATGCGGCTGAATATCGTCGACGCGTTGGCGGACAAGCGCTGAGCGTGGCGAAAACCCGGGGAGGGAAAAATGTTCAAGCAATTGACCGCCGTCATTCTGATGAGTCTGCAAACCCTGCCGCAGCGCATGGGCGCCTCCAGCGTCATCGTCATCGGCATCGCGGGCGTGGTCGCGGTACTGGTCTCGGTGCTCGCGATGGGCGCCGGATTCCGGCACACGCTCGCGGATACCGGCCGTCCCGACCGGGTGATCATCCTGCGCGGCGGCTCCGATACCGAGCTCAACAGCAATCTGACCCGGACCGATGTCGCCACCATCAGCAATGCGCCCGGTATGGCCAAGGACGCGGGCGGCAAGGCCTTGCTGTCGAGCGAGCTGGTGACCGTGGTGAACGTTCCGAAAATCGACACCGGCACCGATGCCAACGTCACCTTGCGCGGCGTCGGCCTGAAGCTCGCAGAAGTGCGTCCTGAGCTCAAAATCGCGGAGGGGCGCATGTTTCGTCCGGCCGTGCGCGAGCTGATCGCCGGCGTGGGTGCCGCGAAGCAATTTCGCGGCCTCGTCGTCGGCAGCGTGCTGCATCTGCGCAACGCCGACTGGACCGTCACCGGAGTGTTCACCAGCAACGGCGACGTGCACGAATCCGAGCTCCTGGCCGACGTCGATACGGTGGGCTCGTCGGTCGAGCGCAACGGCTACAGCTCGGCGGTCGCACTGCTGACGAGCGCGGCGGAATTCACCCAGTTCAAGGATGCGCTCACCACCGATCCGCAGCTGAAGGTCGACGTGCAGCGCGAGCCCGATTACTACGCCGCGCAGTCCAAACAGCTGACCCAGCTCATCAATGTCGTCGGCAAGACGGTGGCGATCATCATGGCGATCGGCGCGATGTTCGGCGCGCTCAACAGCATGTACTCCGCGGTCGCTGCGCGCGGGCTGGAAATCGCCACCCTCCGGGCGATCGGTTTCGGCGCCTTACCGGTGCTGCTATCGGTGATGATCGAGGCGCTGCTGCTGTCCCTGATCGGCGGCGTCATCGGCGCTTCACTGGCCTGGCTGTTCTTCAACGGACACAGCGTCAGCACGCTGGGGGGCGCTTTCGCCCAGGTGGTTTTCCAATTGACTGTCACCCCGGCCCTCATCATCACAGGCATCGTCTGGGCCTGCATCATCGGCCTGCTGGGCGGCTTCTTTCCAGCGCTGCGCGCCGCTAGGTTACCCGTGGCGGAGGCTTTGCGCGCGGCTTAAGCTAGACTCATGGATAACCCCAACCGCCTGGCTGCCGCATGCGCTCACGGGCTGCGTCTGATGCCGGTTCTAGCCGCGCTCTTCCAGCCGTTCACTTGCGCCGCAAGCGATGCCATGCCGTCCGGCTACGCGGCGCTCGTCCGCCAGGCTGCGCCCAGCGTGGTGACCGTGATCGTGGAAGAACAGCCCGTCGGCGCCGCGGAACACGCTGCTGCGCGGGCGACCGCCGATACCGGTTACGATGCGGTCGGGGCGCTCATTCGACGGCTGCTTTCCGGCGCAGCCGGCAGCCCGGGTGGCGACGACAGGGCGTCCCGCGCACTGGGCTCGGGATTCGTCATCCGTTCAGACGGCCTCATTGTCACGAATAGACACGTCGTCGCGGGCGCACGTTCGGTCCGAGTACTCCTGCCGGACGCCCGTGAGCTGTCCGCAAAGATCCTTGGAGTTGACGCGGTCACCGACATCGCCCTCCTGAAAGTATCCGCAGGCAGTTTGCCCGCACTTCGTTTGGGATCCACCCGGGCGGTTTCCGTCGGCGATGCCGTGATAGCGATCGGCAATCCATTTGGGCTCGGCCAATCCGTGAGCGCCGGCATCATCTCGGCGCGTGCGCGCACACTCGAGGACGACCCGTACATCGACTTCCTGCAAACCGACGCCGCGATCAACCACGGCAATTCGGGCGGGCCGCTCTTGTCCACTGACGGGACGGTCATCGGCGTCACGTCGGCCATATTCTCACCGAGCGGAGGCTCGGTCGGGCTGGGCTTCGCAATCCCCGCGGAAGCCGTGGCAGGCGTCGTTGGTCAACTCGAGGCACATGGCCGAGTGGAGCGGGGTTATCTCGGCATTTCCGGTCAGGCAATGACGCCGCTGTTGGCGAAGTCGCTCGGGATGAAGACATCGACAGGATTACTCGTCACCGCCGTCGATGCCGGGGGCCCCGCTGTCGGCGCCCTCTGGGTGGGAGACGTTCTGCTGAGCATCGGCTCCAGTCCGGTGACCTTCAAAAGTCTGAGCAAGATCACGGCACGGCTGGCGCCGAAAGCCCTCGTGGTGGCATCGGTTATGCGAGCCGGAAAGCAGCAATCGGTGGCGCTGACGATTGGCCGGCTCCCCGACCCGCCTTCCGATCCCGCGCTCACGGGTGATCAGGATACCTGGGTGCCTGCGTTGAGACTGGGGGTGGCCGGTACGACACCGGACATTCGCAAGACCATCAAGGCCACCGATGAACCGAGCGGACTCATCGTGACCCAGTTGCGCCCGGCGGGTCCGGGAGCGATGGCGGGGCTCAAGGTCGGTGACCTCATCACGCATGCAGGGACCAAACAGCTGGTAGGCGTTGCTGACATTGCGGCGGTCGCCGCTCCGACTCGTCAAGCTCCCCTGCTCGTTCGAGTTGTCCGCGACGGCTCCCCCACTTTTATTGCAATAACCGGTGAAGCCGAACCCTGACGGATCCGCGTTGTTTCCACGGGACCCTCGGGCACTGGCACAATGCCCGCGGCGATGAACTACAAGCACATCTATCACGCGGGAAATTTTGCGGACGTGGCGAAACACGTCGGCTTGATGTACTGCCTTGGCGCATTGCAGCGCAAAGACGCGGCTTTCTTCGTGCTCGACAGCCACGCGGGCCGCGGGTACTACGACCTGCAAGCCGCGGAGGCACAGAAGTCCGGAGAGGCCGAGCGCGGCATCCAACGCTTGATCGAAACCAGCATCGCCAAGGCTCAGCTTGCCGACTATTTTGCGACGATCCGCGCGCGCCGCGGCAAACGCCTGGCGCGCTACCCCGGTTCGCCAGCGTTGATCGCGGGTTGCCTGCGCCCTCAGGATCGCGCGCTGTTCGTCGAGCTGATGCCGGCGGAAGCGCGCGCCGCGGAGCGGGAGATCGGGTCCCTCGGCCGAGTTCGAACCGAGATCGGCGACGGTTACGCCGCGCTCAAGGCGTTTCTGCCGCCGGAAGAGCGCCGCGGACTGGTATTGATCGACCCGCCCTACGAAAGCCTCGATGAACTGAAACTGATGCTGCAGGCGTTTGCGGATGCCTATCATCGCTGGGCGAGCGGCATTTTCCTCATGTGGTATCCGATCCGCAGCGCGACACAGCGCAGCATGGTGCATTCGCGGTTCGAGGCGCTGCAAATTCCGAAAATGTTGTTCGCTGATCTCGCCGTTCATCCGGACGATGCCGGGGTCGGACTTGCGGGCAGCGGCCTGATGATCGTGAATCCGCCCTACGGGACCGACGAGTACCTCCACGATGCGTACACCGCCATTCATTCGGGAATTGCAACGCCGGGGGCGGGTTATGTGGAAGTAGCCCGACTGACTCCCGAGCGAATGGCACAATAGGGTACGTTGCACTTCGAGGATGCTTTCCTCCAGGACTCGAGATATGGATAAGAAATCATTGCGCGATCTGGTCGCCAAGCTGCACGGGGAACTGACGGAGGCCCTTCGGGAGGACCCCAAGTCCAGGGATCGCTTGCGCGACTTGATGAAGGACATCAATCACTTGATCGACAAGCCCACGGTCATGCCGTCCTCGCCGCACGGATCGCTTCCCGACCGTTTGGAAAGAGTCGCGGTTCAATTCGAGGCCGATCACCCGACTTTGGCCGCGAGTGCGCGGCGGCTGGTCGACTTGCTCGGCGAGGTCGGCATCTGATTCAGCCGGTCCAAACAATGGAATCGAGCACTCGGTGCGCGAGGTGTTCGATGGTCTCAATATCCGTGGACGAGCCGCGTGTGAGCACGGCCAGGCTGCCGTGTCCGGGCACGGGCACGATGACTCCGCGGTAGCCCTGTTCGTCGAACTGAACCGGCTTCGGTGAGCGTTCATGCACCAGCACCATCACGGTGACAGGACCTGCCTCCGTTTGCAGCACCAGATGCGGCACCTTGTGCCCCCGGAACCCACAACTATTGGCGTAACTGACCATGCCGGCGCCGCCCCCGGCGCCCAAACGCAAGTGCGAATCGCGCAACACATTTTCTAGCTTGGGATCAGGCACCGGCAAGTCGGTGCGCCGCCATGCCTGCGGTTCCTCCCTCATGTGGGTCACGACGTCGGCGGCGAGGCTGGTTCCCGGAGCGCTCAGCCATAGACCTCCGGCCACGACGAGGGCCATCAGCACACTGGCCGCCATCGCGAACATTCTCTTGCGATAGGCCGGTGAGCGCAGCGCCGTTCGCGATCTCCCGCGCAATGGCACGACATTATCGGATGACGAGGGCGTCTCGGACACCGGGTCCACACGCAAGGCGCGCTCGAGGCGCGACTCAAAGCGCAGCAACCGCTCGCTGTAGAGAGTGCAGTCGTGGCAGCTCTCGCGGTGCTCGCGCAAGTGCGGATCAGGATCGTGCGGATCGGCCAACATCGACCGTCTGTATTGGGCGCAGTCCATCATTCTTGCGGGTCCATGCTCGTATCTTCGCCGCATAAGACACGAAGTTGCTTGCGGGCGCGAAACAGGCGCGTCAGCACCGCGCCGCACGAGAGATCGAGTTCGCGTGCTATTTCGGCGGTGGAGAAGCCCATCAGCACCTGCAGCACCAGCGGTTCACGGTATTCGTCGGGCAGCTTGAACAAGGCGGCCCGCATTTCGGCGAGGTTCTGCTCCTCGGCGGCGGCCAGCATCGGTTCTTCCCGGGCGACCAATTCGTCGACATCCACGGTCACGAAGCGCTTGCGCTCGAAACAGCGAGCGTATTCGCGGCGGATGATGGTCAGAAACCAGGGCTTGGCCGCGGCCTCGTCCTGAAGCGAGTCCTGCGCCTTCCACGCACGCAGCATGGTTTCCTGGACCACGTCTTCCGCCAAAGCGCGGTCGCGGGACAACCAGAAGGCGAAACGCAGCAGATCCGGGCGCAGGGATTGGCATAGTGCCTGGAAGCGGGCGCGCTTCTGATTTCCGCCAATCTGATCCTTCATGGTTAAATCAGCACCCGGCTTAAGATGACTTCCGGGCGATATTACCGCGTTACGCCCATGGCGCGGACGGGCGGGGGTCTCTGCGGGGGGCAGGAAGGCCAAATTCGCAGCGCTTAAGCTATTGTCAGGAGTCACAGTCGAGATGACCGGACCTACCGCCAATTCATTTCCGAGAACCCGCCTGCGGCGCATGCGGCGCGACGAGTTTTCCCGCCGTTTGATGCGCGAAACCCACTTGAGCGCCGATTCATTGATTTACCCGGTTTTCGTGGTCGAAGGGCGTGGCGAGCGCCAGCCGGTGGCGTCCATGCCGGGGGTCGAGCGGTTGTCCGTCGATCAGTTACTGCGAGAGTGCGAGACCCTGGTGCGCCTCAAGATTCCGGCCATTGCCCTGTTCCCGGTGACTCCCAAGGAGAAAAAGACGCTGGATGCGCGCGAGTCCTGGAATCCGAACGGAATTGCGCAGGCGGCGGTGCGGGCGGTGAAAAAGGAGTTTCCCGGCCTCGGTGTCATTACCGACGTCGCCCTGGATCCCTTTACGACGCATGGGCAGGACGGTCTGATCGACGACAAGGGCTACGTGCTCAACGATTTGACCGTCGAAACCCTGGTGCGTCAGGCACGCTCGCATGCGGATGCGGGCGCCGACGTGGTCGCGCCCTCGGACATGATGGACGGACGCATCGCGGCGATCCGCAGCGCGTTTGAGACCGCCGGGCTGGTCAATACACGGATTTTGGCGTACGCGGCAAAATACGCGTCGAGCTTTTACGGCCCGTTTCGCGAGGCTGTAGGATCCGCCGGGCAGCTGGGAGCTGGCAGCAAGCATACCTACCAAATGGACCCCGGCAACTCCGATGAGGCGCTGCGCGAAGTGGCCCTCGACATCAGCGAGGGCGCCGACATGGTCATGATCAAGCCGGCCCTGCCGTATCTCGATATTGTGCGGCGCGTCAAAGACCGCTTCGGCGTACCGACTTTCGTCTATCAGGTCAGCGGCGAGTACGCGATGATCATGGCCGCGGCCGGCCATGGTTGGGTGGAAGAACGTGCCGTGGCACTGGAGGCGCTGGTGTCCATGAAGCGCGCAGGGGCGGACGGTATTTTGACCTATTTCGCCAAACGCGCGGCGGAGTGGCTCGCAGAGTGAACCAGCCTCAGGGACCAGACACACCGGATCAGTACGGGGTCGTGGGCCACCCCGTCTCGCACAGCTGGTCGCCGTTCATTCATGGGATGTTTGCCAAAGCGACGGCCCAGAACCTGGTGTACCGGCTGTTCGACGTCGCCCCGGATAATTTTCGGCGCGAAGCCCTGCACTTGTTCGCGAGCGGCGTGCGCGGCCTGAACGTCACGCTGCCGCATAAGCAAGCGGCGGCCGAGCTCGTCAACGAGCTCACGCCGCGCGCCGAGCGCGCGCAGGCGGTGAACACCATTGCCTTTTTCGAGGATACCTCTCTGCTCGGCGACAATACCGACGGGCTCGGCCTCACCGCCGATCTCGAACGCAATCTGTTGATCAATCTCGCCGGCAAAAGAGTGCTGATCCTGGGGGCAGGGGGCGCGGTGCGCGGCGTGCTCGGTCCCTTGCTGGAGCGCGACTTGGGCGAGGTAATCATCGCCAATCGGACGCCTGATCGCGCGCGCAAATTGGCGGCCGAGTTCGCCGACTTGGGATCGATCTCGGGCTGCGGGTTCCGCGATATACAAGGTCCGCCCTACGACCTCATCGTCAACGCCACTTCGGCGAGTCTGCAAGGCGAAATGCCGGAAATGCCGGCGGGTCTCGTCGGCGAAGAGACGATTTGCTACGACATGGCGTACGGCCGCGGCCATACCCCTTTCACGTTGTGGGCGAAATCGCTGCATGCGGCGCGCACCACCAAGGGGTGGGGCATGCTGGTCGAGCAAGCTGCGGAGTCGTTCCTGCTCTGGCGCGGAGTCAGGCCCGATACCCGCCCCGTTCTGCAGGCCCTGGCGCAGCACACTTGAGTGAGCGCCTCGCGATCACCGGTCTCGCGTGACGGGCCTTGTGGGGATGGGAAGCTAGCGGGCAACTGTGTTCTTCGTTGCCCGCTAGCTTCCCATCCCCACAAGGCTATTTTCGAACCGCTTAAATTCACGTGCCGAGGTACTAACTAACGCATGGTGACCAATTCTTCGGCACTGGTCGGGTGAATCGCCACGGTGTCGTCGAAATCGCGCTTGGTGGCGCCCATGCGAATCGCCACCGCGAAGCCCTGCAGTATTTCATCGGCACCGGTGCCGATGAGGTGACAGCCGACGATTCGCTGTTCAGCTCCCACACAGACGAGCTTCATATCGGTGTGCGTTTTTCGCGCGGTCAATGCGTGGTACATGGGAGTGAAGTCAGCGACGTACACTTTCACGGCGTCCCCATATTGAGCGCGCGCTTCGGCTTCGCTCGCGCCCACGGTACCGATGGGCGGATGCGTGAACACCACAGTCGGAATCATGCTGTATTCCAAGCGGCGATCGGTTTGGTTACCGAATAGGCGGTCGCTTAGCCTTCTACCAGAGGCGATGGCCACGGGCGTCAGGGCGGCGCGGCCGGTCACATCTCCGATCGCGTAAAGGCCCGGCACATTGGTGTTCTGGAAGGCGTCGGTGACCACGAAATTGCAGTCATCGACCGCGACGCCGGCCTGCTTCAAGTCGAGGCCGGACACATTGGCGGTGCGCCCGACGGCCCACAACAGGCAATCGAAGCCCGCGAATTCGCGGCCGTCCACCGCCGTCAAGGTCTTGAGGCCGGAGTCCTCTCTAGCCCGTGCCGGCACGACGTGGTCGTGAATGATGATCCCCTGATCACGCATCTCGCGCACCAAGGACTTTCCCAGCATCACGTCGAAGCTCATCAGCAAATGCTCCTTGCGGATGAATATCTCCACCTGGGTGCCCAGTTCGTGGAAGGCTCCGGCCAGCTCGCAGGCGACGTAGCCGCTGCCGGCGATGGCGACCCGCTTCGGCCGCTGCTCGAGCGAGAAAAAACCGTCCGACGTGATGCCGAGTTCGCTCCCAGGCAACGCCGGCACGCTGGGCTTGCCGCCGGTGGCGATCACGATGTGCCGCGCCGTGATGCGCTCGCCGTTCACTTCGACGGTGCTCTTGTCCAGGAAGCGGGCGGCGCCGCGCACGTAGGTCACGCCCTTGGCGGCCAGATTGCGCTCGTAGATGCCGTTCAGCCGCAGCACGTACGCGTCACGCTTGCGCTTGAGAGCCGGCCAATCACTGTCGCCCACGGTGACGTTGAATCCGTAGTCGTTTGCATCCGTGAGACTCAGTGCCACGCTGGCTGCGTTCCACATCACCTTCTTCGGAACGCAGCCGACGTTCACGCAAGTTCCGCCCAAGCGGTGCGATTCGATGACGGCGGCCTTGGCCCCGTATTCGGCCGCGCGCTGCGCGCAGGCCAGGCCGCCGCTGCCGCCACCGACGATGAGGAGATCGAAGGCTTGGTCCGACACTGTGAACTCCGTACTGAAGGGCCGAGAAAACCCAATGATATACTGCGCGGGTTCGTAACTCGCGGATGAGGTGCTACGGTGATCAGTCTCGTCGTGCTCCTGGCCCTATGCGTCGCTTTCGTCGTTTATTTCGTCGGCATTTACAATGGACTCGTAAACTTGCGCGAAAACGTCAAAGTCGCGTGGGCGAACATCGACGTGCTGTTGAAGCAACGCCACGATGAGCTCCCGAAGCTGGTGGAAACCTGCAAGCGCTACATGCAATTCGAGCAGGAAACGCTCGAGAAAGTGATGCGTGCCCGGGCCTCGGTCAGCTCCGCGAGCACGTCCGGCAACGTCGCCGCCGTCGGCGCGGCCGAGCAGCAATTGCGGGCCGGGGTGGGCCGGTTATTCGCGGTGGCCGAGAACTATCCGCAACTGAAGACCGACGAAACCTTCAAGCAATTGCAAGGCAGGATCACCGCCCTGGAAGAGTCCATCGCCGACCGCCGAGAGCTCTACAACGATCAAGTCAATCTGAACAACATTCGGGTGAAGGTATTTCCGGACGTGGTGATCGCGCAGAATTTCGGCTTCGCGCCGGCGCACCTGCTCGAGTTCTCCGCCGCCGAGAAAGCCGACGTGAACGTCGGCGCGCTGTTCAGCAGTACCTAGGGAGCCTGTCTGACTAATGATGCGCCTGCTACGGCCGCCCCACAGCGGCATCTTTCGGCGATCCTTTCGCTTGCATAGTGCTCACTATGCGCGCGAAACGATCGCCAAAATCTGCTCGCCGTGGGTCGCCCTCGCGACGGCGATCATTAGTCAGACAGGCTCCTGATCCATCCGGCCATGTCCGGCGATCGAATCAAATTCTGGCTCCTCGTCGCCGGCCTCGGCGCCAGCACGGTGTATTCGTTCTGGTACGCCTTCAAGGCCTGGGGCAAGAATCGACTCATCGAGGACACCCCGATCTCGCGCATCCGCTCCGCGGCGCAGGGCTATGTCGAATTGAGCGGCGAGGGGCGGCTGCCGCCGGATGCGCAGAACAAGGCACCCTTGAGCGGAATTCCGTGCACCTGGTGGCGCTACAAGGTCGAGGAGCGGAGCAACAGCCGCGAGTCCCGAGGCTGGTCCACGGTCGACAGCGGTACCAGCGAAGTATCCTTTCTTCTCGACGACGGCACCGGCCGGTGCCTGATCGATCCGCGGGGGGCCGAAGTGATTCCGGGCGCCACCAATGTCTGGTACGGACCGGAGGCTTGGCCGCGGGGGCGCATTCCGGACGGCAGCGGCGCCTTCGGCTGGCTGGTCGACCACGTTCTGACCGACAAATTCCGCTACACCGAGCACCGGTTGGAGCTCGGCAAGCACGTACAAGCGATCGGCGCCTTTCGCAGCGTCGGGGGTGCCAGTGTGGAGGACCCGGATGTCGCCGTGACCAACTTGCTGCACGATTGGAAGCAAGACCAAGCCGCGCTGCTCGCGCGGTTCGACACCGACCATGACGGAACATTGAGCCCCGCGGAGTGGGAAAAGGCCCGCGCCGCCGCCCGCCGGCAGGTCCAGGAGGCCCGAGCCGCCGAAGTGCGGCCGCCGCCGGTGAACGTCCTGGCGGATCCGATGGATGGCCGGTCATATCTCCTGGCTGCCTCCGACGGCGAATCGCTGGCGCGGCGATTCCGGCGCCGCGCTCTGGCGGCGATCAGTTGGTTCGTGGGGAGCAGCGCGGCTCTCACCTGGATGTTGACGCGCGTCTGATAGAATCTGCAGCGTGAGCAACCCGCTGTTGGAATTCGAATCGCTGCCCGCCTTCGGCCGTATCGAGGCGCGGCATGCCCGCCCCGCGTTGGAGAAAGTATTGGCGGACAATCGGCTGCGCCTGGCAGAACTGACCGCGCAATCCAGTCCGACATTCGCCTCCCTGGTCATACCGGTCGAGGAATTGAGCTACCGATTGAGCCGGGTCTGGAGCCCGATAGGCCATCTGAACGCAGTCGCCAATTCCGCGGACATGCGCGAGGCGTACAACGAATGCGTGCCGCTGCTGACGGCATATTCCTCGGAACTCGGCCAGAACACCGGCCTCCAAGCGGCCTACGCCCATGTGCTGAAAGCTGAAGGCAGCACGCTCGATCCGGCGCAACGCAAGGTGGTGGAAAATGCCCTGCGCGATTTTCGGCTCGCCGGAGTCGATTTGGGCCCGGAGCAGAAGGCTCGATACTGCGAGATCGCACAGCGGCTGGCGCAGCTGGCCACCAAGTTTTCCGAGAATGTGCTCGATGCCGCCCGCGCCTACACCCGCAGCGTCACCGATGGCGCGGAACTCGCCGGTTTACCCGCGAACGCCATCGATCGCGCCGCCGCGGATGCGCGCGAGGCCAATCAGCCGGGCTGGCTGTTCAAGCTCGACCAGCCCACCTATATGACGGTCATGGCCAGTGCCGAGAACTCGCAACTGCGCCGCGACATCTATGAAGCCTGGATCACGAGGGCGTCTGAGCTCGGCCCCACTGCCGGCCGGTTCGACAACAATCCCATCATTGCCGAGATCCTGCCGCTGCGTCATGAGCTCGCCCGACTGGTGGGTTTCGACAACTTCGCCGATTACGCGCTGGCCACCCGGATGGCCAAGAGCAGCAAGCAGGTGCTCGCCTTCTTGGACGACTTGGCGCGCCGCTGCCTGCCCGCGGGGCGCCAGGAGTTTTCGGATCTGGAGGAATTTGCCGGCCGCAAGCTCCACGCATGGGACATGGCGTTCTATAGCGAGCGGCTGCAGGAAAGCCGTTTCAAGGTGTCGCAGGAGGCGCTGCGTCCCTATTTTCCGCTGCCCAAGGTGCTGGACGGATTATTCGCGCTGATTCAGCGCCTTTACGGCATCACGGTGCGGGAACGGCCCGGAGTCGGCGTGTGGCATGCCTCCGTGCGCTTTTACGATCTGCTCGATCAAAACGAGCGGGTCGTGGCCGGGTTTTTCCTCGACCCGTATTCGCGCGCCGAGAAGCGCAGCGGTGCCTGGATGGACGAATGCGTCGTCGCCAAATCCTTGCCCGCGGGAACTGCGCTCCCCGTGGCGCAGCTGGTATGCAATTTCACCGCGCCGGCGGGCACGGGGCCCTCGCTGCTGACGCACGAGGAGGTGACCACCCTGTTTCATGAATTCGGCCACGGTTTGCACCATATGCTGACGCGCGTGGCCTACCCCAGCATTGCCGGAATCAACGGCGTGGCCTGGGATGCGGTGGAGCTTCCCAGTCAATTCATGGAGAACTTCGTCTGGCGCCCCGAGGTTCTGCCGCTCATATCCGCCCATGTGGATACCGGCGAACCTCTGCCTGTCGACATGCTGCAGCGTCTGTTGGGCACACGGACCTTCAACGCGGCGCTCGACACGCTGCGGCAGATCGAGCTGGCGAGCTTCGATTTTGAACTGCACGCGTCCTTCAACCCCCTGGTCGGCGCCAGGGTCGCCGAGACGCTCGACGGAGTGCGGCGGCGAGTGGCCGTCGTACCGGCGGCGCCTTTCAACCGGCTGCCGGCGAGCTTCGCGCACATATTTTCGGGCGGTTACGCCGCGGGTTACTACAGCTACAAATGGGCAGAGGTGCTGGCGGCCGACGCGTTCGAAGCCTTCGAAGAAGCCGGGGTGTTCGACGGTGCGACGGCGGCGCGGTTTCGCGATTCCATCCTCGCACGCGGCGGCAGCTTGGACGCGATGGATGCCTTCGTCCGTTTTCGCGGACGCGAGCCCGACGTGCGCCCGCTGCTCAAGCAAACCGGAATCGCTGCGTGAAATCCGTAGGCTTGCTGCTGTTGACGCTGCTGGCGGTCAGGGCCACGGCGGCGACCGCCTATGTCAGCGATGAACTCGTGCTGGGACTGTACGCTGAGCAGAATGGTCAGGGCCAACGCCTGGCGACGCTGCATTCCGGCGCCAGTGTGGAAACGCTGGCCGTCAACGGAGACTTTACCGAAGTTCGCCTGAATGACGGGACTGTCGGTTGGGTCAAATCCGCCTACCTCACCACGCGCGAGCCCGCCACGGTGCGGGTCAAAAAGCTCGAAGAGGAACTGGACCAGAGGCGCGCGACCACACCCGCGCTGGCCGAAGCGGCCGCGCGCAGCGAGGTAGAGCAGCTCAAGCGGGAGCTTGCGGCCAGGCAAGCCGATCTCGACGCCGCACGGGGGGCACTGGCAGTGATGCCTGCGGCTGCTTCAGGACTCGATACGGCGAGCGGCGCGTTGCCGGGCCGCGCTTCGGCAGGGATCATTGCGGCGATATCAGGGCACGCGTGGGTTGCAATTGTTGCGGTGCTGGCGGCGCTCTCCTGCGGTTTCTGGCTGGGGTACGCCACCTTGGCGCGTCGCATCAAACATAAATTCGGCGGTATCAAGGTCTATTGACTTAATGCGGCCCCAAAAGAGTTGCAGCAAATCGAGAACCAGGCACGTGGCGCCGATGGCCTTAAGAGCCTAAACTTTGCCGGATGCACGACCTTCGACGTAACGACTACGACGTTACGAATTCTGTACAAGTCAGTTCCACGGCTGCAGTGACAACCGCCGTGCGTGAGCTGTTTACGGCCGCCTTTCCGGGCGAGTCGTTCGACCGGGTCGCTACCTCATTCGAGGAATTCGACAAGCTCTTCACGGGCCGGATGCCCGGCTACCATGGCGTCGATACCATCTACCACGATCGCCAGCACTCGCTGGATATGACCTTGGCCATGGCACGGCTCCTCGTGGGGCACGAGCGCACCGTCGAGACTCGCATGCGCTTCGGGGCCGAGCGGTCGGTCATGGCACTGGTCACATCGCTGTTTCACGATGCGGGATATATCCGGGAATTCGGCGACCGGCAGCATCGCAATGGCGCCGAGTTCACCCTTTATCATGTCACCCGCAGCGCCCGTTTTCTGGCCCGGTTCCTGCCGAGCATCGGCATGGAAAACTGGGTGCCGGTGTCGACCCGAATCGTGCACTTCACGGGGTATGAGATCAAACTCGACCAAATCCAGCTCACCGACCCCCGCGATCGCAAACTAGGACATCTGCTGGGCACCGCGGATCTGATCGCGCAGATGGCGGATCGATGCTATCTCGAGAAGTGCCGCGACCGGCTGTATCCGGAATTCGTCCTCGGCGGAGTCGCGGCCGCGACCGGCACCGATGGCGCCTTGCAGGTTCGCTATAGCTCGGGCTTGGATTTGCTGCGGCAAACTCCGGAGTTCGTGCGCGAAACACGCGTTCAGCGCTTGGAGGGCGAATTCGAGCACGCCTACCGGTACGTCGAACCCCTGTTCGCCGGCAAGAACCCGTATCTCGAGGCAATCGAACGCAACTTAGGGTACCTCCACCGGGTTCTGCGCACCGAGCGTTGGCCGATGTTGCGGCGAAATCCACCGCTGTTCACCTCCGACGACAATCAGATGGGCCAAGTCCGCGGCCTGATGCTGACTCACCTCAAAGCCCTCTGGGCCTAGTGATGGCTTCGCCCGGAAGGGTGAGAAGCCTCAAGGCAACGTAAGAGAGCAGTTGCCTTGAGGCTTCTCACCCTTCCGGACGAATGCTCGAACCGATAGTCACTCGGCGCCGGCGGCAGTGGCCGCGTGTCTGCACAGGAATGTTGACGGGCCCTACGTGAACGGTCTGGGGGGAGAGGCAGCGTCAAGGCAACTGCTCCCCCCGTTGCCTTGACGCTGCCTCTCCCCCCAGACCATGCGCAAACGCTCAACGTCCCTGAGACCCCAGTTACGGCCAATCGATGGCCGCGACATAACGCGCGTGCAACTCGTCGAGCCGCCCGAGCACCTGTTCCTTCCCCAATAGCGGCGCCGCAGCGATGGCCTTATGCAAAACGGCCGGGGTCAAGCTGCGGCGCGCGTTTTCGGCAACCGGGGCAAAACTGAAATGCCAGGGTTCGGGCCGGACGCCCGACAGTACGCCGCGGAACGGGCGGAAAAATCCGAACCGGGCCGCG
>DASWEO010000278.1:0-2835 GCA_036394715.1 Steroidobacteraceae bacterium
CCCGATAACGGAGTTTCTATCATGGCAGCGAAAGCAAAGAAGGCGAAGAAGAAGGTAGCTAAGAAAAAGGCCGCTAAGAAAAAGTAAGCCTTCGAAAGTAATCAACTGTGCCCGCGTAAGCGGGCACAGTTGTTTCTGAGGGTAGGTATTTCTCATGTCAGTGGAAAAGAAACGTCGCGCCGCGCAAGCCGCTCTTGCATACATAGAACCGGGAATGGTGCTGGGTGTCGGCACCGGATCCACGGTGGCCCAGCTCATAGAAGCGCTGAAAGACCGTAAAATACAGCTCGAGGGCGCTGTATCGAGCTCGCGCCAAACCTCGCAGGCCCTGGCTGAAGCGCGCATTCCGGAACTGGATCTCAATTCGGCGGGCGACCTCGCTCTCTACATCGACGGCGCCGATGAGGCGACCGCCGGCGGCGCGCTGATCAAGGGCGGCGGCGCCGCGCTCACCCGCGAGAAGGTCGTCGCCGCCGCCTCCGCGAAGTTCGTCTGCATCATCGACGACACCAAGCTGGTCGAGGCGCTGGGCAAGTTCCCCCTCCCCGTCGAGGTGATTCCGATGGCGCGCTCCTATGTCGCGCGCCAACTCGTGAAGTTGGGGGGACAGCCGGTTTGGCGCGAGGGCGTGGTCACCGACAACGGCAATGCCATCCTCGACGTCCACAACCTGCGGCTCGACGACCCGGCGGCCTTCGAATCCGCCGTGGATCAAATCGCGGGGGTGGTGACGGTCGGCCTGTTCGCCCTGCGACGCGCCGACGTGCTGATCGTGGCGGGTGACGACTATGTCAAAACCCTGAATTGCAGGGCCTCGGAGCCTTAGATTTCCAGGCGGGTACCGATTTCAACCACCCGGCTGGGCGGCAGACCATAGTAGTCCGCGATTACCTGTGCACTCCGCGCCATTTGCATGAACGCTCTACGCCGCAGCGGGGGTAGATCGGAACGCTGTCCCGGCAGCAACTCTTCGCGGCTCAAGAAGAAGGTGGTTTGCTCCGGCTCGTAAGGCACGCCACGAGCTTCAGCCTCTCTCAAGATCTCGGTGATGTTCGGTTTCTCCATGAACCCGAACTGCACCACCACCCGCACGATACCCTCGCACACCGGAGTCACGGTCAAGCGCTTGGACGACGCGATCCGCGGCTGCTCACGGGTCACCACCGTCAACAGGACCACCCGCTCGTGGATCACGCGGTTGAACTTGATGTTGTTGAGCAGTGCGCGCGGTATGCCGGACGCCTTCGCATCCAGGAAAATCGCGGTACCCGCGACCCGCACCGGCGGATCGCGCTTCAATTCCTCGACGAAATCGCGCACCGGCTTCTGTTCGCGCAGCAGGCGCGCCATGACCGAGGCGCGCCCGCTCTGCCACGTCTGCATCAGCCAATAGATGGTCAGCCCGGATGCCAGCGGCAGCCAGCCGCCTTCCTCGAGCTTGGTCAGATTGGCGAGCAAGAAGGCGATATCGACGACGAACAGCAGCGACAAGCCGGCGCGCAGCGCGCGGCTTTGCTTGCCTGTTCGGGATTTGATGAGGCTCAAGGTCAACGGCGTCACGATCGTCATCGCGCCGGAAACCGCCAGGCCGTATGCGCCCGCCAATGCCGCCGAGCTGCCGAAACCCATCACCAACGCCAGCGAGGCGACCATCAGGATCCAATTCATGGTCGGCACGTAGATCTGGCCTGCGTGTTCCGCGGACGAATGCTCCACTCGCAGGCGCGGCAGCAACCCCAAGCTCACGGCCTGCGTGGTCACCGAGAAGACGCCCGAAATCACCGCCTGCGATGCGATGACGGTGGCCGCGGTGGCGATGATGACCAGGAGCCACAACGACCACTGAGGCGCCATCAAGTAGAAGGGATTGCTGATGGCCGCCGGGTTCTCGATCAGCATCGCGCCTTGACCGAAATAATTGAGGACCAGCGCCGGCATGACGATGCAAATCCAACTGAGACGAATGGGCGCTTTGCCGAAATGACCCATGTCGGCGTACAAGGCCTCGCCCCCCGTCACGGTCAAGAAGACGCCGGCAAGCACGGCGAGCGAGCTGACCTGATGTTGCGTCAGCAACCGTAGTGCATGCGAGGGATCGAGGGCGAAAAGCACCCCCGGCTCCCGCACGATCCAGCTGACACCCATCACCGCCAATATCGCGAACCAGCCCAGCATCACCGGGCCGAAAACCCTGCCGACCGAACCGGTGCCATGCCGTTGAATCAAGAACAATCCCACCAACACCAGAACGGTGATCGGCAGGATCGGGATCTGCGCGTCCGGCGCTGCCACATGCAGGCCTTCCACGGCACTCAACACCGAAATCGCCGGCGTGATGGCGCCGTCCGCGAAGAACAACGAAGCGCCCAAGATGCCGAGCAGCCCATACACTCTGCGGCGCGGACTTTCCCGCGCGGTGTTGACCACCAACGCAGTCAATGCCAGCACCCCGCCCTCACCCTTGTTGTCGGCGTTCAATACCACGCTGACATATTTGAGCAGGATGACAAGGACCAGAGACCAGAAAATCAGCGACAGCACACCGAGCACATGTTCAGGCGTGACGGCGATCGCGGGGCCGGTGAAACAGGCCGACATGGCATAGAGGGGGCTGGTGCCGATGTCGCCGAACACGACACCGAGCGCCGCAAGCGCCAATGGCGCGAGCCGTCCACCCGAGTTGCGTTCGACCGACATGTTTGCCCGTTGTTCAAGATAAAGGGCCCACCGTTGGGCCCTGTTTGGCTGGGGGACTAGGATTCGAACCTAGGTAAACGGTGTCAGAGACCGTTGTCCTACCGCTAGACGATCCCCCAAAATCTTTTTCGATGCGCT
>DASWEO010000279.1:0-15780 GCA_036394715.1 Steroidobacteraceae bacterium
TCAATCGAATCAAGGATTCCGCCAGAGCCGCATCGCCGTCCTTCATGTCGATGGTACCGCGGCCATAGAACCATCCTTCTCGTTGCGTCAACTTGAACGGGTCGACCGACCAATCCTCGGGTTTGGCTTCCACCACATCGAGGTGCCCCAGGAACAAGACGGCGTCGCTCGAGTGTTTGCCGCGGTAGCGAACCACCACGTTGCCCTTCGTCGGATGATCGGACGGCGCGAGGAAAACCACGTCGCCGGCCGCAAAGCCCGCGCTCGACAGCCAGCCCTGGATGGCCTTCGCGGCTTCCGTGGAACCGTGCGCATGAGTGGTGTTGATCTCCACCAGGCTTTTCAGCATGTCGCGGGCGAGCTGCAGATCCCTGGGCGGCGGAAGAGGCGGTGCCGGGGAGCCCCAAGCGGACATCGCAACGGCCAGACCCAAGGTCAACATCGATTCCCTCATTGAACTCTCCCTCAGCTTGCGGTTCACTGAGGAGCATAACGGAAGCCAAGGAAAATCCAATGCGAACGGCGAGAGAATGAACAGCACCCGGCTCGAAGCTTTCAGCGATGGCGTCAT
This sequence comes from Steroidobacteraceae bacterium, assembly GCA_036394715.1. Classification (GTDB taxonomy): domain Bacteria; phylum Pseudomonadota; class Gammaproteobacteria; order Steroidobacterales; family Steroidobacteraceae; genus Bog-1198. Next base: position 572 of record DASWEO010000279.1, read on the forward strand.
CGCCATCATCATCACCATCATGGTGCTGGAGCTCAAGGTGCCGCACGGCGAAACCGCGGATGCGCTCGAGCCCCTAATCCCCAATTTCCTGAGTTACGTGCTGAGCTTCATCTACGTGGGCATTTATTGGAACAATCACCACCACATGCTGCACACCGTGGAGAAAGTGAGCGGGCGGATTCTGTGGGCCAATCTCCATCTCTTGTTCTGGCTCTCATTGTTTCCCATCACCACGGCCTGGATTGGGGAGAATCACTTGGCCGCGATGCCGTCCGCGCTCTATGGCGTGGTGCTGCTGATGGCTTCACTCGCCTATTGGATCCTTCAGCAACTGATCATTGCCTCGCAGGGTCCGGACTCGCTGCTCAAGAGAGCCATCGGCGGGGATTGGAAAGGCAAGGCATCACCCGTTCTGTACTCGATCGGTATTGCCGCTGCATTTCGCTCGCCCCCGCTGGCCCAAGGACTCTACCTGCTGGTGGCGCTGATGTGGTTCGTTCCGGACCGCCGCATCGCGAGCGTGCTGGTTCACAAATAGACCTGACGGGAGAATTGTCCTGCCCGTCGCGCCACCGTGGGAGAGTTGAAACTTGGCATACCGACCCGGGACTGTGCGATGCTTCGTTCCTACGAGGGGACAATAGGCTGGAATATGGCACGTGAGAACTTTCATTGGGACGATCCGCTGCTGCTCGATGCGCAGTTGACGGACGAAGAAAAGATGGTACGGGATGCCGCGCGCGACTACGCGCAAGGCCGGCTGGCGCCGCGCATCGTCGAGGCCTTTCGCCGCGAGCATACCGACCCCGGTATTTTCAAAGAGATGGGAGATTTGGGATTACTGGGCGCCACTATTCCCGAGGAATTCGGCGGCGGCGGGCTCAATTACGTCAGCTACGGGCTGATCGCGCGCGAGATAGAGCGCATCGATTCCGGATATCGATCCATGATGAGCGTGCAGTCGTCTCTGGTGATGCTGCCGATCGACCGCTTCGGCACGGAGACTCAAAAGCGAAAGTACCTGCCGGCACTGGCGCGCGGCGAAAAGATCGGCTGCTTCGGCCTGACGGAGCCCGATCATGGGTCGGACCCCGGCAGCATGATCACCCGGGCGCGCAGCACCGGCGGCGGCTATCGCTTGTCGGGCGCCAAGACGTGGATTTCCAATAGTCCCATCGCGGATGTGTTCGTCGTATGGGCAAAAACCGAAGATGACATCATTCGCGGCTTCATCCTCGAAAAGGGCTGGAAGGGTCTCGCGGCCCCGGTGATACACGGCAAGGTGGGATTGCGCGCCTCCACCACCGGGCAAATTCTCATGGATGAAGTATTCGTGCCGGAGGACAACCTAATGCCGGGCGTCACGGGTCTCAAGGGTCCCTTCACCTGCCTCGATTCGGCGCGCTACGGCATATCCTGGGGCGCGCTCGGCGCGGCGGAGAGTTGCTGGCATACCGCGCGGCAATATGTGCTGGACCGCAAGCAATTCGGCCGCCCGCTGGCCGCCAATCAACTGATTCAAAAGAAGCTGGTCGACATGCAGACCGAGATCGCTTTGGGCTTGCAGGCGTGTCTCCGTCTCGGGCGCATGAAGGATGAGGGAAGCGCTTCCGTCGAAATCACCTCCATGCTGAAACGCAATTCCTGCGGCAAGGCGCTCGATGTGGCGCGCGCCGCGCGCGACATGCTGGGAGGCAACGGTATTTCGGACGAATTCGGCGTGATTCGCCATCTCGTCAACCTCGAAGTGGTGAATACCTACGAAGGCACGCACGACATTCACGCGCTCATCCTGGGAAGGGCGCAGACCGGCATTCAAGCGTTTGCTTGAGTCTAGGAGCCTATAGTCAGACAGGCTCCTAAGGATAGCCCGCAGACGCGGAGCCCGTTACCCGGGGAACCCGCAAGGCCGGTTTCAGGCTGAGCTCCCATTCCACGGTCGACGGACCGTCGGCGTTCAAGATTACCCGGCGGGCCGTCGTCTCCTCACCCTGCTCCATGCTCGGATGCCAGACGCGCACGGTGTACTCGCCCGGCGGCATGTCGTCGATGGCCGCGGTCCCCGCCGACTCGGTCTTGGCGAAGAACGGGGTCTCGGACACATAGATATAACCGACCATCCAATCGTGAATGTTGCAGCCCAATACCACCACCCCGGGTTTGTCGAACACGACCGGCTGCGCGTTCGTGCCGGCATACAAGGGCAGCTCGAATCTCTTCGCAGGCGAAAAGGAATAGACCTGGTGGCGCACGTGGTCACTGTTGGGGAATAGTACCTTCGATCCCACGAACACCGGTTTCACGTAGGGCACGAACTGCTTGTCGACTTGATCGACGGCATCCGCCGGGGGTTTGGCGCGCAGTGCGCTTTTGGCATCCAAGGGTGCGGCCAGGATGACCGCGTTTGCGATGAGCTTTCCACGATGATCTTTCACGAGCGCACGCAATTCGGCGGCGCCGCCCGGTTGTGCGCCCCAGAGAAGCATGAGACCGGCCGCTGCCGCGAGCAATCTGTTCATCGAAAGCGATAGTCCCAGGTGATTTCCGGCACTGACTTCGTATAGCTGTTGCCGCCGTCCGCGTGCGTGTTCAAACGCTCAAATCCCAACCCAAGCAAGCTGTGCGGAGTCGGAGCGTAGTTGACTCCAACCCTGAACCCGTAAGTCGTTCCGGTGAGCTTGTAAGCGTAGGCCTCGGGCCCGAATGCCGGATCCTCGGCAAGCGCCCGGGGGGCGTAGTTGATCTTCTCGCTGTCTCCCGCCGTCGACACCACATCGCCGCGGCGGCCCAACAGGCCGAGCGCGAGAAAGGTGCTCTCGTTCAACGAGTACTCCACGTTGACCGCGACATTGTGGCTGTCTTGGCTGAACGCGTCGCCGGATAATCCGGGCGCCTCTTCCGTTCGAGGGCTGGCGACCCGGCGATCGAATGCGTATTCGGCCCAGAGGTTCCAACGCTCGTCGATGCGCCGCCCCGACGCGAGCGTCGCGCGGTAGTTCCAAGCGTTGCGGTAACTATAGTCGTAGCTCGACCGCTCTACCGATACTCCGGCGCGCGCCCAAGGGGCGAAGGCGCCGAGTCCCCATTTTTTCTTCAGTGAAATTGTACCGTCGAGGGACGCATTGTTGAGTCCTGTGAGTTTTCGGAATGCCTCGCCGTTGAGGTCGCCGCCGACCGTCACGCTGTAGCTTTCGCCCAACGGAAATAGTTGAAAAATAGAGAGCCGTGCGTCGATCGTGGAATCTCCGACGATGTCGGGCGGGGACTCCGCGTTGCCGACGTTGTTGTCGTGCCGGAGAGCTGCTGCCGCGCCCAGGGTCCAATCGCTGCGGGCGATGTACGGCATTGCACCCAGTACGACCAAGGCCGCAATCGCGCCAAGGGTCGCCGCAGAGGACCGGCCGCGTCCCAATGCATGCCCTGCAAGGGCATCCCTTTGCACATGACGTCGCACGGCTCGCATTATGCATTGCGTGAGGGCGGCGCGTACCGCCTATCGGCGCCGTGCCGACAGATGGACAGCAGCGGTTCAACGCTTCGCCTTCGCGTCTATGGCCTCGGCAGCAGATCGAAATTCTCGGCGGCCTTGCGTACATCGGGCGGAAAGTCGGTCATTTCGAACACTTGCCTGACTTCGATGACTTCATTGTCGAGTGCGGGGCAGCGCGATGCCCATTCGATCGCCTCTTGTCTCGAGTTGACCTGAATGATCCAATAACCGCCCAAGACCTCTTTCGACTCCGCGAACGGTCCGTCGGTCACGGCCGGTTTGCCGGATTTGAACGAGACGCGTGCGCCCGCGGACGGCGGATGCAGTCCGTCCAACGCGAGCAGCACGCCCGCTTTTTTCAGCGCTTCGTTGTACTTCATCATCGCCGCCACGTGCTCGGCGGGCGGCACGGTGCCCGGCGCGGCGGTCTCGTACCCTGAAGGAATCATCAGCATCATGAATCGCATGGCATTCTCCTCGAGTGTTGACCATAGGCCAAGGACGCTACGGACGGCCGCGATCCGACATCAGGCGGTCCAATTGCAGCCGGATGTGCGCGGCCTCCGCGGCCGAGTTGGCCAGCGCAATGGCGCGATTATAGGTATCGCGGGCCTCTTCGATCTTTCCCAGATCCCGCAACAGCGCGCCCTTGACCCCAAAAAAATAGAAGTAGCCCGACAATTTTCCGGCGAGGGGCTCGATGAGCGCGAGCGCCGCCGCCGGACCCTGCACCTTGGCGAGAGCGACGGCACGGTTGAGAGTCACGACCGGCGAGGGCTGCAGTCTCTCCAAGGTTGCGTACAGGAGCTCAATCTGCGGCCAGTCGGTCTCCTCGGGCGTTGCCGCGCGCACGTGCAATGCCGCGATGGCCGCTTGCACCTGATAGGGTCCGGGCTGCACATGCCGCACGGCCTTGTCGATCAGGGCGAGTCCTTCGTCGATCATGGTGCGGTTCCAGAGGCTCCGGTCTTGATCCTCCATGAGGACGATCTGCCCGTTGCCATCCAGCCGCGCCGGGGTGCGCGAATGCTGCAGCAGCAGCAGCGCCGTCAATCCCATGACTTCGGGTTCACTCTGGAAGAGCCGCAGCAGCAGCCGGGCAAGACGGATGGCTTCGTCGCACAGCGTGAATCGCATGCTCGCCGTGTCGCCCGTCGCCGAGTACCCCTCGTTGAAAATCAGGTAAATCATGGTGGCGACGGCCGCGAGACGCCGGGCGCGTTCCACGGCGCCGGGCGTCTCGAACGGCAGATTGGCCCTGGCCACGCACGCTTTTGCCCGCGTGATCCGCTGCTCCATGGCGCTTTCGCTCACCAAAAATGCGCGTGCGATCTGCTTGACGTTGAGCCCGGAAACGATGCGCAACGCGAGCGCGATCTGCTGAGTCGCCGGCAGCTCGGGATGACAGCAGACGAACAGCAGCCGCAGCAGATCGTCGCGGTAATCGGCGCTGTCGAGCCGATCGACCAGCTGCGCTTCGACATCGTCGAGGTCCGACAGCGCATCGTCGACGGGCAGGGGCTCGAGTTTTCGGTGGCGCCGTGCGGCGTCGAGCGCGGCATTTCTTCCCACCAGGATCAGCCACGCCGCCGGGTCGCGCGGCGGTCCGTTCTGGGTCCAGTTTTTCAGGGCGCGAAGGCAGGCATCCTGATAGGCCTCTTCGGCGGTATCCATGTCGCGGAAGTAGCGCAGCAGCGCGGCGATCGCCTGGGGCCGGGCGGAAATGAGCGCGGCATTGATCCAAGCCGGGTCATTCATTCGAAGTTACGATTGGCCCGCAGCACCGACACAGGTCTCAGCTCGTAAGCGCCGCCGGGATTGGCGCGCGCCAGCTCCGCCGCCGTGGAGATCGCTTCGGTCAGATCCGAGCAGTCGATGATGAAAAACCCCAGCAGCTGCTCCTTGGTTTCGGCAAACGGGCCATCGAGCACCAACGGCGGGTCGCTGTCCTTGCGCAGCGTCGTCGCCGCCGTGGTGGGCATGAGCCGCGCGACGGGGCCCAGGCGTCCGGCCTTTGCCAGCTTTTCTTCGACGGCGGCGAGTTTGCCCATGACAGCGTCTTCCTGTTCGGCCGACCATGAGGTCACGACATCTTCCGAGTGATAGCAAAGAACGGCGTACAGCATTCGGCGGGTACCTCTTCATCTTCAAGGGCGACCAGTACAAGGACGAGCCAGTAAGTCTGCAGCCGACATCGTACCGGCCGCTTCGTTGATCAAGGTGCCTCGAGTATGGCAGCAGCAGTCGGTGGTCGCAGGGGATGCACTGGAGCGGCGAGCCCCCGCCGCTCGAACTCTCACCCGGTCACTCGCGGAGCAAGCTGTATATAATATCAGTGCTACATGGCCAGAATCTGTGAACAGCTACGTCACACGGAGGTCGGATCGAAGGTGCCGGCACCGGTTAGCGGCAGAATTCAAGGAGCAGGCGATGAAGACGCGTGCCTTGGGCAGGCAGGGTTTGAAGGTCTCCGAACTCGGATTGGGCTGCATGGGCCTGTCCGATTTCTACTCGAGCAGCGGAGTCACGGAGGCGCAGGGAATCTCGCTGATTCAGCGTGCGCTCTCGCTCGGCGTGACTTTCTTGGATACGGCCGACGTGTACGGCCCGCACACCAACGAAGTCACCGTGGGCAAGGCGCTGCAAGGCAGGCGCGATTCGGTGGTGCTTGCCACCAAGTTTGGGATCGTGCGCGAGCCGGGCACCACGACCCGCGGCGTCGACGGCAGTCCGGACTATGTGCGTGCCGCCTGTGAGGCGTCGCTGAAGAGACTCGGCGTCGACGTCATCGACTTGTACTACCAGCATCGGGTCGATCCCAAGGTGCCGATCGAAGAGACGGTGGGCGCCATGGCCCGATTGGTCGCGCAGGGCAAGGTGCGGTATCTCGGGTTGTCCGAAGCGGCCCCCGCCACTGTTCGGCGCGCACACAAGGTGCACCCGATCAGCGCGCTGCAGACGGAGTATTCCCTGTGGAGCCGCGATCCCGAGGATGAAATCCTGCCGACCGTCCGTGAGCTCGGCATCGGGTTTGTACCCTACAGCCCGTTGGGCCGGGGATTTCTCGCAGGCCGCTTCCGCAAATTGGAGGATCTCGCGGCCGACGATTGGAGACGTGAGTCCCCGCGCTTTCAGGGTGAGAATTTCTCGAAGAATCTAGCGGTTTTAGAGCAGATCAATCTCATCGCCAAGGAGAAAGGCTGCACCCCCTCGCAGTTGGCGCTGGCGTGGTTGCTGGCGCAAGACACGGATATCGTGCCCATTCCCGGAACCACGAATCCGGCCCGCTTGGAGGAAAACCTGGCTGCATCCCAAATCACTTTGAGCCAGAAGGAGCTGCAACGCATCGAAGCTGTGGCGCCGCTGGGAGTCGCAGTGGGGCCACGCTATCACCCGGGCATGATGCACCTACTGAACGGCTGAACGATGGTGTGAGCGGCTGAAGTTTAGTGCCGAACGAGAGCGATGACGGCGACTACGGGGTCCTTGGCCGCTGTTCGCCCTGAGTGATCAGATGCGCACTGCGGCTGCCGGTGACGTATATCCACAGCCAACTCAGGGCGACTGCAAGGCGATTGCGCACGCCGATCAAAAAATAAATGTGGGCGAGCCCCCAAAGCCACCAGGCGAGCCAGCCCCGTACCTTGATCCAGCCGAAATCGATGACCGCCGCGCGCTTGCCGATGGTGGCTAAATTGCCGGAATGCCTGTAGCGGAAAATTCGCTGCGTGGTGTCGCCGGCGAGGCGCATCCTGATGGTGCGGGCAGCATGCACGCCTTGCTGTTTGGCCGCGGGAGCGATTCCGGGCACAGGGTTACCGCGCCACGCATTGATGGTTGCGGTGTCGCCGATGACGAAGATTTCCGGACGCCCTGGCGCAGTGAGGTCGGGTTCCACCAGCGCTCGTCCGGCGTTGTCGGCGGGCAGCCCCGCCCAAGCGGCAGCGGCCGATGCGCGAACGCCTGCCGCCCACAGTATGACCTTTGCCGCGAGCGGCCGGCCGCCGTAGATCACGCCTTGGTCGCTGCATTCGCTGACGGCTTGCTTCAGCTGAATTTCTACGCCCAGTCGCTCGAGCGACGCGTGGGCGTAGGCAGAGAGATCCTCGGCAAAGCTCGGCAAGATGCGCGGACCCGCTTCGATCAGCACCACGCGAGCCTTGCGCGTGTCGATGTGCCGATATTCCCCGGGCAGATTCTGATGTGCAAGCTCGGCGATCGCGCCGGATAGCTCCACCCCGGTGGGTCCGCCGCCGACGATCACGAAGGTCAGCAGCGCCGCGCGGCGGGTCGGATCGGTCTCGCATTCGGCGCGTTCGAAGGACAGCAACACTCGCCGGCGGATGGTCGTGGCGTCTTCCAGTGTCTTCAGGCCCGGCGCGTACGGCTCCCACTCGTCGTGACCGAAGTAGGCGTGCCGGGCGCCCGTTGCCAATACCAAGGTGTCGTAGTCGATGCTGCCTCCGTCTTCGATCAGCACTTTGCGATTCTGGGTGTCGACTCCCGTCACCGTGCCGAGAAGCGTGGTGACTTCCTTGCGCTTGCGCAGCAGATGCCGGATCGGCCAGGCAATTTCCGAAGTGGCCAGCGTCGCGGTGCCGACTTGATACAGGAGAGGCTGAAACAGATGATGATTGCGCCGATCGATGATCGTGATCCTGACGTCGGCCCCGGCCAGACCCTGCGCTGCCGCCAAGCCGCCGAAGCCGGCACCGACAATGACCACGTGATGCGTCACGAGCGCTCCTAAGTGTCCTGAATCACAAATTCCTTACTCGCTGCGCCGCGTCTTGTCGCGCCGGACGGCGTTGCGCATCCTCGCCATAGTACCCACTATGCCTCGTCGGCGCGCCTTGCCCGGCACGACAATCCGCGGGCGGATCGAGCAAGGAATTTGTGATTCAGGACACTATGAATCCGGCGCCTCCGCCGTGATGACAGCATAGCCTGCGGCGACCCAGGCATCGAGTCCGCCGAGGAGGGGGCGGACCCGCTTGAAGCCGTGATTCATCAGAATTTTGGCGACGCGCGCCGCCGAGGCTTCGCTCGGACAGGTGCAATACAAGATGACGTCCCGATCGCGCGGCAATTCCTTGAGCCGGTGCGCCACGTCCTGCAGGGGAACATGCACTGCGCCGGGGATCCAACGCGGCTCGAGCCCGCGCGCGGTGGCCGAACGCACATCGATGATCAGGGGTGCGGCACCCGATTGAATGAGCTCATAGAGATCGGAGACGCTGATCCGTGCCATACGCAGAAACTTGTAGAAGCGGCTTCGCTGCCACCACTTGAAAGCGATATAGGCGGCCAGCAGAATCATGACCACGGCGCCGGCGGCGCTGCCCAATTCGCTCAAATGTTCCAGTAATCGCTCGATCTGTGATCTGAACAATATGCCGGCGCCGAGACCGAAACCCACCCACAGAGCGGCGGCGCAGATGCTCAAAATAATGAAACGCGGCCACCCGATGCGCAGGGCGCCGGCCATCGGCGGCGCGATGATCGAGAGGCCGGGAACGAACTTTGCGATGACCAGCGAGTTGACGCCCCAACGTTCAAAGCGCGTTTGCGTCTGACTGACGCACGAATCCGGTTCCAAGGATACTTTACACAGCGTCTTCAGGACCCGGATGCCGTACTTCTGTCCGATGAGGTACCACCCGCTGTCGGCCATCACGCAGGCGGCTATCGACGAGAAGAACAGCGTCAACAGCTGCATTTGTCCGCCCGCGGCGATGCCGCCGGCGATGATCAATGTCGGCACCGCCGGCACGGGAAGCCCCGATTGGTTGAGCAATACATTCACGAACACGATGCCGACGCCGTATTGACCGAGGCTCGCGAAGAGGTTGTGCATCATGGCGCGGGCCGGTCAGCGGAAGTTGAGCGCGCGGCCGCCGCGGAGCGCGCCGGCGGCCCGGACCCGATGTTCGATGTCGGGCAAGAACGCGGCCACCATGCCGAGCAGCGGCAAATATGCACAGATGCGATACACGAACTCGACCCCGTATTGATCGGCGAGTCCGCCGAGCACGGCTGCGCCGATACCACCGATGCCGAAGGCGAAGCCGAAAAACAAACCGGACACGGCGCCCACCTTGCCCGGCATCAGTTCCTGCGCGAATACGACGATGGCTGAGAACGCCGAGGACAGCACGAATCCGATGACGAAACTCAAGGCGCAGGTCCACGTCAAGCCGACGAACGGCAGAAGTATCGTGAACGGCGCGACGCCCAGGATGGATGCCCAAATGACGCGCTTGCGGCCGATGCGGTCGCCGATGGGACCGCCGAGGAGCGTGCCGAGCGCCATCGCGAACAGAAATACGAACAAGTAGATCTGCGCCGACCGCACCGACACATGAAATTTCTCGATCAGATAGAAGCTGTAGTAGCTCGTGATGCTGGCGATGTAGAAATATTTCGAGAAGATCAACACCACCAGGATGCCGATCGACCAGGCTACCCTGCGCGCCGACACCGGGCTCGAAACGGCCGTCCGGCTCTTGGTCCTGTCCGGCCGGTCAAGATGCTGGCGTTTGTACCATGCGCCCACCTTGGCCAGCACGGCGATGGCGAGCAGGGCGGCCAGCGCAAACCACGCGAGACTTGCCTGCCCGTGCGGATTGACGATCCATGCGGCGAGCAGAGGACCCATCGCGCTGCCCGCATTGCCACCCACCTGGAAAATCGACTGCGCGAGACCGTGGCGGCCGCCCGAAGCGAGGCGCGCAATCCGCGAGGATTCCGGATGAAAAATAGATGAGCCCGCGCCGATCAGCGCCGCGGCCGCCAGCACGCTCCCATAATTGGGCGCGAAAGCCAGAGTCACCATACCGATCAAGGTGAAGCCCATGCCGAGACTGAGCGAGTACGGCTGGGGGTGCTTGTCGGTGTAAACGCCGATGACCGGCTGCAAAACGGAAGCGCAGATCTGATAGGTCAGCGTGATCACGCCGATCTGCACGAAACTCAGGTGGAATTCGCCTTTCAGCAGCGGATAGATCGCGACGATCAGCGACTGCATCATGTCGTTGAGAAAGTGCGAGAAACTGATGGCTCCCAAGACATTGAAGCGCGGTTGTGCCGCCGGCGGGACCGCCGGTGAAGCGCCGCTCGGCGCGGCGGCGGTGAAACTCTTTTCCATAAACACGTACCCTACTAGCTACTTCGTCGACTGTCCTGCGAGAATGCGCCGATGAATCGCTTCGCGCCCTATGTCTTTCTCCGCGACTTCGCGTCTCGCTGGGATGTGCTGGCATTCATCGTCGTCATCGGTTTGATCGCGTTTTTGGGCGAGACGTCGCGGGGGTTGTTCGCCCCGCTGTCGCAACTCGAAATAACGCCGCTGTCCCTTAGTCCCTCGCATCTGCCCGAATATGCGGCACGCACCACGTTTCGCATGTTGGCCGGGCTCGTTCTCTCGCTGGCGTTCACTCTGACATACGCGACCTGGGCCGCCAAGAGCGAGCGGGCCGGCAAGCTCCTGGTGCCGATCCTTGACATTCTGCAGTCGGTGCCGATCCTGGGTTTCATTTCCATTACGGTCGTGTTCTTCATGTCCCTGGCTCCAGGGCGGGTGCTCGGCGCCGAATTCGCCGCCATCTTTGCCATATTCACCAGCCAAGCATGGAACATGGCCTTCAGCTTTTATCAGTCGCTGCGCACGGTTCCGCTGGAGCTGATTGAAGCAAGCGAGTCGTTCCGGTTGTCGCCGTGGATGCGCTTCTGGCAGCTGGAAGTGCCGTTCGCCATGCCCGCGCTCATATGGAACATGATGATGTCCATGTCGGGCGGATGGTTCTTCGTCGTCGCCTCCGAATCGATCAGCGTCGGGCACACCACCGTGTCCTTGCCGGGCGTCGGTTCCTATATCGCGCTCGCCATTCAGCAGAAAAACCTCAGTGCAATCGGCTGGGCGATCGCCACCATGCTGATCGTGATTCTGCTGTACGACCAATTGCTGTTTCGGCCGCTGGTGGCCTGGGTGGACCGCTTTCGCGTGGAACAGGAACCCGGCGTCCGCGTGCCGGACTCCTGGGCGCTGACCATGATGCGCCGATCGCGATTGATTCAAGGCGCGACCGTGGCCTTTCATGCCGCCGTGCTGTGGACCAGCCGGGCGGTGAAGCGCAGCGATGAACCGCCGGCCGTGGCAGCGGCTACGCCTAAGCGCAGCCTGGATCTCTTGTGGGTGTCGCTGGTGGTCGCGGCCGTCGTTCTGGGTCTCTGGCACATCGTCTGGGTGCTGATCAAGAACACACCGCTGCGGGAGGCGCTCGAGGTATGCGGGCTGGCGACGCTCACCATGTTGCGGGTGTTCATTCTGATCGCGCTCGCGAGCTGCGTGTGGGTGCCGATCGGCGTGTGGGTCGGCATGCGGCCGCGGGCGGCGCAGATCGTTCAGCCCATTGCCCAGTTCATGGCGGCCTTCCCCGCGAATCTATTGTTTCCCATCGCGGTGTACGGCATCGTTTCCTGGAAGCTCAATCCGGACATTTTCCTGAGTCCGCTGATGATATTGGGCACCCAGTGGTACATTCTGTTCAATGTCATCGCCGGCGCGTCGGCCATACCGGCGGAGATGCGCTATGTCGCGGCAAATTTTCGGGTCGCGGGCTGGCTGTGGTGGCGCAAGGTTGCGTTGCCGGCAATTTTGCCGTTCTACGTGACGGGTGCCATTACGGCGTCGGGCGGGTCATGGAACGCCGCCATCGTCGCCGAACTGGCGACTTGGGGCCAGACCGAAGTGAAGGCGCGGGGACTCGGGTCTTATATCGCGGAGGCGACGACCGCCGGGGACTTTCATCGCATCATCTTGGGGATAGGCACGATGAGTTTGTTCGTCGTGGTCATCAACAGGCTGTTCTGGCGTCCCTTGTATTACTACGCCGAACGCAAATATCGACTCACCTGACAGGTCCGGCCATGAACGACTCTCCGCTACTGCAATGCAACGATGTACGCAAGGCCTTCCCCAAGCCGGACGGCGCGGAATTGCTGGTGCTCGAGGGCATGAATCTCGAGCTGCGAGAGGGCCAAATCGTGGGGCTGCTTGGGCGGTCCGGTTCGGGCAAGTCGACCCTGCTGCGGCTCATTGCCGGACTGGCGGAGCCGACCGCAGGCCAGCTGCGCTATATGGGCCAGCCGATTTCGGGCCCTGCGCCCGGGATCGCCATGGTTTTCCAGAGCTTCGCTCTGTTTCCGTGGCTGACCGTGTTCGAGAACGTGGCGCTCGGCCTCGAGGCGCAGCGAATGCCGCGGGCGGACATCCGCAAACGGTCCCTGGCGGCGATCGACCTCATCGGCTTGGACGGATTTGAGTCCGCGTATCCGCGCGAGCTGTCGGGCGGCATGCGGCAACGCGTCGGTTTCGCCCGCGCGCTCGTGGTTCATCCCAACATTCTGCTCATGGACGAGCCGTTTTCCGCGCTGGACGTACTGACCGCGGAGACGCTGCGCACCGATTTCCTGGATTTGTGGGCCGAGGGCCGGATGCCCATCAAGGGCGTCATTCTGGTGACGCACAACATCGAAGAGGCGGTGCTGATGTGCGATCGCATCTTGGTGTTCGGCAGCAATCCAGGGAGGATCTTGAGCGAGATCAAGGTGTCGCTGCCGCAGCCGCGAAATCGCCTCGATCCGAGTTTTCGCGAGCTGGTGGAGCGTATTTATGTGGAGATGACTGCGCGTCCGCTGGGCGGTTCGAGCGCCCGGCCGGAGCGCTTCCCGGGTTTGGGGATCGGCAGCGTATTGCCCCGGGTGTCCTCGAACTTGCTGGCGGGCCTGATGGAAGCCGTCGCAGCCCCGCCCTTCAACGGCAAGGCCGATTTGCCCGAAATCGCGTCGGATCTGCAAATGGAGATCGACGAGCTGTTTCCGGTCGCCGAAACCCTGCAGATGCTGCGATTCGCGGAACTCGAAGGCGGCGACTTGAAATTGACCGAAGACGGATTGGCCTTCGCCCGCTCCGAACTTGACGAGCGCAAGCGGATCTTCACGCGCCATTTACTGACCTACGTGCCCCTGGCTGCCCATATTCGGCGGGTTTTGGACGAACGGGCCTCTCATTCCGCGCGAAAGAGCCGGTTCGTCGACGAATTGGAGGATTTCATGAATGAAGAGGCCGCGGACCAGACCCTGCGGGCCGTGGTGAGCTGGGGCCGATATGCCGAGGCCTTTGCCTACGATGACGAGAATGCCATGTTCAGTCTCGAGAATCCGACTTAGGGTAAAATGCCGGGCATGACCGAGACGGCGCCCGATATGGACCTGCATGTTCCACCGGATGAAATGGTGAAATATATTCAGGATCTGATGACACTGCCGCACGGTGAAATTGCGGCCAGTTCCGCGATGGCTCTGGCCCAACGCCACTGGGGAGGGGATACGCCGCTGGCGCGTGCCGCCTTGCTGCGCTGGGGAGCGCTCAATTTGGCGTTTCAAGACAAGCGATTGGAGACCTGGACCGTCACTCGGGAGCATGACCGGATTCAGGTACCGGCCGCGCTGGTGGCCGCTGCGGGAATCGCTCCATTGGTGATCTATAATGAAAGAGCGGTTTTTGACATTCCTGCGCTGCTCGATGCCACGTTGGAGTTTCAACCGCCAGCGGGTCAGGCTTAGCTTTTCATGATAACCGTTGTTCGGCCGGCGCCGGCGCCGCGCTTCAATGTTCTGCGCACCATCGCGGTTTACAAGCTGGTGAAAGTGCTCCTGCTGCTGGCCTTGGCCTATGGCGAAGTGCGCCTCAGCGATGCCTCGCTCGCGGCCAAGTTGGTGACCTGGGCCTCGGCACGCCCCTTGGGGTTGGAGCACGACGTCGCCACCCGGTTTCTGGAGTGGTTCAGCGGCTTGAGCGCATCGCGGCTCCATGCGCTGCGGATGGTGACGCTGGCCTATGCGGCGGTATTTGCAACCGAAGGGATCGGTTTGTGGATGCAAAAGCGCTGGGCCGAGTGGCTGACAGTGATCATCACGGCCTCCCTGATCCCGTTGGAGGTGTGGGAACTGATTTTCAGACCGACCGTCGGCAAGGCGGTGGTGCTGGTCGCCAATACGGCCATTGTCATATATCTCGTGTGGCACGTTCGGTCGAGGCGCAAACACTGAGCCCAAGCGGCTTACCGCGAGGTTTGTGAAATGATCTTCATCTCGGATGAAATGGATGGAACCGGCGTATTCTTCGAAACGCTTGTCAATACCACCGTCTGGAGATCTCATGAATAAGTCCGGAATCCTGATTACCTCTGCGTTGCTGACCTTTGGCCTTGCCGCCGCCGCGATGGCTGCCGATATGCCGAAAGCCGCCGCGCCGATGGCCGCCGATGCTCCTGCCTCCTCCGCCCCTGCGGCGGATGCGCAGAAGCCCGCCAAGAAGCACAGCAAGAAGAAGAAGAAAGCGGCCGCCGCTCCTGCGACAACCAAGTAAGATTATTGGTATAGCGCCCCGACCGCTTCACGGCGGCCGGGGCGTTTTTTTGTGCCCGAATCGATGAGGACAGCACATGGATCCGGTAGTTGCGATTAAGGCCTTGATTATGGGAGTGGTCGAGGGGCTAACCGAATTCTTGCCGGTCTCGAGCACCGGCCACTTGATCGTCACCGGCAGCCTGCTCAATTGGAACGACGAGAAGGGCAAACTGTTCGAGATCGTGATTCAATTTGCCGCCATTCTGGCGGTGTGCTGGCTGTACCGGCAGCGGCTTTGGACCGTGAT
>DASWEO010000280.1:0-1581 GCA_036394715.1 Steroidobacteraceae bacterium
GCTGAAGCAGGCCATCTTGGCCTCGGCCTGGGATGCGAACCGGCGGCGGCTGAGCAGCTCGGCCTCGAGGGTGGAGAAGAAGCTCTCGGCCATGGCGTTGTCGTAGGCGTCACCGACCGACCCCATTGAGGGTCGAACACCGGCCTCGCCACACCGCTTGCCGAATGCCACCGAGGTATATTGGCTGCCCTGGTCACTATGGTGGATGACGTCCTTGGGCCGACGTTGGCCAACAGCCATCTCCATCGCATCCAGCACCAGTTCGGCGCGCAGGTGGTTTGCCATCGCCCAGCCGACGATCTTGCGGCTCCAGGCGTCGAGCACGACGGCGAGATAGAGAAACCCCGCCATTGTCGGCACATAAGTGATGTCGGCGACCCACAGCTGGTTCGGTCCGGCAGCGTTGAAGTCGCGGTCGACCAAGTCGGGCGCGGGCCGGTCATCCTTGTTCCGCCGGGTTGTTGTCGGGCCACCGTGCCGATGACTGGCGCCCACCAGGCCTGCCTCACGCATCAGACGGGCGATCCGCTTGCGGCTGTGCCTCTCTCCATGCCCATGCAGATCGGCATGAACGCGAGGAGCCCCGTAGGTCTGCCGCGAACTGGCATGCACGGTCTTGATGCGCTTCAACAAGGCCGCGTCGGCCGTGGCGCGGGCGGACGGTGGCCGTTGCAGCCAGGCATAGTAACCCGCCTTGGACACGCCGAGCACGCGTGCCATCGCGGCAATCGGGAAGCAGGCCTGGTTCGCGCTCATGAACCGGAAGAGCCGGACGGCAGCGTGCCGGTCTCCCGAGCAAACCAGGCCGCGGCTTTTGAAAGAATATCGCGCTCCAGCCGCAGCTGCTTGTTCTCACGCCGCAGCCGGGTCAACTCATCACGCTCGAATGCGGTCAGACCAGGAGCCGCCTCCTCCCGGCGGCCCTCGTTTCGGTCAGCCTGGGCGACCCACGCGCGAATGGAGTGGCCGCTTGGCTCAAACTCGCGGGCAAGATCGTCAGGATTACGTCCAGCACGGACGAGGTCGACCATCTGTCGGCGAAACTCCGGCGAATACGGTGGACGTGTTCTTGGCATCGGCAGCACCTCTGGCGAGAGACTCAGGGTGTCCACCAAACCGGGTCAATCCCACAGAGCATCAAGCGCATGGTCGAAAAGGTCCACGCGCTGACCGACCGAGCGGGTAGCTGGCAGGAGACCACAGAGCTTGTCGACATGTTGAACCGCGCGCTGCGCGGATGGGCCAATTACTTCAGTGTCGGCACCACCCGCAAAGCATATCGCGCGCTCGACAGCTACACGGCTGTGCGGTTGCGCCGGTGGCTCCGGTACAAGCACAAAGTCAGGCGACGCAAGGGCGGAAGCTATCCACTCTCGCACCTTTACGGGCACCTCCAGCTCGTACGCCTCGCACGGCTTGGTCGGGGCCCGTCGTGGGTGAAGGCGTGACGTCTTGTCCGAGAGCCGGATGCGGCAAATCTGCATGTCCGGTTCCCGACCACCGGCTCGCCATCAAAGTCAGCGCGCGTAATCTTCAGGGCTTTCGGGATCCCGTGGTGCTGCTCATCGACCATATCAAGCA
>DASWEO010000281.1:0-5714 GCA_036394715.1 Steroidobacteraceae bacterium
GTCTGGACCGCGACCGGATCCGCGGGTCGTCAGACGACCCGCGAGCGGCGTCCGCCGCCTGCGAAATCGGCGATATTGGCGGCCATCTCGTCGAGGCAGCGCTGCCGGGCTTCTCGCGCCGCCCACGCCACGTGCGGAGTCAGGACCAAATTCGGTATATCCGGATCGAGCAACGGGTCGTCGTCCCGCGGCGGCTCTTGCGGCAGGACGTCGATTCCCGCGCCGCCGAGCCGGCCCGCTCGGAGCGCGGCG
The DNA here is from genome assembly GCA_036394715.1 of Steroidobacteraceae bacterium. Lineage (GTDB taxonomy): Bacteria > Pseudomonadota > Gammaproteobacteria > Steroidobacterales > Steroidobacteraceae > Bog-1198. The sequence goes on from DASWEO010000281.1 coordinate 253, forward strand.
GCCAGCGCGCGGCCATCCACCAATGCACCCCGAGCCGTGTTGATCAGCAGGGCGTCGGGCTTCATGAGCGCGAGCTCGCGCGCGCCGATCAGGCCGCGCGTCGAATCATTCAGCGGGCAGTGCAGGGAAACGATGTCCGAGATGGCCAGCAGCCGCTCGAGTTCCACCCGGTCAGGCATTGGACTCCCGCCACGGCGGTTGGCGACGGCGACCCGCATGCCGAAAGCTTCCGCTACCCGCGCGGCGCCGCGGCCCAATTCGCCCCAGCCGACCACACCGAAGAGGCGGCCGTCGAGCTCGCGGATCGGGTGGCGCATTTCAATGAGCGGCGCATGTTGGCTCCAGGAGCCGTCGGTTGCAAGCCGCGCATAGTCGGCGACGTGCTGGGTGAGGCTCAAAATCAGTCCCCAGACGTGCTGTACCACCGACGACGTACAGTAGCCGCGCACATTGCACACGGCTATCCCCAGCTCCCGCGCCGCGGCCAGATCGACATTGTCGGTACCGGTCGCCGCGAGCGCGACCAATTTGAGGCGGGGGGCGCCGCGCAGTGATTCGCGCGACAATTCGAGTCCGTTCAACAGCACGATTTCCGCGTCGCGAATGCGCTCGGCGGTCTTCGCAGGGTCCGACGCGCACAGCACGAGATCGTCGACGGCTGCGCTCAAGGAGGATGCGTCGAGATCGCCGTTCGACACGGTGTCGTAGTCCAGAAATATCGCTTTCACGAGGAGTCGGCCTTCATGACGGGTAGAATGCGTCCCTACCTATGAAATCTTCCGCAGTCAAAATCCTGATCTTTGCGAACGCGGCGGTGTTCGTCTTGCAGAGCCTGTCGCCGGAAGTGCTGGAAGGGCTCTTCGCTCTGTGGCCGCTGCAGGCGATCGACCCCCAGTGGCATTTTCAGGTCTGGCAGATCGTTACGTATGCGTTCCTGCATGATACCCACAACATGGCGCATCTGGTGTTCAACATGCTGGGGTTGTGGGTGTTCGGTACCGGTATCGAACAGTACGTGGGGCCGCGCCGCCTGCTCGCGTGCTATTTCGCGTCGGTGGTCACCGCCGCGCTCACTCAATTGTTCGTGCCCGTGCTGTTCGGCGCGCCGCCGGCGCCTACGATCGGCGCTTCCGGCGGAGTGTTCGGTTTGATCCTGGCCTATGCCGTCATGTTTCCGAAGCGCAAGGTCGCCGTGTATTTTCTCATTCCGATGCCGGTATGGCTGTTCGCGACTCTGTACGCAGCGATCGAGCTCTACCTGGGGGTTACCGGGACTGCGGCCGGGGTCGCACATTTTGCCCACTTGGGCGGCATGGTGGGCAGCGCCCTGGTGATCACGCAATGGCGGCGACCCGCCGCATACCGATGAGCGCCGCCATTCCGCGCGCCGCCGGAAACCGCTAGGCTTCGACCCCATGAAACGGCAGAGACTGACGAGCGCCGCCTATTTGGCGGCATTTCTATGCCTGGCCGCGCCGGCGCACGCAGACTGGGTGCGCCGGGTCACCGACGGCATCATGGGTACGCGGATCACCGTCGAGCTATGGGCGGACGATGAGACGCAGGCCGATCCGGCGATCGATGCGGTGCTCGGGGAAATGAGGCACATCGATGAGTCGATGAGCACCTACAAGCCCACCAGCGAGGTTTCCCTGGTCAACGCCAAGGCCGCGGACGGCCCCATGCGGATCAGCAAGGAGCTATTCGATTTGCTGACCACCGCGAAGGAGTACTCCGTCATCACCGACGGCGCGTTCGACATCACTTACGCCAGCGTCGGCTATATGTATGACTTCCGCAAACACATCCATCCCGACGAATCGCAAATCGGCAAGGCGTTGCCCGCGGTCAACTTTCGCCATGTGCTGCTCGATTCCAAGAATCAGACGGTGCAATTCTCGCAGAAGGGGGTGCGCATCGATCTCGGCGGCATCGGCAAGGGCTACTCGGTGGACCGCGGCATAGAGATACTGAAAGCGCGTGGGTTCACCCGCGCCTATGTCTCCGCCGGAGGCGACAGCCGCATCATCGGGGATCGATTCGGCAAGCCCTGGATGGTGGGGATTCGTGACCCGAGAAAAGGTGCGGGCGAGGTGATCACCCGGATTCCGTTGGTCGACGCGGCGATCTCGACTTCGGGCGACTACGAGCGGTACTTCGAGGAGAACGGAGTCCGCTACCACCACATCATCGATCCGCGCACCGGCCATTCGGCGAGCAAGGTGCGCAGCGCCACCATCATCGGGCCGTACGCGACCCGCACCGACGGCTTATCCAAGACCGCGTTCGTGCTGGGTCCGGAGAAAGCCATGGAGATCTACAATCGCATCGACGACATCGATGCGATCATCGTCAAGCTCGACGGCACTGTGATCTATTCCAAGGGAATAGAGCCCGCACGGGGCGCTGCGCCCGCGAAGTAAAGCGCAGCGCTCCACCCCGGCGGAACTATGAGGCCCTTTGGTCGAAGTGTTGCTGCGCGACGGCGTGAGATAGATCGAATTTCAGACCGACGGCGAAGCGCCTCGCACTATACGGTGTGCAATACACGACATGGGCGCGGGTTCGAAAATTCACCAAGGAATCGCTGACGATGACCTCTTTACCCTGAGGCCAACGGCGGCCTGTAATGAGGCGCGCTCCGTGTTCGCTGATGTTCGCAAAAACCGCCGTCTCGTTGATCGAAGGCTCGTCGGCTGCCTCGAGGTTCGCCAGGGTATTGGTGGTCATGCGTGGTTCGGCTCGTCCGGTTTGTCCGGTTTGCATCACTTTCACCCCCTTGGCATGGTCGGCTCTATGAGAGGTCCGGGCGTCATCAATGCGAGACTCCCGGATGGGTTCTCGGGCGCCGCCGCCGACAGCCGATGACCCTTCGAGGCTGCGAAGCGGTCCCTGCGTTTGTGCTCATATAACTCGGCATCGGCCTGCTTCATCAGCTCTTGTAGGGTCACGGGTCTGTCGGGATCGAAGTGCGCCACGCCGATGCTCATCGACAATTCATACGGGTTTTCGGCGCCGGTGCAAGCGGCCAGATTCATTTGCAGACGGCGGCAGATAGTTTCCGCACTGCGTCCGGGTTCCTCCATGATCAACGCCACGAATTCATCGCCGCTCAAACGCGCAGTCACATCGAATCTGCGAAAAGTCTCCTTGATGCACGCCGCCGCGAGCGAGATCGCTCGATCGCCCTCACCGTGGCCATAGTGGTCGTTGATCCATTTGAGGCCATCCAAATCGGCGAAGAACATCACCATATGCTGCCCCGAGTCGCGGGCCCAGGTGAGCTGCTGGGTGGCAAGCGCAATGAATCCCCGGCGGTTGTGCAGGTCGGTCAGATCGTCCCTCAATGCCATTTCCAGCAGTGTGCGCTGCAACCCAAGGCGGCCGTGCGTGTAAAGTATGGTTTGCGCGATGGTGTCGGCCGCAGCCAGGTCACTGTTCGTGACATTGCCGTTCGCGGTATTGCCGGTCTCGGCGCCCCGTATCAAGGCACCATGAATGTCGGGGAGCGTAAAAATCGGCAAGTTCGGCATTTTGTCGCGTACATGAACGGCCATCCTCGCCACAAAGGGCGACGACAATGTGGAATCCAGCAGCAGCACATCGGGTGTTTGCTGCACAATCTCGCGCAGGGTCGAATGAAAATCCCGCATATTCACCCGCAGCGCCTTCACGTCCATGAGGTCATTTGCCTCATGAAAACCCCCGTTTAAAAACCAGGAATTCTGCCGTTCGTCCGACACGACAAGCGCTTTGAGAAGTGTCTTGTTCTTCATAGAATTCTTCATAGCCTGTTTTCGCCTCGTTGGCTGATGGACTGTATTCAGCATAGACCGCGGATCGAGGCGCACAATCAGGTGATTTATCGATTGCTCTCGTGGAAAGACCGGTGACATCGGGCAACGCAACAGCGATGCCGTGTCCGAGGGGCCGAATCACGCAACTAGGGCTCTATCAGTCCATTTCGAATGGCATAGCGGACCAGTCCGGCGGTCTGATGAATGTCGAGCTTTTCCATGACTTTGGTGCGGTGCGTATCCGCCGTCTTGACGCTGATACCCAGCAGTATTGCGATCTTCTTGGTCGAATGGCCTTCGCCGACCAACTGCAACACCTGCCGTTCACGCACGCTCAGTTTGGCGTTGGGCGCGTCGGTGTTGGTCAGATACGCGTGGACTACCGCCTTGGAGATCTTGGGACTCAGGTACACCTCGCCGCGATGTACATGCCGGATTGCGGCCACTAGATCCGTGCTTGCCTGTGTTTTGAGCACATAACCTCGCGCGCCGATGCGCAACGCCTCGACCGCGTAAGGTTCTTCCATATGACGGGTAAGAATGACGGCGCGTGTTTGAGGGCAGTTCTTTGCAGCTTCACGCAACACCGCCAACCCATCGAGGCCGGGCATATCTAGATCGAGCACGGCAATTTCCGGGCGCAGCGCCTGAATCAAGCGAATCGCCTCGAGTCCGTCGGAGGCTTCGCCCAGTACCTCGATATTCTCGTTCTCCAGCACGAGTCTCAATCCCTGCCGGACGAGGAGATGATCGTCGGCGAGAATCACTCGAATGGACATCTCATTTCTCCACTGGAATGGATATCACCAACTCTGTCCCGCGCCCTTGGCCTGAGCTGATTTGCATCTCCCCGCCGATGACACTGAGGCGCTCGCGCATGCCGATCAAGCCGAAGCCCTGCTCCCCACGCCGAACCGAGGTCGACGCCGGGTCGAAGCCCTTGCCATTGTCGCGTATGTGACAGCTGATCGAACCGGCCGTCCGTTGAAAAGTAACCCAGACGGCTGTCGCCTGAGCGTGCTTGATCACGTTGTGAAACGCTTCTTTGGCAACGTGGTACAAGGTCGTTTCAACGCGCCTCGGCAATCGCTGCTCCGGCACCGCATCGACGCTTATCTGCAACTGGGAACGCTGTGCGAGGCCCTCGGCCAGGTACCGCAGGGCCGGAACCAACCCTAAGTCGTTCAACAAGGCCGGCACGAGCTCGTGCGACAATCGACGCAGCTGAACTTCGATCTGATCGAGCAGCTGCGTCACCTCGAGAATATGAGGCTGAACCGCCGGCACGTCGCTGCACAGATTTTGCAGGGCAATGTACACCGCCACCAACAACTGGCCGGCCTCATCGTGAAGCGCGTTGGCGATTCGCTTGGCCTCCTGTTCCAGCACCTCATTGAAGTGGCGCAACGCCGTATTGGCTTCGCGAAATCCGCCGTACGTCATCTCGTAAGGCGAGACGCATTCCGCGAAAAACTGCGCGGCCCCCGTCAAGATGCGCTCGCGTTCCTCAGGGGCGAGCGTTTGCGCCAGCAGCTTCCGGAGATATGCATGGTGAATGTCCGCGATCGCGACCAACCCGATGCCGGCGTTGAGTGCGCCGCGCCCGATCTCATACGCCTGCTGCAATGCGGACTCGCCCGCACCGCCCAGGTATTTCTGCAGCGA
>DASWEO010000282.1:0-3149 GCA_036394715.1 Steroidobacteraceae bacterium
TCTTGCATGTCAGGAAAATGGGCGTCGCCAGCGCCCGTATCGGCGTGGAAATGCCGTTCCTTCCGCTCGACGCGGCCGATGTGCTGCCTTCCGCCTTTCCGGACAGCAGGCTGGTCGATGCCACGATGGCGCTGGAACGGCTGCGCGCGCGCAAATCGGCCTCAGAGCTTTCACTGCTTAAGAAGGCATCCGAACGCGTCGTCGCCGCGATGCAGGCAACATTCTCGGCGTGCCGGCCTGGCATAACCAAGCACGACGTCGTCGCGCATCTGCGCAGGGAAGAAACCAACCGCGGCCTCAACTTCGAATATTGCCTGATTTCCGCGGGCGCGAGTCTCAATCGTGCGCCATCGGACCAGCTGCTCGGTGCCGGCGACATCATCTCGCTGGACTCCGGCGCCAATTATCACGGCTATATCGGCGATCTCTGCCGCATGGGCAGTGTCGGCAAGCCGGACTCCGAGCTTGAGGACTTGCTCAGCGAGGTCGAGGCCATTCAGCAGGCGGCGCGCAAGCCGGTTCGCGCGGGCGCGCGCGGCGGCGACATCTATGCGGCGGCGGAACAGGCCATGCGAGGTTCGAAGCAACTGCCGCATTTCGACTTTCTCGCCCACGGCATGGGGCTGGTCAGTCATGAGGCTCCGCATCTGACCGGCAAGGGCGTGGTGCCCTATCCGGCCACCGACGAGGACCTGCCGCTCGAGAGCGGCATGGTGATCTCGATCGAAACCGCGATCCTGCATCCGAAGCACGGGTTCATCAAACTCGAGGACACCGTCGCGGTCACGGAGAGCGGATGGGAAGGGTTCGGCGATAATTGCCGTAGCTGGAACGTGGCCCAGGTCTGACAGATTGAGACTAATGCCTTGCGGAGAGTGAATGGAGCGCCGACAATAAAGGCCCGGCAATCAAGCAGAAACGACAAAAGTTCAACCGCAAATTTGGCTCCACGCCGACGAAGCGGCCGAGCGAAGTCGCTGCCAAATGTCGCCTATTGGCACTTTTCGGACCTCGCACGATGTCCGGCTTGAGTCCGCAATGCGCGACAAAGCGGACATCCATCAATGTTATTGATCTATCAGTTCACTGCCTGGCCTTATCCGCGCACGACGCGCTGGCGAGAACCCGGCCGGTAGGCGAGGCGGGTGTGGCCCGCGCAATAGGGCAGGCCTTGAAGCGGCGTGTTGCCGCAAAAGCAGAAATCCGCAAGGCCCGGAGCGCTGATCGGCCAGCGGCATCTCTCCGCGGTCAATTCGAGCAGTGAGCAGCAATGTCCATTGTGGATCGGCTCGTCGTCCGGCTGCGGCTCGGCATATAATGCCTTGAGCAACTGATACTGTTGCCTTGGCCCCGTTTTAGCGCGCTGTCCCTTTGCGGCCCTCTTTCGAGCCGGGGGCCGTACCTCGCCGTCGCGCGTCAGATTGAGGCGCGAGAGTTTGCCGATCACGGCATTGCGGCTCACTCCGATTTCGCAGGCAATTTGGCGGCAGGACAGCCCGGCCTCGAAGCGGCTTTTCAGGAGTTCGAGGCGTTCGGTCGTCCAGGTGGGTGCGTTGGCGGGCATGGTGATGGTCCCCAGCTACGAGTCGTCACTGCGACTCCCCTTGGCCCCTGACCTTCCGAACCGGCGCGCCCCGTTGCCCCTTCAAGGCTCCCTCCCGTTTGGCGTCTTGCCATTGTCGCGGATCGACAGCAGCCCGTCCTTGATGGCGAGCCGAATGCCTTCCTCGATCAGGGTTTTTGCGACGCCGGGGACGCTCGTGCCGTGGGTGCCCTGTCTCACCAACTTTTCGAGATAGCCGATGGTGGAGAGCGCCAAGGTAACGGGAACGCGGTCGGTTTCGGCTTTTTCTGTGGCCATGCCAAAAACTAGCCTTTAACTGGTGCACTGAAAAGTATCTTTTTAGACTCTCTTTAGGTCTATTTAAAATTGGTTACCGGGCTCAGGTTTTGCCGCTGTTCCCCGCGACCACTCCCGCCCAGCGCGCGAGAGCGCTGGATTGCCAGAAAAGGCGGGATCGGCGTACCAAACCGGACATGGCCCCGAATCCGAACATCGCGCCCGTCCTGTTCGACCGCGCCTTGTTGCGGGCCCGGCAGGGCCGTGCGCTGCGCGGCGAGCCTGCAACATTCCTGCTCGACCGCGTCGCTCAGGATATGGAAGAGCGGTTGCATGCGGTGTTGAGAGATTTTGCCGACGTCGCCGACGTCTGGACGCCGGCCGAGACGCTGCGAAATGCGTTATCCGATCGCTTCAAGTCCGTTGCTCACGTGGATCCATCGGAACAAGAAACTCTCCGGTTCGAGCCGGAGTCGCTCGATCTCGTCGTTTCCGCGCTTGCTTTTCAGTTCGTCAACGACCTGCCCGGCGTGCTGGCGCAGATCCGCCGCGCGCTAAGACCCGACGGGCTGTTGCTGGCGGCGATGATCGGTGGCGAGACATTGACCGAGTTGCGGCAATCCTTCGCGGCGGCGGAAGCCGAATGCGAAGGCGGGCTCTCGCCCCGCGTCGCGCCGTTTGCGGATTTGCGCGATGTCGGAGCGCTGCTGCAGCGCGCGGGCTTCGCCCTGCCGGTCACCGACGTCGATCGCATCGTGGTGCGTTACACAAATGCATTCGCGCTGATGCAGGATCTGCGGCGCATGGGCGCGACCAACATTCTGCGCGAACGGCGGCGGACGCCGACGCGCCGCGCCACCATGCTGCGGATGGCACAGATCTATTCCGAGCGCTTTGCCGATCCCGACGGCCGCATCCGCGCCACCTTCGACGTGATCTGGCTATCCGGCTGGGCGCCGCACGAGAGCCAGCAGCAGCCGCTGCGGCCCGGCTCGGCGAAAGCTAGTCTGGCCGAGGCGGTGAAGAAGCGGAAGTGAACGCACTACACACTCACTGTCGTTCCCGCGAACGCGGGGACCCAAGAGAAGCCGCGGCGTATGGGTTCCTGCTTTCGACGGGACGACATAGAGAGGGGCGCGCAATCACATCACAATCAATTTCTGAATTTCAGAAATTTCGCTTGACGGCGGGGTAAAATCAGCACTATAGCGATTTGGTCCTGTCCCAACAGAGGGGCGTGCGCACGTCACGAACGTGGGGCGGGATGCGGTGGACGCGGTCAGTGCGCTTGACGAAACGTGCTGCAGCG
>DASWEO010000283.1:0-19377 GCA_036394715.1 Steroidobacteraceae bacterium
GGGTTACAGACGCAGCGTCGCTGTGATTCCGATGGTGCGCGGCCGGAACGTCCAGGCGTTTTGCTGCTCCGAGGGCGGCCCGGCCGGATTGTTGCCGTCGGACTGCCCGAGCGCGTAGTTGATGGTGGGATGCTTATCGAACAAGTTGTCGACGAAGGCTGATAGTTGCCAGGACCCGAGATTCACGCCGGAGCGCAGAGAGAAAAAGCTGGTTGCCGGCAGCGTGTAGGAAAAGCCAGAGTTGTACTGCGCGGAATTGGGATCCTGTACGGGGGAGAGCCAGGGATTGCGGCTGGCGTATTCAAAGTCCACGCGTGCGAACGCCTTGAGTCCTGCCAGGGTGAAGTCATACTGCGGACCGATGGCAATGTTCCACGGCGGGTTCGTTCCGGGAGCGTAGTCGATGGCGGCCTCGCCGGCGACGGCATCGCCGGCGATCGCCAAGTTACTCTTCGAGGTTGTGGTAAAGCGCGCGTTCGTATACCCGACGGCGGCCTCGACGGAAAATCCTCCACCCAGCACGACGTTTGCCTGCAGATCAAAACCCTTGGAGACCGCCGTTCCCAGATTGTCCGTAAACTGCAGCGCACATGACCCGGCAACATAAACATTCTGTTGGATTTGGTTCCACTTGATGTAATAGACGCTGGCGGCAAGCTGCAGCCGGTCAGCGATGAGATTCTTCGACCCGATTTCATAGCTCTGGGTGGTGTCGGAATTATAGTTCGGCGGTGACTGTCCGCTCGGATAGCCTTCGGCAATGAGTCCCTGCGCACAGAAAGGAGGCAGCGGAGAGTTGAAGCCGCCCGGCCGAAAGCCCTTGGCATAGGTGGCGTAGAAGAGATTATTCGGGTCGGCCTGAAATGATAACGAAGCCTTCGGTGTGACGGAATGCTCCGAATACACGCCGCTGGCTATGCTCGCGCCGTAGTTCTCCAAGCCGTCGGAATAGTGCGCGAGGTCGCCCGACAGCTTGGCATAGCGCGCGCCGACGGTGAGCTTCAGTTTATCGGTCACGCCGTAGGTAACTTCGCCGAAACCGGCGATCTGGCGATCGTGGGTCTTATTGTTGTTGTAATAGATGTCGCACTGGGGAAAAGTCTGCGGCGTGCTGTGGGCAGGGTCGGTCGGACAAGAGAAGAAAGGACCATATATGTCGGTCGCATTCTGGCCGAAGAGATATTGATACAAATTGTTGATATACGGGTCGGACAGCTCCTCGATACTGAGCTCCGTGGCGAGCGACCAGAATGCACCCACGGTCCATCTCCACCGACTGTTGTCATCGTTCGATTGCAAGCGAATTTCGTCCGTCCAGATGCGTTGGCGGTTCGTCATCCTGTTGGGGGTCACGTAGCCTGCGACGCCGCCGGGCGGCAAATGAATGCCCTTGCCGTCGATAATCGGATACCAAGAGCAGGGCGGCGCTTCGCCCCCGGCGCAGCCCAGCCCGAGTCCACCCGACCCGTCGGGATTCGTGGGCCATATCAGCGATTGAAAGTATGCGAGGTCGAATACGGTACCCTGATAGGCCGTGAGCTCGTCGCGGTGGTAGTACGAGGTATTCCAGATCAGCGTGCCGATGCCGACGTCCGCCTCGAGCTTGACCGCGCCGAGATAGTACTCGTCCGGATCCGGTATCCGCTCCGGAGTGCCGTTGATGAACCGCCCGCTGCCCACATCCGAATACGCGGGCCAGAATGAGCTGATGTCGTGCTTGCGCGCGTTCTGGTACGAAAAGCTCGGCGTGATCTTGACCCCTTCGGTGGGCTGCACCAACAGAGCCAGGCGCGCCGCGATGGTATTTGCACGATTGGCCCTGCGGTCGACGACGCCGAGCGTCGTCGGGTCGATCCGATCGATCCAGCCGCCATCGTACCGGTACCACACGCTGGCGCGATAACCCAGCACATCGTTGACGATGGGGCCGCCGTGGGCGATGCCCGCTTCGTAGCTTGGATCGCCGTGGTGCGTAAAGGAGACCTCCGAGCGCGCGTAGGTCGATTCCTTGGTGACGCTGGGCTGGTTCATGATGTACCGAACCGTACCGCCTTCGGAACCGGCGCCGAACAAGGTTCCCTGAGGACCGCGCAGAACCTCCACCCGATCCAGGTCGAAAGTCTTGGGCAGCGTGTCGTCGGGATTGAAACCGAGTGCGCGCATTTGAATGGGCGTCTCGTCGATATAGATGCCGGTCGTGCCGGCGCCGCCGGACGAGGAAATTCCACGGATGGAGATCGCGTTGGTGCCCGAGGTGTCGATGGACACGCCCGGGGTGAAGCGGACCACGTCGTTGAAATCCTTGATGCCCCTCTGATCGATCATGTCCTGGTTGAACGCCGTGACGCTGATCGGCACCTTGTTGATGCTCTCTTCGCGGCGGGTCGCCGTGACGACGATTTCTTCGAGGGCGCCGCCGGCGGCCGGTTCGGCGGCGGCGGTCGCTTCGTTAGCGGACGCCGGGGTTGCGAGGCAGGCGCCGGCACCTACTATAAGGGTGCGTAAAAACAACAATCGCCAGGATACCCGCTGAATCAACGGCTTCGAAGGAGTGGCTGGCATCGTATCCCCGCAATTTAGTTATATGGTCAGATAACACCCTCTCTCGACAGTAGCACCGAGCAAAAACCGGCGCAACCGCCGAATTGGGGCTGGTGCAGTACGCGCCCGGCGATCACGGCATCGTCGCTGCTGCGCGGTTCGACAGGGTGTACCGCGTGCAACGCAAGCGGGCATGAGGAGCGCCCGGGAACACCCGTACCACGCATTTGCTGCATGGCACGGGTGTGTGTGCGAGTTGCGGTAATCGGGTCTACCGCGCGCAAGGCTAGCCCTTGCGCGCGGTAGACGGGTCAATGCCGGTAAGTGAACGACAGTCCGACGGTGCGTGGACGGAAGGTGAACTGGCGCTGCAGCCGAGAGGCCGGGCCGCCGCCGTAATCGATGGTCCAATTGTAGTTCGTGACCGTGTGCGTGTCGGCCAGATTGTCGACGAAGGCCGCGACCTGAAATCCACCGAAGTTCATGCCGGCGCGCGCCGAGGCGAAGTTGGTCGACGACAGCACATAGTTCGCCGAGTCGTACTGTTGAGTATTCGCGTCCTGCCCCGGCGAGGGCCACTTGGCCCTGCCTTCATATTCATCGTCGACGCGAATGAACGACTCGTGATCGAGGACCGAGAATTTGTACTCCAGGCCAATGGTGGCGGTCCACGGCGCGCCGGGCTGCGCGCTCTGGCCGGTAATCGCATCGCCGCTCCTCACCACCGGAGGCTCCTCGGACGGCACCAAGCGCGAGTCCTTGGTGTAGCGGGCGTCGGTGTAGCCGGTCGCGAGTTCAACCGTAAAAGCGTCGGTAAGGGCGATTTCGGCCTGAATGTCGAAGCCCTTGGCAATCGCGGTTCCGAGGTTCGAAATGAACGAAATTTGGCAGACCGGCGGCACGACGGTCTGCTGGATGTTGTTCCAACGGATGTAGTACACGCTGCTGGCGATCTTGACGCGATTGTCGATATTGTTCTTCGCTCCCACCTCGAAGCTGTTGACCGTATCGGAATTGAACGTCAACGGCGCGCCGGGAATGCCGAAACTTTGGAAGTCCGAGGCGCAGGCGGCATAGGGCACGGGATTGTTGCCGCCGCCCGGACGGAATCCCTTCGCGTACGTGAAGTAGTAGAGATTCCGCGGATCCATTTGATAGGAGAAGCTCACCTTGGGCGTGAACGAATTCTCGGTCTTGTTCGCGCCCACCGACGTGGTCGCATTGAATAGCTGCGGGCCTCCGGTCAGCGAAGTGAACGAATACTTGGATTGCGAGTAGCGCGCGCCCACCGTCAACTTATATTGGTCCGTGAAGCTGTAGGTCCCTTCGCCGAAGACAGCCGCTTGCTGATCCTTGGCATTGGTCAGCAAAAAGTACGAATCTTGGGGGTAGGTCGGATCGTAGGGCACGGGATTGCCGTTGACATCGGTGAAAATATCCGTGTAGTGCGAACCCGTCGTCACGAGCGTCAGTTGATCCAACAGCGGATCGTGAATCTGCTCCAGATAGCGTTGCCGATTGACGCTGAAGAACACCCCCGTGGTCCAGATGAGCTTGGCTGCCGGATCGTTCGACTGCAGGCGGATTTCCTCGGTGATGTTCTGCTGGTAGTTGTCGACCGAGGCCGGCGACCGGTAATTCGTCGCGCCCGCCGGCAGGTGCACGCCGTTGTTGTCGAGCAGCAAAGGGTTCAGCACCGTGTAGCCCGGACCGAGAAATGTCTGGTAGAAGCCTAAATTGTACAAGGTGCCGTCGTAACCGGTTTCCTCTTGGCGGTGATAGTAAGAGGTGTTGGAAATCAATTTCGTGGCGCCCAAGTCTGCCTCGACTTTGAGCGCGGTTAAGTAGAAGCGATCCGGGTCTGAGCGCTGCGTCGGGTCGGCGTTGACGAACCGGTCCTTGCTGGGATTCGAATACAGCGGCCAATAACTCTCGACTTCATTGCGATACCGGTCTTGGTAATAAATGCTCGGAGTCACGGTCAAATGCTCCGTGGGCGCCCACACCGCCGCCAGCCGCAGCAGCGTGGTCTGATCGTAGTTGGCGTTCTTTTGGTCGGTGGCGAGCGTCACCGGATCGATGCGATCGATATAGCCCCCGTCGCGCCGGTACCAAACGCTGGCGCGCACGCCGAGCGTGCCGTCGATGACCGGCGTGCCGGCGGCAACGCCCGCTTCGTAGCTGGGGTCCCCGCCCTGGGTGTAGGACGTTTCTGCCCGGGCGTAGATGCTGCTCTTCGTCAGGCTGGGCTGAGTGGTGATGTAGCGGACGGTGCCGCCCTCGGAACCCGAGCCGAACAGAGTACCCTGCGGGCCGCGCAGCACCTCGATGCGGTCGATATCGAAGGATTTCGGCAGTGCCTCGTCCGGGTTGAACGCGAGCGCGCGTATTTGAATCGGCGTGTCATCGAGATAAATGCCGGTGGTACCGGCGCCGCCGGTGGAGGCGATGCCGCGAATCGAGATGTTGTTCGTACCCGAATTGTCGATGTTGACTCCGGGAGTGAAGCGGGCGACGTCCTGGAAGTCCTTGACACCGCGGATATCCAGGGCTTCCTGAGTCATGGCCGTCACGCTGATGGGTACCTTGCTCAAGCTTTCCTCGTGGCGGGTTGCTGTCACGACTATTTCCTGCAACGGCCCGGTTGTTTCGTCGGCGGCGGGCGCATTGGCGCGCGCCAGGCCCGGCGACAGGGCGGCGAGCGCAACGCAGAGCGCGCCCACCCGCGTCATCCAATCGTGGCCCTTCTGCAACTCATGATTTTTCCGGCATCCCCGCATGATGTATCCCCATTATTATTTGAACGAAATACGCTTCGCCCAATGCGCCAAATCCCCTTGACGCAGCCACCATAGCGGCCCGTGGCCGGAAAGGCAATTATCGTGACCGGAAAGACAATCACCCCGGAACCCAAGCCGGGACCGGCGTTGCCCGCGCGCAACGACGCATCGCGCGAACTCGCGCTCTGCGCGCCGGCGAATGCGCCATCCCGATCGAGTTGTGGGATCATGGGAGCATGAGTACCAACGCCGATCGTCCCCGCGCCAAGTCGCTCAATCCCTTGCGCTCGCTGCTGCCGTTCCTTAGGCCCTACCGAGCCATGATGGCGGCCGCCTTGGGCGCCTTGCTGGTGGCGACGGTCGCCATGCTGGCCTTACCCGTGGCGCTGCGCCAGCTCATCGACCATGGCCTCGCCGCCAAGGATGCCGGCACCATCAATCAGTACTTCATCGGTTTCCTGGCTGCGGCGGTCATATTCGGCGCGTTTGCCGCGCTGCGCTTCTATCTGGTGACTTGGCTGGGCGAACGCGTGGTCGCGGACTTGCGTTCGGCTGTCTACCGGCGCGTCGTGCGCATGGATCCCCTGTTCTTCGAGACCACCCGGGTCGGTGAAGTGTTGTCGCGTTTGACGACCGATACCACCCTGGTGCAAGCCATCTCCGGCGTCAATCTATCGATCATTCTGCGGTCATCCTTGAGCTTGATCGGTGGACTGATCATGCTCGGGCTCACCAGCGCGAAACTGATGGGCGTCATTCTGGTGTTGATTCCGGTCGTGGTCGTCCCTCTCATCGTGATCGGCAGACGCGTTCGCGGATTGTCACGCGCGTCACAGGACCGCATTGCCGACACCAGCGGGCTGGCGGGCGAGACATTGAACGCCATCCAGACGGTGCAGGCATTCACATTGGAAGAACTGCAAAGCGAACGGTATCGCAAGGCGGTCGAAGACAGCTTTGCCACCGCAGTACGCCGCACACGCGTGCGCGCGGCGCTCACGGCGATCGGCATCATGCTGGTGTTTGCGGGCATCACCTTCGTCTTGTGGCTGGGTGCGCACCAGGTCCTCGCCGGCACGATGACGGGAGGGCAGCTGCTGCAGTTTCTGCTCTACGCTTCCTTCGTCGGCAGTTCAGCCGCCGCACTCACTGAAATGTGGGGCGAGGTGCAGCGCGCTGCCGGCGCCATGGAGCGCTTGAGTGAGCTGCTTCAGGCGCGGCCGACCATCGGCGCGCCGCCGCACCCCGCCCTGCTTCCGGCGCGGGTCACCGGAGCGATGCGCTTCGACAATGTCACATTTCATTATCCATCGCGGCCCGACAGCGCCGCGCTCGCCAATTTCAGCCTCGACGTGGCGGCGGGCGAGACCATTGCCTTCGTGGGTCCGTCAGGCGCGGGCAAGAGCACGACGTTTCAGCTGCTGCTGCGGTTCTACGACCCCGATTCGGGCCGGGTGTTGATCGATGATCGGCGGCTCGCGGATTTACGGCCGGAAGACGTCCGCGCGCAGATCGGGCTGGTGCCGCAGGAGACGGTGCTGTTCGGTGCCAGCGCGCGCGAGAACATTCGCTATGGGCGCCCCACGGCCACCGACGCCGAGATCGAGGCGGCCGCGCTCGCCGCGGCCGCCGACGAATTCCTGCGCAAGTTGCCGCAAGGCTACGACACCTTCCTCGGCGAGCGCGGCACGCGGCTATCGGGCGGTCAGCGGCAACGGATTGCGTTGGCGCGGGCGATTCTCAAGGATCCGCCGATCTTGCTGCTGGACGAGGCGACCAGTTCGCTGGATGCGGAATCCGAACGGCTGGTGCAGGAGGCGCTCGAAAAGCTCATGCAGGGCCGCACCACCATCATCATCGCTCATCGCCTGGCCACCGTGCTCAAAGCCGACCGCATCGTGGTGATGGACCACGGCCATAAGATTGCCGTCGGTACCCACGCGGAACTGCTGCTGCACAGCCCCTTGTATGCGCGGCTGGCGTCCCTGCAATTTGCGGCGGTGGGAAGCGAGGCGGTGGACGTCGCATCGCGCTAGGGCTCCCCGATGACGACTGGACGCTACTTCAGCAAGCCCGATTCCTTCAGTGCTCGTTGAACCGTGGGGCGCGGCGCAATGCGCTGCTGATAGGCGTTGAGCACCGGCCATCGCCCAAGATCGATTTTCAAGGGCCGGGTCCAGCTCAAGACGGTGAACAAATACGCATCGGCCACCGTAAACGCGTTTCCCATGAGGAAGGTCTTGTCTTTCAGAAAGCCGGACAACCAATCGAATTTCTTCTCGAGGTTGGCCTGCGCGGAAGCCCTCCAGTCGGCCGATATCTTCGGATTGAACAGCGGGCTGAATCCCTTGTGCACTTCCGAGGTGATGTAATTCAGTATTTCCATCAGCTGATAGCGTTCGAAAGTTCCGGCACGCGGCGCCAATCCGGAATCGGGTTTCTGGTCGGCAAGGTACTGAACGATGGCCGGCCCTTCGGTCAGCAGGCGGCCGTCGTCGAGCTGCAGCGCCGGCACCGTGCCCTTGGAATTGATGGTGAAATAATCGATTCCCGCCGGGGTTTTCTTGGTTGCGAAGTCGATTCTTTCGAGCGTATAGGGCAATCCCGCTTCGAGCAGGACAATATGAGGGGAAAGCGAACAAGCACCGGTAGCGTAGTAGAGCTTCATGTCATATCCTCGATGAACTGGCCGAAAGGGACGCAATGGCGCGAGCCAACCATAGCCGACTCACTGCGCGATGATGATGCGCCGCGCACTCATGAAGCCGCTCGAGTAGGGCGGTGCCGCGAGCGAATCGATGCGCACGCGGCCGCCCGTGGACGGCGCATGAATGAAGCGTTCGTCGTCGATGGCGATGCCGACGTGCAGTTCCTTGTGCGCGAGATGCATGAAGACAAGATCGCCTTCATGCACCTGGCTGCGCGCGATCGGCATACCGGCGTGCAGCTGTTCGTGCGCGGTACGCGGCATCGGAACACCCGCGTGCTCCGCCGCATACGCGACCAGGCCGCTGCAGTCGAACCCACCGGGCGCAGCGCCGCCCCAACGATACGGTTGGCCGATCATGGCCTTGGCGTGATCCACCATGATTACCCGAGGATCCGGGGGCGGGCGCGTGACGCCGGGGGACTGCGCACCAGAGTCGGTCGGCGCGCCCGGCGAATTGCCGTGTTTCAGCGAAGTGCTCGCGCATGCCGCCAGCGCGATCGCGAGAGCGGCCGCGAGTGCAGCTCGGATCAGACCACGGCAGTTGCCCATGCGGCGCCGACGATGCCGGCCTCCGAGCGCAAGGTTCCCACGCACAACCGCGCCTCGCAGCGCAGTTTGTCCAAGAATTTCTCCGGCTCCTCGGTGATGCCGCCGCAGAGCACGATGAGATCCGGCCACAACAATGCATGCAGTTCGTGCAATACCTGATTCAATTGCTCCGCCCACGCGTCCCAGCTCAAGTGCTGATCCACCTTGGCGCGGCCCGACGCCCGCAGTTCCGCTTCGCGCCCTGCGACCTGAAGATGGCCGAACTCGGTATTCGGCACCAGCTTGCCGTCGATGAACAATGCACTGCCGATGCCCGTGCCCAGAGTCAGCAAGAGCACGGTGCCCGCTACGTCGCGCGCGGCGCCATAGCGCAATTCCGCGAGGCCCGCGGCGTCGGCGTCGTTGATGGCGACCACGGGCCGTCCCAAACGCTCGCTCGCCAGCGCCGCCAGGGATTTTCCGATCCATGCCTTGTTGAGGTTCGCCGCCGTGCGCACGGTGCCGCCGCGTATCACGCTGGGAAATGCCAGACCCACGGGATGATCGCCGGGCACATTCGACACCACGGTTTCAAGAGCGTTCAGCAGGGTCTCGATCGAATCCTGCGCCGGCGTCGGCGTGCTGAAGCGCTCGCCGGCGAAGGCACCCGTGCGGAGGTCGACCAGTGCGCACTTGATGGATGATCCGCCCACATCGATGCCGATGGCCAAGGGGGAAGTAGTCAATTTAGGTCACGCATTGTGAGTTTCGCCCGCCGTCCCGCAGATTACGACCCTATAATAACCCGTAACATGAGCTCGATTGATACCCACTTTACGACCCGCCGGAACGTCGCTTTGCAGCCCGGCACCTTACAAGCCGCTTTGCTGGACCGCCTCACCCGAACGCTCGGCAAGAACCCGGACTCGGCGACGGCGCGGGACATTTACGATGCGTTGTCGCTCGCCGTACGCGAAGAGCTGACTTTACGCTGGCTGGCCACGCAGCGCCGCGTCGCGAACGCCCACGTGAAGCGTGTGTGCTATTTCTCGGTTGAATATCTGCCGGGCCGGTCCTTGTTGAACGCACTGTCCAGCCTGGAAGGCGGCCTGCTGCAGGAGGCACGGGTCGCTTTGCGCGATATGGGCCATGATTTGGACGACATCGCCGCGGAGGAGGTCGATCCTGGCCTCGGCAACGGCGGCTTGGGCCGTCTGGCGGCTTGCTTCCTCGATTCCCTGGCCACGCTGCACTACCCGGCCGTCGGCTACGGCATTCGCTATGACTACGGCATTTTCACGCAGGTCATCGGCACGGACGGCGGACAGCGCGAGGTCGCAAGCAGCTGGCTGCGCCTGCGCAATGTCTGGGAAATGCCCAGCGGCAGCGCACGCTTCATCGTGCGATTCGGCGGCCGAATCAAGGCCCCGGAGAACGCGGGTCCGGGCGATTTGCACCGCTGGGTCGACACGACGGATATCTACGCCATCGGATTCGACCAGCTGACTCCGGGCAATCGCGGTCCCACCGTCAATCATCTGCGCCTCTGGTCCGGCCGGGCCATTACCCCGTTTCAGATCGATGCTTTCAACGCCGGCGACTATGCCGCCGCCGTGCAAGAGCAGGTGGAAGCAAAGAACCTGTCGCGCGTGCTGTACCCGGACGATTCGACGCCGCAGGGCAAGGAGCTGCGGCTCAAGCAGCAGTATTTTTTCGTCAGCGCCAGCCTGCAGGACATCCTGGCGACGCATTTGAGCGAGGGACGCACGCTCGCGTCAATGCCCGACTCGATCGCGATTCAGCTCAACGACACGCACCCGGCGGTGGCGATCCCGGAGCTCATGCGCCTGCTGGTCGATGAACACGGCTTGCCGTGGGCCGAGAGCTGGCAAATCACGACCGCAGTATTTTCGTACACCAACCATACGCTGTTGCCGGAGTCGCTCGAGACCTGGCCCGTGGCGATGTTCGAGCGCCTGCTGCCGCGGCATCTGCAGATCATCTATTTGATCAATCGCGATTTTCTGCAGTCGGTCGAGACCCGGTACCCCGGGGATGATGAGCGCCTCCGGCGTTTGTCGATCATCGACGATGGCGGCGATCGCCGGGTGCGCATGGCGCATCTGGCGGTCATCGGCAGTCATCGGGTCAACGGGGTCGCTCAGCTGCACTCCGAGCTCATGCGCATGCATGTGTTCTCCGGTTTTGCCGACATGTATCCCGATCGATTCATCAATGTGACCAACGGAATCGCCGTGCGCCGCTGGCTGAAACAATCGAATCCCGGCCTGTCGGCACTACTGACCGAGCATTTGGGGTCATGCTGGGAGAACGATCTCGAGGAGCTCGGGCGGTTGACCGGCGCCGCCGACGACCCGGAATTTCGCCGCCAGTTTCGCGGCATCAAGCGCACCAACAAGCAGCGGCTTGCCGACGAGATCATGCGGCGCACCGGCGTCGAGATCAGCGTCAACTCTCTGTTCGACGTCCAGGTGAAGAGAATCCACGAGTACAAGCGCCAGCTCTTGAACTTGCTCTACGTCGTGACCCGCTACCAGCGCATTCGCGAGAATCCGAACGCCGACTTCGTGCCGCGCACCGTGATCTTTGCCGGCAAGGCGGCTCCGGGTTATGCCATGGCCAAGGCCATCATCAAACTCATCAACAACGTGGCGCGCACCATCGATGCGGACCCCGCCATGCATGACAAGCTGCGTGTCGTGTTCCTGCCGGATTACGATGTCTCTCTTGCGCAAAGAATCATGCCGGCGGCGGATCTGTCCCAGCAGATTTCCACGGCCGGCATGGAGGCGTCGGGAACCGGCAATATGAAACTGGCCCTGAACGGAGCGCTGACCATCGGCACGCTGGACGGGGCCAATATCGAGATTCGCGACCACGTGGGAGCGGAAAACGTGTTCATATTCGGTCTCACCGCGGAAGAGGTTGCGGCACGGCGCCCGGGCTACCGGCCGCAGCGCGAGCTCGAAGCCAATCCGGAACTCAAGAGGACTTTGGATCTCATCGAATCGGGATTCTTCTCGCCGGGGCGTCCGGACGACGCCAAAGCGGTGGTCAACCGCTTGCTGAGCGACGGTGAGCCCTTCCTGGTGCTCGCGGACTTTGCGGCGTACGCCCTGGCACAGGACCAGGTGGATGCCTTGTACGCCTCGGAAGACGAATGGAGCCACAAGGCGATCGTCAATTGTCTGAACATGGGCTACTTTTCGAGCGACCGCAGTATTCGCGAGTACGCGGACCGCATATGGGCAGTGAAGCCCGTCATGTGAAGGTGCGAGCATTTGACCGACTCAGGACTTACCGACTTCGATCTCTATTTGTTCGGCGAGGGCAAGCACGAACGCATTTACGACAAGCTCGGCGCGCACGCGCACGGCCACGGTGCGGCGGCGGGCACCCGCTTCGCGGTATGGGCGCCCAACGCCGAGCGGGTCAGCGTGGTGGGCCCGTTCAACCAGTGGCATGGGGACGTCCATGTGATGCACCCCCGCGCGACGAGCGGCATTTGGGAATTGGAGATTCCCACCCTCGGCGCCGGCACCGCCTATAAGTACGAAATCCGCGACCGTGCGGGGCACCTCCACACCAAGGCCGACCCCTACGGCTTCGCGATGCAGCTGCGGCCGGAGAACTGTTCCGTGGTGGCGTCTCTCGACGGCTATGCCTGGGAGGACTCGCAATGGCAGGCTATGCGCGAACGCAGCGATCCATTGCGCCGTCCCTTCAATGCCTACGAGGTGCACTTGGGCTCATGGCGGCGTCCGTGGGATCGGCGGGTACCGCCCTTCATGAGCTGGGTCGAGGCGGTGGATCAGCTGATTCCCTACGTCGCGGAGATGGGTTATACGCACCTCGAATTGATGGGGGTCGCGGAGCATCCGCTCGACGCATCCTGGGGCTACCAAGTGGCCGGCTACTATGCGGCGACCGCGCGCTACGGATCTCCTCATGACTTCATGTTCTTCGTCGACCGTTGCCACCAGGCCGGCATCGGCGTGATTCTGGACTGGGTGCCCGCGCACTTTCCGCGCGACGATCACGGATTGGCGCACTTCGACGGCAGCGCGCTGTACGAGCACGCGGATTCCCGGCTCGGCGAGCACATGGAATGGGGCACCAAGATTTTCAATTACGGACGCCATGAAGTGCGTAATTTCCTCATCGCCAATGCGCTCTTCTGGCCGGATCGCTATCACGTGGACGGGCTGCGCGTCGACGCCGTGGCGTCCATGCTATATCTGGATTACAGCCGAAAACCCGGGGAATGGCTGCCGAACCGCGACGGGGGACGCGAGAATCTGGAAGCCATCGATTTCCTGCGCCAGATGAACGATGCAGTGCACCGGGCATTTCCCGGCTTGTTGACGATCGCCGAAGAATCCACCTCGTTCGCCGGGGTGACGCGGCCGCCCGAGCACGGCGGTCTTGGATTCAATTTCAAATGGAATATGGGCTGGATGAACGACACCTTGCGGTACGCGGCGCTCAATCCCGTTTATCGGCGTTACAACCACCAGTTGATCACGTTCTCCTTCGTGTATGCCTGGTCGGAGAATTTCATCTTGCCGATTTCGCACGACGAAGTGGTGCACGGCAAGCGCTCGCTGCTCGCCAAGATGCCCGGCGACGATTGGCAGAGGCGCGCGAATTTCCGGCTCTTCCTCGCGTACATGTGCGCCCACCCCGGAAAGAAGCTCTTGTTCATGGGTTCGGAATTCGGTCAATGGCAGGAATGGCGGGATGAGAGCCAACTGGAGTGGTCGCAGCTGGCGGCCGTGGAACACCAGCGCTTGCGCGACTGCGTGCGCGATCTGAATCATCTGTACCGCGCGACCCCGCAGCTCTACGGCAGCGACTGCGATCACAATGGCTTCCGCTGGGTGGACCTGCACAATGCCGATGAAAGCATCTGGGCGTTCGCCCGGCGCGCCGTCGGCGAGGATGCCGGCGCTCCCATCACCTGCGTGTTCAATGCGACGCCCGTGCCGCGGGACGACTACGGCCTCGGGGTCGCCGAACGAGGGACTTACCGAAAGATTTTCGATTCTGACGACGTGAAATTCGGCGGGTCCGGTTACAACCAACAATCGCAGTTGAGCGCGTCGACGGAAGGCGCTCAAGGGTATCCGTACTCGTTGCGGCTGAATCTGCCGCCGCTCGGGGCGATGTTTCTCATCGGGCCGGCGTAGTGAAGCTCATTCAGCCGGGAATGCCGCGTCCCTTGGGCGCCACGTGCACGAGCCGGGGAGTCAACTTCGCCGTGTTCTCGAGCAATGCCAGCCGCGTGGAGGTTGCTCTGTTCGATGCCGACAGCGGCGCCGAGGTCGCACGCTGCGATTTACCGGCACGCACCGGAGATGTTTGGCATGGCCTCATCTCGCCGCGGCGCGCGGGCCCGGGAACCTGCTATGCGTTCTACGTTCACGGACCGAATGAGCTTGAGAAGGGTCATCGCTTCGATGCCACGGCGGCCTTGATCGACCCCTATGCGCGCGCGCTCCGGCTCGAGCAGCCGCTGCGCTCGCGCGTGATCGACAGCGGCTTCGATTGGGGCGGCGACCGGCCGCCCGCCATTCCCTGGCGTGATACGCTCATCTATGAGCTGCACGTGAAGGGATTCACGCGGCTGCACCCCGCTGTGCGGGCGGACTGGCGCGGTAAATATCTGGGAATGACGGTGGCTCCGGTGATCCAACACTTGAAGTCCGTCGGCGTGACGGCGGTCGAGCTGTTGCCGGTTCAGTCCTTCGTCAGCGAGCAGTTTCTGGTCGACCGCGGACTCCGCAATTACTGGGGCTACAACTCGGTTGCGTGGTTTTCGCCGGCGAACGAATACGCCGTGCAAGATGCCGTCGCCGAGTTCAAGACCATGGTGAAGGCGCTGCACGCCGCGGGAATCGAAGTGATACTGGACGTGGTGTTCAATCACACCGCCGAGGGCAATGAATCCGGCCCGCTCCTGTCATGGCGGGGAATAGACAATTCGGTCTACTACCGCCTCATGCCGCAGGACAAGCGCTTCTATGAGAACGTCACCGGCTGCGGCAACACCGTCAACTGCGAGCACCCGCAAGTTCGTGCGCTGATCATCGACTGCCTCAAATACTGGGTCGAAGAGATGCACGTGGACGGGTTCCGATTCGATCTGGCGACGGTGCTGGCGCGCGAAGGCAACGGCTTCAACGAGCACAGCGCCTTTTTCAAGGCGTTGCGCGCCGAACCCTCGCTCACCTACGTCAAGTTGATCGCCGAACCCTGGGACGTGGGCTGGGGCGGCTATCAGCTCGGTCGATTTCCCCCGGGCTGGGCGGAGTGGAACGACCGCTACCGGGACGCGGTTCGATCGTTCTGGCGGCGCGACGGCGGGAAAATCGGCGAGTTCGCCGAGAGATTCGCCGGTTCCAGCGACGTGTTCAGACACAACGGCCGCAAGCCCACCGCCGGCATCAATTTTCCGACGGCACATGACGGCTTCACGCTCTGCGATCTGGTTTCCTACAGTGAGAGACATAACGAAGCCAATCTCGATGCCAACACCGATGGTCACAACGACAATTTGAGCTGGAATTGCGGAGTCGAGGGCCTTACGGACGATGCCGCCGTCATCAAGCTGCGAAAGCGGCAATTGCGCAACATATTGGCGACGCTGTTCCTTTCGCAGGGCGTGCCCATGCTGCAGGCCGGCGACGAATTCGGGCGCACGCAGCGCGGCAACAACAACGCCTACTGCCAGGACAACGAGATTTCCTGGGTCGATTGGCATCTTCGCGCGGTCAACCAGGATTTACTGCGGTTCGTGCAGCTGCTCGCGCGGCTGCGCCGCCTGCATGTCGAGTTTCGCCGCGAGACCTTCCTCAAAGGGGCGGCATCGCGCGCCAGCGTCAAGGATGTGACGTGGTTAAATGTGGGCGGCACCGAGATGAAACAGGGTGAGTGGCAGGATGGGAATCTGCGCACCTTAGGGATCTGGTTCGGTAAGCGGAACGATTTGCAAGGTCGCCTGCTGTTGTTGCTGAATGCGGACGATACCGAGCGGAAGTTCACCCTGCCGGCTGCTCCGGCCGACGAGCCTTGGATCCGGCAATTCGATACGGCGCTCGATACCTACCAGGCGACGAGTCTTGGGCACGCGCGCGACTATCGCTTGGACGCCAGCAGCGCCGCCCTATTGGAGTGCTGAAATGATGCACACGACAGTGATCGAGAGGTTGGCACGGCTGCGCGGCATCGGCGACGCCTACCATGACTATCGCGGTGAGTTGCGGCACTTCAGCCTCGAGACGAAGATAGGCCTGCTGCGGGCGATGGGGTGCAAGGTGGACGACCCCGCCGCCCTGGCGCTCGAGCTGAGCCAGCTCGAGCTGGTTCGCTGGCGCAAATTCCTGCCGGCGGTCGCAGCCGCGCGCGGTGGGCGCATCGGGATCGATATCAACGTGACAGCGCGCGAATTCGGCTCCACGCTGGTGTGGTCGGTGCGCTTCGAGGACGGCTCGCGGCGCGACGGAGCGATCTCGACGGCCGATTGCCCGGAGATCTGGAGAGGCGAAGTCGAGGGATCCTGGGTCACGCGCAGGCGCTTCGAGTTGCCGGTCGATCTGCCCTCGGGCTATCACGAATTGGAGGCGAAAGTCGCCGGCGGCACCGCCGACCGCTGCCTGCTGATCATCTCGCCGCCGCGCTGCTATGAGCCCGCGTCGATCATCGCGGGCCGGCGCCTGTGGGGCATCGCCGTACAGCTCTACACGCTGCGGTCACGGGAGAATTGGGGCATCGGGGATTTCAACGATCTTCGCGCGTTGATTCGCTGGGTCGCTTCGCACGGGGCCGGATTCATCGGATTGAATCCCCTGCATGCGCTGGCGCCCGCGGATCCCGAGAGGTCCAGTCCGTACAGCGCCTCGAGCCGGCACTTTCTCAACGTGTTGTATATCGCGGTCCCCTTGGTGCCGGAATTTCAAGAATGCGCGGCAGCGCGCGAGCGAATGGCCGATCCTGCGGTCGCGGAGCGTCTCCAAGAGCTCCGCGGCCGCGAATTGGTGGACTACCGCGGCGTGGCCGACCTCAAGTTTGAGATTCTCGCGCTGCTGTATCGCGATTTTTGCGATCGGCATCTGGCCCTCGGGACGGACCGCGCGCGGGATTTTCGCGCCTTCACGTCGGCCGGCGGCGATCTACTGCAGCTGCACGCCCGGTTCGATGCGCTCGATCGGTATTTCCGCGCAACCTTAGGTATAGCGTCGGGCTGGCAAAGCTGGCCGGAGGAGTTCCGGGATGCGAACGGCAACGCCGCGGCGCGATTCGCCGCCGCACATCCCGGGGAAGTCGAATTCTATGCGTACTTGCAATGGCTCGCGCATGAACAGCTGTGCGGCGCGCAGGAACTGGCACGCGAACTCGGCATGCCCGTTGGCCTGTACGGCGACTATGCGGTGGGCGCCAACCCGTCCGGGTCCGAAACCTGGGTTGATCAATTGAGTTATCGACTGGGGGCAGAGATCGGCGCGCCGCCGGATCCGCTGGCTCTCAAGGGTCAGGGTTGGGGTATACCGCCGCAGGACCCGCAGCAGATGCTGGCACAGCGGCTGCAAGGCTTCGTGGCGCTGATCCGCAACAACATGCGCTACTACGGCGCCATGCGCCTCGATCATGTGATGTCGCTGTTTCGCCTGTGGTGGGTTGCGGCCGGGTTCTCGCCCACCGAGGGTGCGTACGTCCATTATCCCTTGCAGCAGCTGCTCACGGTATTGTCGCTGGAAAGCGCGCGCGGCGCCTGCTTGGTCGTGGGTGAAGATCTCGGCGTGGTACCGGATGAAATGCGCCGGGCCATGCCCGAGTGCGGCCTCTACCACTACAAGGTGCTGTTGTTCGAAAAGGCGGCCGGCCGATTCCGGCAGCCCGACGAGTACGTGCGGGACGCGTTGGCCACGGTCACCACCCATGACATGCCCACCTTACGGAGCTACTGGGAGGGACGCGACATCGAGTTGCGCCGCCGCCTGGGCCTCTACCCCAGCGCTGACATCGAAGGCGACGTGATTCGAGAGCGCGAGCACGACCGAGAATTACTGCTGGGAGCCCTGCAAGCCCAAGGGCTCAAACCTGCGCAGCCGGCGACGCCGTTCGACGCATTCACCGCCGAGCTCGCGCACGCCCTGCATCTATACCTCGCGCGCTCGGCGACGGCGTTGGCCGCCTTGCAAATCGAAGATCTATTGGGCGAGACCCTCCCGGTGAACGTGCCCGGAACGGATCGGGAATATCCGAATTGGCAGCGCAAGGTGTCGGCGGATATCGAGGACATGGCGGCGCGCGCGGATTTGGCGGCGCAGTTCGACGAAATTCGTCTGGCGCGAGGCTGAAGGCTCACGGGGTTCAAATTCCCGTTCCGCTCATGCAAATGATGCACCCGACTCGCGGGGCGCTGCCGGCCTACGTGGTCGACCTGCGCGCCAATGAGCTGCTCGGGGACTGCCGCCCCAGCCGGCCGGCCGCAGCGGAGTGGCCGGTGGACTGTCTTTCCAGCTCCGCGCGCACGGCCGCGAAGTGCCTGACGCGCAGCGGCTTGAATACGAATAATGCGAGCGCTGCCGCCAGGACGTTGAAAGTCGTCGCAATCACGAAGACCACGTGCCAGCCCATGGATGCTGCGGTCGCCGCGGCAATCGGGACCAGCAAAGCGGCCGTGCCTTTGGCGGTGTACAGCATGCCGGCGTTCGCGGCGGCATACTGGCCGCCAAAGGTGTCGCCTTGCGTCGCCGGAAACAGGCTGTAGATCTCGCCGAACACTCCGAAGTACAGCGCGCTGCCGAGCACGAATACCACCGGATCGCTGCCGGCCTGGCCGAGGGTAAAGAGCGCGACCGCGCCGATCGCAAACGCGATGGCCATCGTGTTCTCACGGCCGATCTGATCGGACACCCAGCCGAAGAAAGGACGGCCGACGCCGTCGAAGACACGATCCAGGGTGATCGCAAAAATACCGGCCGGCATGACCAGGCCCAACAGGTCGACGGGGAGGCTGTCGACCTTGAGGTCTTTGGCGATCGGACCCATGGAGGCGGCCATCATCAGGCCGCCGGACGCCACCAGCACGAACATCAGGTACAACACCCAGAACGCGGGTTTGCGCAAGACTTGCAGCGGCGTGAAGCTGCGCGCCGACTGATTGGCGCGCGGGGGCGTCGCCAGGAGCCGGGATGGCGCGACGCGCAGGCCGCAGGCCATGACGAATACGATCAGCCCCTGGAGGATCCCGAAGTGGAAAAAGGCGTGCTCATATCCCGATGAATGGATCATTTTGGAGATCGGCAGGACGGTGAGCGCGGCGCCGGCACCGAAGCCCGCCGCGGTCACGCCCGCCGCCAGGCCGCGGCGCCCAGGGAACCATTTCAGCGCGTTGCCGACGCAGGTCCCATAGACAGAGCCGGTGCCCATGCCGCCGATGGCCGCGGCGACGTACAGCATCGGGAGCGAGCTCGCAACGGAGTTCAAGACCCAGGCGAGCGCAATCAGGATCGCGCCACCCAGCACCACGATACGGGGTCCGAATCGGTCGACCAGATATCCTTCGACTGGAACCAGCCAGGTCTCAATCAGGACGAAGATCGTGAATGCGACCTGGATGGCGGACCGGCCCCAGTGGTACTTGGCGTCGATGGGGGCGACGAACAGCGTCCAGCCGTATTGCATATTGGCGACGGCGGCCATACAGACGACCCCGAGCGCCAACTGAATCCAGGGGTTTCCGAGAATAGAATCAGACTGCGGCTTCAATTTGGGCTCCCCCCGTTGTTCACC
>DASWEO010000284.1:0-2186 GCA_036394715.1 Steroidobacteraceae bacterium
GGCCCGGATCGAGCCCATCTGTTTGCGATGCATGAACTGGTGGTTCATATCGAACAGGTTCTCGTGCATGAAGGTGTAATGGCAGGCCACTTCACGGTTCAGCTGCCGCGTCTTGTAGTCCTTGCGCTGCGAGGAACCCAAAGCCTTGGGCAGGCGGCTTTCCGCCAGTGCCGCATCGCCCGGAAACACGAAGATCAGGCCGTCGACTTCGCGCGCGGGATAGCTCTTCACTCCCGTGGGCATGCGATCCGTGCCGAGATAAGGCACGTTCACGCACTTGCCGGCCCGATTGTAGCTCCAGCCGTGATAATGGCACTTGAGCTCATCGCCGTTCACCACCCCGAGATGCAGAGGGACCTGGCGATGCGCGCAGCGATCCTCCAGCGCGAATGCTTGCCCGCTTTTGCCCCGATAAAGCACGATGGGCAGGCCTGCGAAGCGGCGGCCGAGCGTCTTGCCCACCTTGAGCTCCTCGGACCAGGCCACGGGGTACCAATAATCCGGATGCGCGCCCACGCGCCGCAAGTCGGGTGCGTCGGTTGAATTCGCCGTGTGCAGGTTGATCAAGTGGTAGCTATCTTCGGACATCGACCAGATTCCAGCCAGAATTCGCGATGTTACCCGATTTTCGCGCGCGTCCTCGCGCAATAAGAGTGTCCTTCACGTTCGTCACCGCGCCGGCGTCCACGCGAGGGGAAGCCATCTAGACAAAACCCAACAAGATAGACCCCGCGTGACCACCGGCATTTTCCTTGACTATTGCTAGCCGGCAGGCCGGTACTTGTGGCCGCCGCGCAACGTTCGGCCTCGACTTGCGACACCCAGGTCTATTTATCGGCCAGCTCCCGACAGTGGCTGAAGTTGCGGCAGCACTTCATGCGCCGCACGCACCACGTCAGTGGGAAAATCGATCTCGATCCAGGGGGCTCCGGTCACGTCGGCGACTTCAAAGACCTGGCTGCGCTCGCGCAGCAGATCGCGCACCGCTTCTTCGTGCGGCATATGCGCACAGTCTCGCGCGACATAGCCCGCCACCAGCGTCGCAAGCCGGCGCGCACCCGTTTGGTCGAAGCGGAAGAATCCGACCGACTCGCCGATCATGTCGTATTTCAAGTCCGCCGCCAACTGCTTGCGCAATTCGATCGGCACGCCGCCGCTCACGCAGAGTTTGACGGGCTCGTCGCCGGCCTCGAAATCGCGGTCGATCAGCACCCGGTTGACCGGCCGCGGACCTGCCACCAG
Source organism: Steroidobacteraceae bacterium (assembly GCA_036394715.1). Taxonomy (GTDB): domain Bacteria; phylum Pseudomonadota; class Gammaproteobacteria; order Steroidobacterales; family Steroidobacteraceae; genus Bog-1198. The sequence continues at coordinate 1,243 of DASWEO010000284.1, forward strand.
CGCGCTCGCGATGCGCTCATCGTACAACACGTCCGCATCCATCAGCAGAACGTCGCCGCCGCGCGTCATGGCGTCGGCGGCGGTATGGACGGTCAGCATGCTGCCAAGCTCGAAGCGCGGATTCAGCACGATCTCGGGACGCGGTTGCCAGCGCAAACGATCGAGCTCGGCCTCGACCCGTTCGTGACGATAGCCGAGCGCCAAGACGATTTGATCGACACCGGCGCTTTTCAGCAAGCGCAAGTGCCGTTCAAGCAGGGTCATGCCGCCGAACTGCAGCAGACACTTGGGCAGCTGCCGATTGTCAGCTTGTTGCAAACGCAGACCGAGGCCGGCTGCGAGGATGATGGCGCGCACTAAAATCCCTTCCTCGTTGCCGGCGCCTCATCAATGGCTGGCCGAGACCGGGCCGCGGCACCGCGTAGCCGCAACAGGCGCAGCCCGGTAACGAGCATCATCGCCGTGGCGCCGACGCTGGCCCCGATGAGGATCGGGCTCAACCAGCCGAACCAGGCGAGCGGTCCCATCAGATAGAGCGCGTCGTCCGGGTCAAAGCCCCATTTGCCGGAATAGGCTCGGGTCCCAGGCGGACTCCGCAGCTCCAGCCATTCCACGAACACGCAGCACAGAACCATCGAGGCGCCGGTGACCAAGCCGAGCGGGATCGACCAGGACCCGAGCCAGGAATGACGTAGACCGAGGCCGATTGATACGAAGAAGGCGGCATTCACGATGGTGTCCGAGTAGTAGTCGTAGCGATGCCCGCCGGGACTCATCATGTTACCGATCCGGGCGAGCTCGCCGTCCGCCCGGTCGAGGAAGGCGGAGAGCAACCACAATCCGCCGCCCCACCCCATGCCCGCACGGGTTCCGAGTGAGAACAACAGGCATGCCGCCACTCCTGTCATCAGGCGCAATGTAGTCAGATGGTTCGGTCTGACCCA
>DASWEO010000285.1:0-12480 GCA_036394715.1 Steroidobacteraceae bacterium
AACACCGCCCAGGATCCAAAACAGCACGATCAGCCGTGAATCGCCAAGGGCGGCGGCCAGGGTTCCCGGGAGCCGCAGAATACCGACGCCCACCGTGCCGCCGAAGACCATCGCCAGACCAAACCCAAGCCCCAGGATCCGTGTCAACGGTCGCCCGGTCTGGATCATTGTTCTCTCGTCGATGGAAGAGTCACGGGCTGCAGCTTGCGCGAGAGCGGCGCTGTTCGCAAGCGCCGCTAGGGCTCGAGCAATCGCGGGATGTTCCACGTCGCGGGGGACGTGGCCTCTGCCGCGTCTAGCCGGCTGCGGTGCGCTCGAGCGCGGCACTCGTGGCCGCCTGCCATTCGTCGATCATGCGCTCGTACCGCCGTGGATCGAGGAATTCTTCGACTAAGGCTTCCGCCTGCGGTTGCAGCGGCGTCAGTGTGTACGCCACGCTCACATCCGTGCCGCCCTGCGTGGATTCCGTGCAAATGACGTCGACCAAACCGATGTTGGACCCGTGCGCCAACCGCGCGTAACTCACGCGACCCTCGGACGGCCGGTAGTCGATCACGATCCACGTGGTCGTGTGGGCCTGGTGATTGCGGGTCTGAAACGCGCTGCCGCGTTCCTCCGCGCCGCTCAGCATCACCGGGTCCCATCCAGGCGCCCATTCACGTTCGCCGCGGGCAGTGAACAGCGGGAACACTCGTCCGCGCGGCGCGTCGAGGTGAAAACTGCGCATCTGAGTGCGCGAAGCTTGGGGCATCACGGCGATCATCGGTATGGGCTCATCGGTCGGCGGGCTCACGTCGACGGGGAACTCGTCGAACGGGGGCATTTGTCGGTACAATGGTACCAAGGTACCATTAACGCCTTGCCGCCGCAAACCTGCGATCATTCGCGCCAAGGCCTCTGACCGGAACTCGCCATGACCGCCAAAAGATCCCCGCCGCACCCCGCGCCGCGCGAAGTCGAACGCATTCAGACCGGCGTGCGGCTGGAAAAGCGGCTCCTCAAGGTGCTCAAAGGATTGGCGGAATACCTTGACCTGTCGCTCGGCGACCTGCTCGAAGGGATTGCGCTCCATGCATTGGAGAACAAGCCGCCCTTCAAGCGATTGACCCTCGAAAAAATTGCGCAATTGCGGCGCGTCTACGGCTTCGACCTGGTCGCCGCGGACAGCCATCGCCTGCGCGAACAAGACGGCGGCGGATGACGCCGTGCGGATAGCGCCCATGGAGCTCATGTGACTACCTTTCTGCTGGCGTTCGGAGCCCTGTTCTCGATCGTCAACCCGCTGTCGGGGGCCTTCATATTTTTCGGCGCGACCCGCGAGCTCGACCCTCGTGTGCGCTCGCGGGTGTCGCGCTGGGTGTCGATCTACGCGTTCTCGATCGTGACCGCATCGTTGTATGTCGGCGCCTACGTGCTGAGCTTCTTCGGCATCTCCATCCCGGTGCTGCGGGTCGCCGGCGGCATCATCGTCGCCATGTCCGGCTGGCGGATGTTGAACGAGCCCGACGCCACCGAGCAGCGCCGCAGCGAGACCCCGAGCCCGCGCTCCATCGATGTCCCGCCGAGCCGGCTGGCGTTCTATCCGCTCACCATGCCGCTCACCACCGGCCCGGGAACGATTTCGGTGGCGATTTCCCTGGGCGCCGGCCGCCCCCGCGGCTCCTATGCCGCGTCGCTCGAATTCTTCATCGAGACACTCACCGCCGCGGCACTGCTGTCCCTGCTGGTGTACGGGTTCTATCGAAACTCGGCGCGGCTCGCAGGTTTGATCGGCGCGACGGGAACTACCATCGTGGTGCGGCTGTCTGCCTTCCTACTGTTCTGTATCGGGATTCAAGTGATGTGGAATGGAGCGGCAGAGCTCCTCGGCACGCTCCCGCTCGGCACCGCCGGGACCAGTTGAGCGGCACCAGTCACGGCACTTCGCGGCGCCGGGCGGGAAGGTTCATGCGACACGACGTAAGTACGGGACGCGATGTAAGTACGGGAGTTGGCTAATGAAAATCGGGTTCGACCGGCGGCAATTCCTCGCCGCCGGCGCCGGCGCTTTGTCGATCACTCTCATGCCGAGGAGGAGCTTGTGGGCAGCCGCGGGCACCGCCGTGCCGCCCGCTCCGGTGGCGCGCATCGACGCCGTGCACGACACGTACTTCGGCGAATCGCTCAGCGATCCCTATCGCTGGATGGAAAACGGCAAGGACCCCGAGTGGCTGCCGTTCTTGAAAGGACAGAACGATCACACCCGCGCGATCCTCGACGCGCTGCCGGCCCGGGCCCTGCTGCTCAAACGCGTCCGGCAGCTGTCGGGCGATACGGTGACGACCAGCCGTGTGCAGCGCGCGGGCGGCTTGATCTTTTTTACGCAGCGGCCGCAGGGTGCCGACAATTTCAAGCTCTTCGTGCGCGACGGCGCGGCGGGCCATGACCGCGTGCTGGTCGATCCCACCCAGGAGAGCGGCGCGAAGAGTCATGTGTCGCTGGACTGGTGGCGTGCCTCGCCGGACGGCCGGCATGTGGTTTACGGCCTGTCGAAAGACGGCAGCGAGGATTCGACATTGCACGTTCTCGCGGTCGCCGACGGCAGCGATCTTCCCGAGCGAATCGCCAACACCCAAGACGCCAATCCTCAATGGCTCGACGACGGCAGCGGATTCTTTTACAACCAGCTCACGGGGAAGGTCGATACTCCCGAACGATTCCTCGACAGCCAGGCGCGCTTTCACCGGCTAGGCACGGATCCCGCCAAAGATCCCGTGCTCATGAAGCGCGGACTCGTCGCCGGGATCGATTACGATCGAATCCAGGCGCCGTACATCGTCACGTACCGGGGTTCTTCTCACGTGGTTCTCCTGCTGAGCGACGTTCGGCCGGAGGCGCGTGCGTTCATTGCGCCGCTCGCCGATGCGATCGCGGGCCGCGCCCGATGGACACCAGTAGTCTCCTTCGAGGATGAGGTGACCGACGTCGATCTCGACGGCGAGGATTTGTACTTGCTGGTCAACAAGGGCACGCCGCGCGGCCGTCTGGTCAAGACGTCCGCCGCCGCTCCCAACCTCGCGACCGCCGCCGTGGTCGTGCCGCAAGGCTCCTTCGTGATCGAAAGCACCTCGCGCGCACGTGACGGCTTGTATCTCAAGATCATGGATGGCGGCATCAGCCGCTTGCAAAAGCTCGAGGGTGATGGCCGAGTCGCCGACATCGCCCTGCCCTTCGAGGGCACCATTGGTGCGGTCTATGCGGTACCCGATCTGGACGGCGTCTTGATTTCGCTCACCGGTTGGCTCACTCCGGCCGGGATCTATTCGGTCGATACCGGCGGCCGCATCGCCGACACCGGCATCACGCCGAAGCCCTCGATCGATGTCAGCCGCTATGAGGCCAAGCGATTTTTCGCGGCCGCCAAGGACGGTACCAAAATTCCCTACACCATCATCTACCGCAAGGGTTTGAAGCTCGACGGCCGCGCGCCCACCTGGATTTCCGCTTATGGCTCCTACGGCCTCGCGACCTACACACCGGCGTTCGCCGGGCGGACCCTGGCTCTGGTCGATACCGGCGCGATCGTCGGCTACGCCAATGTGCGCGGCGGCGGCGAATACGGACGCGAATGGCACAAGGCGGGGCAGCTCGCCAATAAGCCGAACACCTGGCACGATTTGATCGCGGTTTGCGAGGATCTGGTGGCGAAGAAATATACCTCGCCGCGGCATCTCGCGATCGGCGGACGCTCGGCGGGTGGCATTGCCGTAGGACGGGCCTTGACGGAACGCCCCGACCTCTTCGCCGCGGTCGTCGATGGCGTCGGCTGGTCGAACCCGCTGCGCTATGTGGTCGAGCAGAACGGCTATGGCGAGGAGCCCGAATGGGGCGCCGTCAACGAACCCGAGGGTTACCGCGCGCTCAAGAGCATCGACAGTTATCAATCCGTGAAGGACGGCACCCCGTATCCCGCGGTTCTATTGACCACCGGCGTCACCGACCCGCGCGTCGCGCCCTTCCACGTGGCGAAAATGGCGGCACGGCTGCAGGCGGCGACGAGTTCCGGCAAACCCATTCTGCTGCGCGTCGACTTTGACGCCGGGCACGGCTTTGGATCGACTCGCTCGCAGCAGGATCGCGAGGCCGCCGATACCTACGCGTTCCTGCTGTGGCAGCTGCGCGGCTAGATCATCGGCCGGCGCGGGTGCCGGGGTCGCCCACGTAGATCGTGCCTTCCTTCATGACGAAGACCGGATGTTCGGTGGCATGCATGTCGGCGAGCGGATTGCCGGCGACCGCCACGACATCCGCCGATTTCCCCGGCGTCAGTGTGCCGGTCTGATCGGCGAGCCCCAGCAAGTCGGCGCCGCCCGCCGTACCCGCCATCAGCACCTCTGCGGGAGCCATGCCGTTCTTGGTCATCAGTGAAAACTCGCGCGCGTTCAAGCCATGCGGCTCGACCCCGGCATCGGTGCCCATGGCAATCGGCACTCCGAGTTTCACGGCGTGCTGGAACATCTGCTGAGATTGCGCTCCCGCGGCACGGGCCTTCGCCGCGATGGCCGGAGGAAACATGTCCAGGTGTTCGCCCACCCACGCGCCGGCGAACAGCGTCGCCACCAAGTACACGTGCTTTTTCTTCATCTCCAGCAGCGTATCGTCCTTGAGGAAGGTGCCGTGTTCTATCGAGTCCACACCCGCCGCGATGGCCATCTTGGCGGCGCGGTCGCCGTGACAATGGGCAGCCACCTTGCGCTTCCAGGCGTGCGCTTCGGAAACGATGGCGTTCATTTCCTCCTGCGTCAGCTGAGGATTGTCCACGGGGTCGGACAGCGACAGCACGCCGCCGGAGGGCATGAACTTGATCACGTCGGCGCCGTACTTGATCTGATAGCGCACCGCGGCCCGGCACTCCTCGGGACCGTTGCACACGCCCTGGATGGGACCTGCCACGGCAATGCGTTGCGCCGGTACCGGGTCCTGGTCTGCGTGGCCGCCCGTCGATCCAATCGCATAATTGGCAACGAGCATGCGCGGGCCCGGTATCACTCCCGCATTGATGCCGTTGCGCAGCCCCAGCGAGACATAGTCCGAGGAGCCCACGTCACGCACCGTGGTGACGCCCGCCTCGAGCGTGGCCTTGGCATAGTGCGCGCCGTACATGGCCTGTTCGGCGGGGAAACGCATGATGCCGTCGAACCAATCGTGATACCAGTTGCGGCTCGCCTCTTGCGACAAATGCACATGCGCATCGATGAACCCCGGCAACAGGGTGGCGTCGCCGAGGTCGATGACCTCCGCGTTCTCGGGAATCCTGGCGTCCCCGCCCACCGCCTGGATCTTGGTGCCCGAGACCACCAGCACACCATGCTCCGTGAGCTTGCCGGACACCGAATCGAACAGTCGCGCGGCCTTCAGCACGATGGGTCGAGGCGCTGGGGGAACCGCATCCGCGAGGCCGGATTGCGTGAAAATGATTGCCGCGACACCGAGCACGCAGCAGGCCGCCATCGTACGCTGACTCATTGATTGCATCCCTCTGTCGTAGACATCTTTGGAGTTGAACATGGTGGAATTGAGCGCGCAGAGGATAACGCAAAATTCGGTCCAATCCACGGCCATAGCACCGCGCTACGGCCACAGTCCCGCGCCACTGCCACAGCGCCATGACCACAACAGCGGTCCCCGTCTAGGGGCGCCTGCGCAGGCCCGCAGGAATCAACATGAATCCCAGCACTTCAAAAAGTCCGTGAGCGACCAAGGCCATGAGGGCAGCGGGGATGGCGCCGGTCAGTATGGTGGGGACATCGTTCAGCGAGAGTCCGGAAACGATGGGCGCGCCATAACCGCCCGCCCCCACCAGTGCGGCCAGCGTTGCCGTGCCGATGCTGACGATGGTCGCGGTCTTGATCCCCGCCAGCAGCGTCGGGCTCGCCAGCGGCAGCACCACGCGAAACAGCACCTGCCGGCGGTTCAAACCGAATGCGCGCGCATTCTCCAAATGGATCGGGTTCACGGCGCGAATGCCGGTGAAGGTATTGAGCACCACCGGCAGCAAACTATACAAGCACAGCGCCGCCAAGGCGGGTTTCGTCCCCACGCCGAATACCGGAATGAGGAAGCACAACAGCGCGAGCGAGGGCACCGTCTGTATCACGGCGCTCGACAGCAGGATGGCCTGTCCGGCGGCATGGAAACGCACCGCCGTCACTCCCAAAGGAATGCCGACCAGGACCGAAAATAGCAGCGACACGCCGACCAGCCACAGATGCTCCTTCGTGCGGCGTGCAACCTCGTGCAGCCATCCATGCGAATCCGGAGCCGCCGCCCCGAGAAATTGCGCGGCTATTTTGGCAAAATCGATCTTTTGAATGTCGGCCTCCGCATTCATGTCGAGCATGGCCTGTTCGCTGATCTTGCCCTCGAGCCCGCGGAGCGCCTCCCATTCGCTCGGATGCTTCTCCACGAAGGATTTTCTCGCCACCCAGACCGCCTGATACACCGGAAAATAATTGTGATCGTCCTTGAGCAATCGCAAACCGAGCTTCTTTATTTTCGCATCGGTCGAATACACGTCGATCAAATCGACGGCATTCTGATCGATCGCCTGGAAGCTCAAGGTATGCTCCATGCGATTGATCTTTTGAGGATTGAATGCGAGATGATAGTTGTCGACCAATCCCGGGTACCCGTCCTTTCGATCCATGAACTCATAACTGAAAGCCGCCCTGACCGCCGACTGTATGGGAATCAAATCGCCTATCGAGCGCAGGTTGTGTCTCTCCGCGAACTCCTCTTTCACGGCCAGCGCGTAGGTATCGTTGAACCCCAATGAACCCGACATGGTGAGACCCATGTCCGCCAGCGCCTGCCGAATCTCATCGAGAGATTTCAATTCCGGCCTCTTGAGAATGGCCTCCGCCAGCGTTCCCGTGTAATCCGGGTACAGGTCGATGGCGCCGCTCTTCAAACCCTCGAATAATATGCCCGTGCTTCCCATCCCGAGCTTGCGGGTGACCGGCACCTGCGACGAGGACTCGATCGTCTGCGCCGCCATCTCTCCCAATATGTAGCTCTCGGTGAAAATTTTGCCGCCGATCACGATGCCGTCCGCGGCGAACGAAGTGCATGGCCACAGAGTTGCCGCGGCGATTGCGATGAACGATGTGCGCCTCATTCCAGTTCTCCCGCGTCGGGAAGCGTACGCTGCGCATTGATGAACTGACTCACGAATGGACTGGCCGGATTGAGCAACAGGTCGCGGTAGGTCCCGGTCTGCATGATTCTTCCTTCGTGCAGCATGGTGATCTGCTCCGCCAGAAAGACGGCTTCACCGAGATCGTGGGTCACCAGAAGCACGGTTTTGCCCAGCCTTTGAAAAATCGATTTCAATTCCTGCTGCACACTCCGTCGAATGAGCGGATCCAATGCCGCCATCGGCTCGTCCAGCAGCATCACGGCCGGATCCATCATGGCCGCGCGCATGATGGAGACCCTCTGCTTCTGGCCGCCGCTCATCTCACGCGGAAAGCGCGTGAGAATCTCCGCGTCCAAGTCGACGATTTTGCGCAATTCCTCCACACGGTCGTCGATTCTGGACTTGCGCCAGCCGCGCATCTTCGCGATCAACGCGACATTGTTCCTTCCCGAGATATGCGGAAACAGCCCGCCGTCCTGGGGCACGTAGCCGATACGGTCGGCCCATTCGACCGGGGTGAACGACAGCAGCGCTTGATCGTTGATCTTGACGTAACCCATGTCGAAAGGAATCAATCCCAGGGTGATCCGCAGCAGCGTGGTCTTTCCGGAACCGCTCGAGCCGATCAACGCATGAGTGGCGCCCTTCGGAACGATCAAGTTCACGTCGGCGAGGACGGATCTCCCCTCGAAGGTCTTATGGATATTCTGCAGCTCGAGCATGGCGGTACCGTGGCGAAACCTACGGTGCAGGATCGGCCGGTCTGTGGAATATGGGCTCGCGGCGCTTCAATTCCTCGAGAACGGCGGCTGAGCGCGGAGCGGCGGCGAGCGTGGGTTCCATGCCTACGTGAGTTCCATGCGTAACTGAAGTCTACGGTTGAGCGGCTACTACCGCGATTTCAATCCTGAATTCCGCCGATGCCAGGTGAGAACTCATGACCGTGGCACGCGCAGGTGTTTCGCCCGGTGCCACCCATGCCTGCCATACACCGTTCATTTCCGCGAAAGTAGCCATGTCCGTGAGCCAGATGGTCGCCATCAACAACCGGCTCTTGTCGGTGTTTGCCTCCGCCAGCAGAGCGTCGATCGATGCCAGAATTTCCCGCGTCTGAATGGCCACACTGGCGCCGGGGGCAACCTGTCCCGCCAAGTATACGGTCTTATTGTGTATGACGGCCTGCGACATGCGCGGTCCGGTTTGAATGCGCTTGATCATGATGATGACTCCACTGCGTTGCAGTTGTGCTTCCAGGGTATACCGGCTATACGATCGATTCGCGATCATTTCAAGCGCTTGGGCGCGTTTGTAAATCTGACAATTCACGAGGTAAACACATGGATCTAGGAATTCGGGGGCGGACGGCGATCGTCTGTGCATCGAGTCAGGGGCTCGGCAAGGCCTGCGCCCGCGCGCTCGCCGAGGCCGGGGTCTCACTGGTCATCAATGGACGCAACCCCGCGCTGCTCGATCAGACGGCCGAGGAAATTCGGCAAGCCACGGGGGCGGAGGTGACGCCCGTGGTCGCCGACGTGTCGACCGTCGAAGGGCAGGCAGCGCTGCTCGCCGCCTGCCCCGCCCCCGACATCCTGATCAACAACAACGGGGGACCGCCGTATCGGGACTTTCGCGAACTGGATCGCCAGGCCATGCTGGCCGGCGTCACCATGAACATGGTCACCCCCATCGAGCTCATTCAAAAAGTCATCGATGCCATGGCAACGCGTGGATTCGGCAGAATCGTGAACATCACCTCCATCAGCGTCAAGATGCCCTTGGCCGGATTGGATCTATCGAGCGCCGCCCGGGCGGGCCTCACCGCCTTCGTAGCCGGAGTCGCCCGCAAATACGCCGACAAGAACATCACCATCAACAATCTTCTGCCCGGCAGTTTCGACACCCAGCGCTTGCGCGGCGGCTTCGCTGCCGCCTCCAAGCAAACCGGAAAACCGGAAGCCACCCTGGCGGCGCAGGCCATGGCGCAGATTCCTGCCAAGCGATTCGGCACTCCCGCGGAATTAGGTCAGACCTGTGCTTTTCTCTGCAGCGTCCATGCCGCGTACATCACCGGTCAGAACATCCTGCTCGACGGCGGAGCCTATCCGGCAGCGTTCTGAGTCGTCGCCCGGCGTGCTGGGCGCCGGGGTCATGAGGCCAAGGGCTAAATGCCGCGGTCGATCTTTTGGCCGTCAAGGGTTTTGCGGCCGGCAACATGCGCCCGTGCCTGTTCGATGTACCAATCAGCACACTGAGGATTTGCCATGGTCTCCCGGTTGATCACTTTCTCCACGGGATGACCGAGAAATAATTTCTTCATCGGCACTTCCTGCTTTTTCCCCGACAGAGTGCGAGGAATGGCCGGCGCATGAATGATGTCGTCGGGCAGAAAGCGCGGTGAGAGGCGCGAGCGAATGGCCCCTTGGATTCGGTTGATGAGTTCCTCGGCGAGCTTGCAGTCTTCGCGAAGCGCGACGAACAACAGCAGACGGCTTGGATGTCCCAGGTACTCGAGGTCCAATATAAGGGAGTCAAGTACCTCGGGCAGCGACTCGACGGCCGAGTAGATTTCGCTCGTGCCCATGCGCAGGCCGAAGCGATTGACGGTGGCGTCACTACGGCCATAGATGATGCAGCCGCCGTTCGAGGTGATCTTTATCCAATCGCCATGGCGCCATACCCCCTTGTACATGTCGAAGTAGCTCGACAGGTAGCGTTGATTGTCTTGGTCGCCCCAAAAATAAAGCGGCATGCTGGGTATCGGGCGTGTGCATACCAGCTCGCCCACTTCATCTATGACCGGCTGTCCGGCGTCATTCCAAGCCTCAACCGCCGACCCCAGCTGTCGGCATTGCATTTCGCCCGCAATTTGCGGCAACTCGCGATTGCCGGTGCAAAAACTACCGAAGAGGTCCGTGCCGCCCGAAATGTTGTACCACCAGATGTTTGCAGTTCCGATGGCGTCGAACTGCAGGGTGCCCCACCTTTGCACGTCTTCCGCCAGAGGGGAACCGGTGCTGCCAAGAGCACGAATGCGGGAAAGATCGCCGCAGTCGGCAATCTGCAGCCCCGCTTTTTTGCAGTTCGCAAAAAAAGCCGCCCCGGCGCCAAAGAACGTGACCCTATGTCGCGCCGCAAAGCGCCACAGCACGCTCCAGTCCGGGCTTTCCTTCGCGCCGCTGGGACTGCCATCGAAGAGGCAGAGGGTGGTCCCCGATAACAATCCAGAGACCTGCACATTCCACATGACCCAGCCTGTGGACGAGTACCAGTGAAACCGCTCGCCGACGTTGTCGCCGGAGTAGCTCGCTCCGAGATCGCCGTGCTTGGCGCTGGCCATTGCCGTCAGCAAGACTCCGCCCTGGCCGTGAACAATGGGTTTGGGTAGTCCTGTCGTGCCGCTCGAGTACAACACCCAAATGGGATGATCAAATGGAAGCCACTCAGGTTCAAATGCAGCGACCTCATCGTCAGCACGTGAGATTGCTTCGCCGAAAGTAGGTCCCGTTGAAAGCTTCCGCAGAGCATCAGCGCTCTCGACCGCAATCGTGGCGCGAAGCGTGGGCAGCGCGTTTTGCAGCTGCTCGATGGTCGCGCGGCGATCCAGACGCTTTCCGGCATAGAGAACCGTTTCAACCGCAATGAGAATCTTCGGCTCAATCTGGACGAAGCGATCGGTGACCGCCTGAATGCCCATATCCGGAGCGCATACGCTCCAAACGGCGCCGAGGCTGGAGCAGGCGAGAAACGCCACCACCGCTTCCGGACCGTTGGTGAGATAGGCTGCCACGCGGTCGCCGCGCTCGACGCCCAGGCTGCGCAGCGCAAGAGCGAATGATGCGACTTGCCGCTCGAGTTCAAACCAACCGATTTCTCGAGTCTCGCCCAGCTCGTTCTCGCTCACGATCGCGGGTTGACCGCGTGCCTCCGCGGCATCGGCGTGACGAAACACATGCCGTGCGTAGTTGACCTGCGCGCCTTTGAACCATACTGCCCCCGGCATGCGGTCGACACAGAGTGCGCCTTCGAACGGAGTCGGCGACTCGATTTGGTCGTACTGCCAGATGCTGCGCCAGAAGGCATCGAGATCCGTGACCGACCAGCGCCACAGATGGTTGTAATCCTGGAAAGACAGACCGAAGTTCGTTTTCAGCCACTCTTGATAGCGGCGAATTTGAGGCGTGGGTCGTGTGATAGGCATGTGTTTTGGGATCGATGTCGAGGCCACGGTGATCAGCGGCCGCTAGGCGAGAGCAAGCCCTCGAAGCCACGGTCCGCGACCCGTTCGTTCAAATATAACAAACAGTCAAATGCGGAAGAAGGCTATCGATCGGGCCCTAAGGTGTATGGCGGCTGCCTCGGCCCTGGGTTTCTGGCGGCTGCCTCGGGGAGATTCGCTTGCTGGCACGAGGCCCACGAAGCGGGTCCGTCATCCGAGCCCGGCTGCCCGCACGATCAGAAGCAACCCTGCCGCGACGAGAACGACCCCGATGGCTCGGGCGACGCGCTCACCGGCGGGTGCGAGACGTTCGACGGTGATGGCTGCCGTCACGACAGCCATGGCGCGAAGGTCCATGACCCCGAGACCCAAGAGGATCGCCGTCAAACCGGAACAGCAGTGGGCGCAGTGAAGTCCGAGGCGCAGGCCATGACGCCAGGCCGTGCCGGCAGCGGCTGGCGGCGTGCGGCCGCACCCGGGCGCCTCCCGGCAGCAGGCAAGGTAACGCGCCTTCCACGCGGTGAACTGCAGGAAGCCGGCGATCAGGACGACCACACCGACCACCGCCGGTACCGCGCGCGCCAGCGTCGGCAGGTGCATCTCGGCCGCCGCCAGCACGACCCCCAGCGGAAACGCGGCCATTCCGGACACGGTCCACACGAAGAAGTACCCCGCACCCACCAGCGCGGTCAGCCGACCCAGGCGCGTCTCGCCTGTCCTGCCGACGGCCTGGCGGTAGCGCCACAGCATGGGCACCAAGGATGGCAGCATCATCGCGACCATCATCACGGCCCACATTCCGAGGAACGACGCCGCGGCGCCGGGCCACGTCTGTCCGGGCATCCGCATCCACGCCATCGACATCGTCCAGCCGCCGGGCATCGACATCCCGCCCATCGCCGACATGGACTCGCACCAGACGATCGTCACCGCCGCGCTGGCGGCGAAGAGCAGGGCCGAGACGCCGAAGAAATAGAAATGACGCGTTTCCTCCGAATCCCAACAGGCGTGGGCATGATGATGTATGTGCCTGACCGAATTATCGGCCGCCGCCATTTCCGTAGCCGCTGCGTTGTCCTCGCGCATT
>DASWEO010000286.1:0-6189 GCA_036394715.1 Steroidobacteraceae bacterium
ATGCTCGGTTTACTTCGACACTGACTTCTTGAACATGCGATCGATCTTCTCGTTGATCGCTTCAATGGCCGTCGAATTCGACTGGCCGGTCGACAACGCCTGATTCGCGGTGCTCTGCGCGCCGGAAGCAGCCGATTGTGCCGCGGCAGCCGCGCTGTTGGCAGCAGCTGCATCGCTCGACGCCTTCGCCGTGTCGCCCTGCAGTTTGCTGACTTGTGATTTCAGATCATCAATCTGGGCTTGGATGGGCTTCAGATCCGTGCATCCTGCGAAAGCAACAACGCAGGCCACGGCGAGAGAGGCCTTAAGTGTGGTGGTCAATGTCATAAAAGTATTCCCCTAGGGTTAATTCGTTCGTATCGGAAAATCCGAAGTGTCGCCACGGGCCGGCCCAGTCACGGTCAGGCGCGTCCGCGTCGCAACACAGTCGTACATAAAGCCAAATTCGCGCGTCGAATGCAACTGAAATGCGTTATTTTTGCGCTATTTGTCGTTCCTCGGCGACGAATTTCGGCAAGTTCCATTCACAGAAATTAAATCATCGTTAAGAATGCAGTCCGAATGTAAATTTTACAGCAGATGACCATCATTGCGCTAGCTGCGCAATAGTTCCATCACCGCGCGATGACCCTGATCGATGGCCGAATCGGTGTATGCCCCGCCGCCGGAATCTGAATTGGCAATGGTGATGCGGCCGAATTGCGCTCGCCCGATGACATGCGGCCGCTCGGGCTCGGAGACATCCGGATCGAACAATGGGTTGTATTCCGGCGCATAGCCGTGAGGCCAGCGATTCACGGTGATGGCGGTGATGTCGCGTGCGGGGTCGAAACCTCCCATCCCAAGGGTGCGGGCAAGCTGCTCGCGGATGCTGCGCTCGAAGGTCTCGAACGGAGTGCTCAATAGTTCAGCCCTGCCTAAGCGATTCTGATCATGTTCCGGCAGTCCCGGCTTGCAGGGCGTACGCACCATGTGCACGAGAATCGGATCGTGTGCAGATTTCGGACTCTCGTAGCGGCCGATGTCGACGTGCGGATTCAAATGAAAATACGTGTGATATCCGCCCGGCGCATAAATGCGGTGGACCTTGAGCGCATCGAACGCCCGCCGGTTGCGCAGGGCAACGCTGGTATAGACCAGCGGGGTCTTGACCAGCTTGTGTAGTGCGTCTTTCTGTCCCGCCGGCAGTTCCGGGCATAGATAAGGAATCATCATGTTGTAGCACGCCAGCACCGTGCCGCGCGCGCGTGCCGTGAATGTCCGGCCGCCGCGCAGGTAAGTTACTTCCACCTGGCCGGCCGATTTGGGATCGCCGAGGTGGCGTGCGCGGACGGCGATACTATTCAATCGCAGGCGAACCCGCGACGTGCTGCGATCGAGTTGCGCATAGTTCACGCGTGCGGTCACCACATCGTCGACGCTGTCGCCGGGTACCGCGTTCGGTATGAGATCTCTTACCAAGAGACGCGCGATCGTTGCGTTGCCGTCGGGAAAATGCAGGCGGAACGATCCGCCGGTATCCGCGTAACCCGCCGGTGTGAAACCCATGCGCTGAATCGAACCCTTCGCCAGATTCATGCCTTGAAATCCGGGCATGCCGAAACCCCAACAGTCGAGCGCGGACACGGCGTCCGTGCCGACTCCCCATTCGCCCATGGTGCGCGCGTGATAGAAGTTGAGCACGGAGGGATCCGCATGGACGAGGTCGCGCAGAAACGCTTCGTAACTCATGCGCGACAACCGCTGTTTTTTATCATCGGACGACAGGCCCGGCAGGTAGTCGATCTGTCCTTCCTGGATCTGGACGATGGCTTCGCGCGCGGGCGCGGACAGGGGCGCCTGCTCCAGAAATTGTTTGAACGGAACCCGGCCGAGGCCGACGATGAGCTTGTCGGCGCCAAAGGTTTCTTGATCGAAGAACACGCCGCTCTGCAAACCGAGGCTTTCATAGAACTCGAGGTTCTGAGTCGTTTTGGCAAGTTTCACCACGTCGATGCCGAGCGCCGTCAACAAGCCTGCGGCGATCGGACCGTAGGGTCGCGGACTATCGATTTCCAAGGTGCCGCCGTTCAATAAATTCAGATGGCCGCCCAGGTTGAATTCGTTGCGTTTGGCGTGACCGCCGAAATCGTCGTGATTGTCGAGAATGAGGATGCGGCTTTGCGCGTTGGTTTGTGCACGGTAGAAGTGCGCGGCGGCAAGGCCGCTCAAGCCCGCGCCGACGACGATCAGGTCGTATTCCTCGCCGGTGTCCGCGGCCGCGGGCGTTGGTTTGCCGTCGCGCAGTGCATGGGCGTCCTCGAAGGAGCCGGGGTGATTGCCGCGCAGGCCGGTGAGGAGCGGGGGATAGTAGCCAAAGGCGTCTTGAGCGGCGGGGGGCAGCTCGGCGGCGCTTGGGACGGCTCCGAGCAGGGGGCCGGAGGCAGCCGCGGCGGCTCCTACGGCGATGCCGTTCAGGAAGTCGCGCCGCGTGATGGGCTGATCCATGCCGAGGAGGCGGTCGCGCGAGCGATCTTGTTTTTCTTGCGTCATTGGAGCCCCGTTCAATGGAATGGCCCGCCAAATTACCGCTCTATCGGGGGACTTGCCAGTGCCCGAAGACTGTATATAATACCAGCCACTGGCTACATATACAGGTGAAGCATGTCGGACCTTACCCCCCGCCAAACTCAGATCTTGAGGCTCATTCAAGACGCCATTGTGGAAAGCGGGATGCCGCCCACGCGTGCGGAAATCGCGCGCACGCTGGGCTTCAAATCACCGAATGCCGCCGAGGAACACTTGCGCGCCTTGCAGCGCAAGGGCGTCATCGATCTCATCCCCGGCGCTTCCCGCGGCATCCAACTCAAGGACATTCTGCGTGAACAATTGGGACTGCCGCTCATCGGGCGCGTCGCTGCCGGCCGTCCGATCCTGGCCGAAGAGCATATCGAAACGCGCTATCAGATCGACCCGCAGCTATTCCAACCCCGACCGCATTACCTGCTGAAAGTGCGGGGCATGAGTATGAAAAATGCCGGCATCCTGGATGGCGATCTAGTTGCCGTGCATCGCACGCCCGAAGTGCGCAATCGCCAAATCGTGGTCGCGCGCTTGGATAATGAAGTGACCGTCAAGCGCTATCGGCAAGAAGGCACCATCGTGTGGCTGTTGCCCGAAAATACCGATTTCGAACCCATTCGTGTCGACCTCAAAGAACAGCCTATGATTATCGAAGGGGTGGTCGTCGGAGTGCTTCGTCGCGGTAAAGACGTGGATGCTGCGTGAATGCGGAGGCAGGATGCCGAAGCCGACGCCCGAAGGGCGCCCGCAGGGCGAGGGCCAAGATGGCCCGAGTCAATGCGGAGGCAGGATGCCGAAGCCGACGCCCGAAGGGGCGCCCGCAGGGCGCGAGCCCAGGATGGGCGAGCGTCAACTATCGTCGCTCGCGGATATTTTGGCCGATGCACGCGTCTGGAAGTTAAAAGACGCCTCGGCTGCCCCCACTCGTCCGGTTTGGTCCACCGGTAAGAGCTCGCTGGATGCCCGCTTGCCGGGGGGTGGGTGGCCGACGGCGTCGCTCATCGAGGTATTGCTGGACCATACCGGCTTGGGCGAGGTGCAGCTTTTTTTACCGGCGTTGGTGGAGTGCCAGCGCAAGGTGGGCCAAGGAAAGACCGAGGCTCCCTGGCTGGTCTGGATTGCACCGCCTTATGAACCCTATGCCCCTGCATTAGCGCAAGCCGGCATCGAACTCACGCGCTTGCTGGTAGTGCGCCCTGCCAGCGCCACGGAAGCATTGTGGGCGGCTGAACAGGCTTTGGGTTCGGGTGTCTGTGCCGCGGTGTTGCTCTGGCTGAAGGGCACCGATGATCGCTGGCTGCGGCGTTTGAAGCTCGCGGCCGAGACGGGCGGTGCACTCGGTGTGCTGTTTCGCCCCGAGCGGCATCGTTTCGAATCTTCGCCCGCCAGCCTGCGTATGGTTATGACGCAGGGTGAGCCTGAGGCACGTCTCGATCTACTCAAGGTGCAAGGCGGCCGACCGGGCCCTGTCGATCTTGGCGACTTATGAAATCCTGGACGGCGGAATCGCGGACGGCGGATTTATTTGCCGAGGCTGACGCATCGCCCGCGCGCATACCTGCATCGCCATCGCTTGCACCATCAACGCCAACGCTCACGCCGGCGTCCGCGCCCACGCCACCACGGGCGCAACGCTCTGCACCCCGGGTATTGAAGGCGGGTGGTGTACCGCCGACCCCGCAGACAGCTGGCCGCGTACGCTCAAAGCAGCTCTGGTATGCCGCGGTGTTTCCGGAGTTGGTCAACATGGAACATTCCGCCGCCGTACTGCAGCGTCTCTGTCTGCATGCCCAACAATTCACTTCGTTCGTCAGCATCGAACCACCTAATGCTCTGTTGCTGGAGATCAAAGGGAGCCTGAAGTTACTCGGTCCACTTGAAACCTTGCACGCCGACATCGATGCCTGTTGGCGCCGGCTCGAGCTGCCGGCCCACAGCGCCACGGCCCCGTCGACTTTGGCAGCGCTCTGGCTCGCGCGGGGCAGTGACCGGAGTGCCGGCCACCGGGACGCCGGCTGCCCAATCGTCATCGAAGATCTCGGAATGCTGCCCGGGCGCCTGGCGAAGTTGCCGATTGCTTGTACGGCCTGGGATCTCGAACGGCTGCAGACTTTGCGCGCCATGGGTGTGACGTGCATGGGTGAATTGCTGCGCCTGCCGCGCGCCGGTCTCGCGCGCCGTTTGGGACCTGCAGCGGTGCAGGATCTCGACATTGCGCTGGCGCGGCAATTCGCTCCGCGCAGAGCGTTCGTGCTGCGCGAACGCTTTCGAGCGCGATGTGATTTCGAGACGGAGATCGAGAACGTCGCTTATCTGGAAAAGGCGCTCGAACCGCTGATCGTGCGCTGTGCGCAGTTTCTGCGAGAGCGTCAGGCCGGTGTACAGGTGTTGCGGCTGAAGCTGCGGCATCGTGCGGGGCCTGCGACCCGGGTGCATTTGGGGCTGGCGAGCATCACCAGTGAACGCCGCCGCTTGACGGATGTGATTGCCCAAAAGCTGGGAAGGCTCGCGCTCGACGCACCGGTCCGAGGCATGGAATTGGTCTCCGGCTTCTTGCAGCCGCTCTCGGCCGGCTCGTTCGATGTCTTTGGCGGATTGACAGGCACCGGTGGCCGCGACACGGCGCCGCAATTGGTGGAGCGTTTGCGCGCGCGCCTGGGCGAGGACGCGGTGTATGGGGTTGCTTCAATCGCGGAGCACCGACCCGAAGCGGCTTGGCGGCGCGTCCATGAACTGTCGCTGACCTCTGTCCGGCGCATGGGCGAGAAGATGATCGACCGTGGCAGCGGCGAGGGCATGCCGCGTCCTGTGTGGCTGCTGGACGCGCCGCTGGCCTTATCCCTACCGGACATGCAGGAGGGTCATCAATGCGAAGGCAGGAAGCCGGAGCCGACGCCCGCAGGGCGCCCGCAGGGCGAGGGCCAGGATGGCCCGAGTCAATGCGGAGGCAGGACGCTGAAGCCGACGCCCGTAGGGGCGCCCGAAGGGCGCGAGCCCGGGATGGGCGAGCGTCAATGCGGCTTGGTTCTGGAACAGGGCCCTGAACGCATCGAGAGCGGCTGGTGGGACGGCCGGGGCGTGGCACGCGATTACTATATTGCACGCCAATGCGAAGGCAGGAAGCCGAAGCCGACGCCCGCAGGGCGCCCGCAGGGCGAGGGCCAGGATGGCCCGAGTCAATGCGCAGGCAGGAAGCCGAAGCCGGGCACGCGTTTACCCCAAGGCGCAAGGCTGTGGGTTTTTCAGGAACGTCAATCCAAGCGTTGGTATTTACACGGAGTGTTCGCTTGAACGGCGGGCGCGCTTGAGATCGCCGTGTACGCCGAACTCCATGCCTTGAGTAATTTCTCTTTTTTGCGCGGCGCTTCTCAACCCGAGGAATTGATCGCCCAGGCCAAACGGTTGAATTACTGCGGATTGGCACTCACCGACGAATGCTCGCTGGCGGGCGTGGTACGCGCTCACGTCGCCGCCAAGCAGCACGGACTGCCGCTGATCATCGGCACGGAGCTCACCTGCATCGATGAGCTCAAGCTCGTGGTGCTGGCCACCGATCGCGCGAGCTATGGCGCCATGAGCCGCTTGATCAGTCGGGCGCGCCGCGCCGAGCCTAAGGGCCGTTACTCT
>DASWEO010000287.1:0-4937 GCA_036394715.1 Steroidobacteraceae bacterium
CCATCTCCCGGTCGATGGGATCGTGCAGTATCTCTTTGACGAAGCTGCCGTCGATCTTCAAGTAATCGACCGGGAAGTGCTTGAGATAGCCGAACGACGACAGCCCGGTGCCGAAATCATCGAGCGCGAACTTGCAGCCCAATTCCTTCAGCGCCTGAATGAAGCGATTCGCCTGCGAGAAGCTCGCGATCGCCGCCGTCTCCGTGATTTCGAAGCAGATCTTGGTGGCATCCAGGCCGCTGCGGTGGAATTGATCGATCACATAGGGCAGGAACTTATCGTCGCCCAGGCTCTGCCCCGAGAGGTTGATCGAGCACATGGTCAATTTCTCGCGTTCGTCGGCCTCGGAGACCAGCCACCGGAACGCGTTCTCGATGACCCAGCGATCGATGCTCGGCGTGATGCCGTAGCGTTCGGCCGCCGTCATGAACTGATCCGGCGCGACGATCTTGCCGGCTTCATCGCGCATGCGCAGCAGCAGTTCGTAGTGGGCGCCGGATTCCGCCGTCTGCAGCGGCAGAATCGTCTGCCTGAACAGCTCGAAGCGGCCCTCCTCCAAGGCATTGTTGATGCGCGCCGCCCATTGCATTTCACGGCGCCGGCGCATCAGGTCGATGTCGTTCTCTTCGAAGCTGTGGACGCGATTGCGGCCCGCCTCCTTGGCCGCCTGACACGCACTGTCCGCGGCGCTCAATACCGACGCCACGTCGGCATTGTCCGCGGAGAGGGGCACCACGCCGATGCTCGCGCCCAGGCGGAAGGTGCGCTCCTCCCAGGTGAACTTGAAGTTGCGCACCGCCTCGCGCAGCGCTTCCGCGGTGCGCATGGCCTCATCCAGAGAGCAGCTTTCCAGCAGAATGCCGAACTCATCGCCGCCCAGGCGTGCGAGCGTATCGCGCCAGCGGACTTTGGATTTCAGCAGCGCTCCGACCTGCCCGAGCAGGGCGTCGCCGGCGCTGTGCCCGCAGGTATCGTTGACGATCTTGAACTGGTCCAGATCGAGGACGCACAGCGCGTACGAAGTCTCGCGCGCCTTGGCGCTCTTCAGCGCCCGTTCCATGCGGTTTTCGAACTCGCGGCGGTTCACCAGCCCCGTCAGGACGTCGTGGCTCGCGTGATAGCTCAGGCGCCGGTTGAGCTCGCGCGCCTCGCTCACGTCGTGGAACACCAGCACACCGCCCGAGACCGCGCCGCTGCCGTCGCGTATCGGCGATGCCGTGCTCTCGACGTAGATTTCGTTGCCGTCGCGCCGAATCAACAGCATCGGCCGCACCGATTTGATCGACCGCGTGCGCCGAATCGCCACCGCCAGCGGATTCTCCAGCGGCTCGCAGGTTTCTTCGTGGAAGGCGCGGAAAATCTCTTCGATGGCACGGCCCTGGCTGTCCTCGAGACGCCACCCCGTGAGCGCCTCCGCCACCGGATTCACATAATCGATCACCCCTTTGGCATCGGTGGTGATGACCCCGTCACCGATGCTTTGCAGAGTGATCTGCGCGCTCTCCTTCTCTCGAAACAGCGCTTCCTCGTACAGTTTGCGCTCGGTGATGTCGAGCTCGACTCCGACCAGGCGCAGCAAGCGGCCCTTGTCGTCGACCTTGGCCTTGGCGCGGCTGATCACCCACCGCCACTCGCCGGTGGCGTGGCGCATGCGGTGCAGGCTCTCGAAAATCGGCGTCTTTCCCGCCACGTGATCGCGAATGGCGGCCTGCACGCGCGACATGTCGTCCGAGTGCACCAGGGTTCGCCAGTCCGGCGCCTGCCCCACGTCGGCCTCGTCGTACCCCAGCATCGCTTTCCAGCGCGGCGAGAGATAGACGCGATTGTTGAGGGTGTCGAAGTCCCAAAGCCCGTCGTTCGCGCTGTACAACGCAAGCTCATTGCGCTCCTCCAGGTCGCGCAGGTGGCGCTGGATCTCGATGCGTTCGAGGCCGGTGGCGATGCTGCTGCCGACCAGCTTCAATAGGAGATGCAGCTGAACTTCCCAGTTCTCGCGCGGCTGCGCACCGGCTACTCCTAAGAGGCCGGCCGCCCGGCCTTCGATGAAATAAACGATGATCAGTACCGATCCCACCCCAAGCTGATTCCACACGGCGGCGTCATCGGTCTGATCGCCGCGCGGCTTGGCGGTATCGCGCATCTCCGACACCCGCAGCGGCGCCAGACGCGATTGCAGCCACGGGAAGGATTCCAGGGACTGGCCGCGCAGCTGTTCCGGGTTGCCGGTGGCGAGCATGCCGCGCGCCACCTGAATCTCGTTGAACAGTCCCGACTCCGCGTCGAGTGGGATATGAAAGGCGGCGTCCGTGCGCGTCGCCTCGCGCAGCAGCTCCAAATTGGCGGCGATGACCTCGAGAGCAGTTACCGCTGTCATCGATTGGAAATCAACGGCGATCTTGGTGCAGATCACATCGAGCCCCGTGGCCGGACGAATACCGCGCTTCGGCCATGTCTGCGGGGACAATACGTCCGAGGCGGTCAAGTCTGGGTGGCGGGGATCGTGGGGTGCTATTGCCATGCGCCTTCGGAGGTCCCAGATGAATTGTTGCGGTTATGAATCAACAGTTTGCCACTGGATTCAAGCGAAAAACCGAATGCGCCACACAGTTCCTTTGATTTCGCTTGTTGCACATGCACCCGGATTCTCGCATATGTTATAAGGAATACAAGCTAAGCAGTTGATTGTTAGGGCCTGATGACAAATCTCACCCGAGAGCGCTCTGCGCCTCCTCGAACAGCGCCGCCAAGCGATGCTCCATGTCCGACTGCAGGCGTGCCAGCCCATCGGCATTCAACCCCTTGGCAACATACACCGGTTCGCCGACGGCGATCACGATTCTCGAGAGCGGCCATGGAATCACGAAGCGATCCCACTTGATCTTCCAGGCGTGCGACGCAGCGTAGCTCAAGGGGATCATGGGCCGCCCCGACAGTTGCGCGAGCAGCACGGCCCCGGGTTTGAACTTCCACGGCGGACCCCTCGGACCGTCCGGCGTGATCGCGGGGGACACGCCCTCGTGCGCCAGCGCCTGATAGTAGTCGCGCAGCGCCCGGGCGCCGGTGTGCGAGGACGAGCCGCGAATCACCTCGCCGCCCAGGTTCCGCACGATCATCGCGCCGATCTCCCCGTCGACCGACGGCGAGATCAAGAAGCCCAGCTTCAATCCGGCGCGGCGCTCACGCAGCAGCTGTTTCACGCAGAAAAGCGTGTGTTGGTGCCAGTAGACCGGTATGAACGAGGGCGCGCGCTCGAGCGCCGCGGCAATGTGCTCCGCGCCCGTGACTTGTATGATGCGCGACCAGCGCCACACCAATCGCAGCAGGGACACGCCCACGGGCACGAGAATCTTGTACAGGAACAAGCGGCCGCGGGTCAGCCGCCTGCCGGAGCGGGTCTGCTGTTCGTAAATGGTATTGCGAAGGCCGCCACCGGGTTTTTCTTCCACGACGGGCATTGTCGAGAACGCCGCTGGGCTCCGCAAGCCTTGTCCCCCTCCTACGTTACAATATGACGATGCAAACCCTGGCACTGCCCCCCGGCCCCGCCGAAAGCTTCGATCTCGGCGGCAACGACGAATCGCTCGCACGCTTCCGCCGCTATTTCGCGGAGTTCGGCGACATCTATCGAGTCTTCGCGCCCGGCCGAGGCGTTTACAACTACGTCATCAACCACCCCGACGACATCAAGCGGGTGTTGCTGTCGAACCATCGCAACTACACCAAGGGCGAAGGAATGGATCGCGTCAAGATCCTGCTCGGCAACGGCATCATGACCAGCGAGGGTGATTTCTGGCGTAAGCAGCGGCGCATGATGCAGCCCTCGTTTCATCGCCGCGTCATCGATCAATTCGGGGCGTTGATCCGCGAAGTCAACGACAAATTCGCGGCGCGCTGGGCGGACAAGGCGGCGCGCGCCGAGGCCGTCAATTTGAGCGACGATGCCAGCGAATTGACCCTGGAGATCGTGCTGCGCTCGATATTCGGCACCGACCTTGCGCGCCTGGAGGCGCAGTTCGGCGCCAACCCGTTCGAAGTGGTCGCCAAGGAGCAGAACCGCGACCTGAAATTCGCGTTCCGGTTCCGCTCC
Organism: Steroidobacteraceae bacterium; assembly: GCA_036394715.1. Lineage (GTDB taxonomy): Bacteria > Pseudomonadota > Gammaproteobacteria > Steroidobacterales > Steroidobacteraceae > Bog-1198. Next base: position 4,088 of record DASWEO010000287.1, read on the forward strand.
TTGACCAAGCTGGTGGCCGAACTCATCGAGCGCCGGCGCCGCACGGGTGAGGAGCATTTCGATTTTCTGAGCATGCTCATGGCAAGCCGCGACCGGGAGACGGACGAAGCCATGAGCGACAAGGAGCTGATCGATGAGGTATTGACGCTGATCGTTGCCGGGCACGAGACCACTGCGGCGGCGCTCACCTGGACCTGGTATCTCATCAGTCAGCATCCCGAGACCCAGGCGCGGCTGCAGGCCGAAGCCGATCGCACGAGTCCCGATCAGACGCTCGGACTGGACGCCGCAGAGGCGCTCGAGTTCACCCACCAGGTGCTGCAGGAGGCGCTGCGGCTCTATCCGCCGGGTTGGCTGATCACGCGCCGCACGCTCGAGGCGGACGAGCTCGGCGGTTATCCCATTGCACCGCGCACCGATGTGTTCATCAGTCCCTATATGCTGCACCGGCATCCGGCCTTCTGGAGCGAGCCGGAGGAATTCAGGCCCGAGCGCTTCGCCGGCCCCGACGCCGAAGAACGCCATCGGTTTGCCTACATACCCTTCGCGGTGGGACCGCGGCACTGCATCGGCGAGAATATCGCGATGTTCGAGATGCTGGTCCACGTCCAGGCGATGTCACGTCGCTTTCGCTTGACTCGCGCCGGCGACGATCCCATTGAACTCGAGGCGCAAATCAATTTGCGCCCTCGGTCCAACCTCATGATGACGGTACAAGCACGTTAGGAGCTATGTAGTGGTAATTCAAGTTACGGAGCGGCACTCTTCACCGGCCTACAGACCCGGGTTTCCGTGCCGAATATCTGATGAATGATGTCAGCAAAATGACTTACGCGACCTTGGTCGACAT